>NZ_PJPV01000137.1 GCF_002864045.1 Endozoicomonas acroporae
TTATTAAGAAGATTCGTTTATTGTCCGTGAATAAACAGACTTGAACGGATGCCAGTAGGCCGGTCTGATCATTTTTTAATCAAACTGTCCGGGTGGCCTGAATTGACAGGTGTTTGTGAACTATCCCGAGTGTTGTCACAAGTTTATCCACAAAAGCTGTGGATAAACTAAGTAGCTGGCCATATGGAATCATATATTTCTGGCTACTTGGGCAGGTGCTATGTGAGGCACAACGGAGGGAGCATAGCCGTAGCTATGTGACCGGAGTTGTAACGAAGCAGAGTCCCTGAACAAGGAGTCAGAAATATATGATTTCATATGGTTAGCTACTTATATGAGCCTGTCAGCGGGCAATAATCATCAGATAGCGCAGTTGCTCCCGGTGAAGCATCCAGCGAATAAACCAGACTTGCAGTCGCAGCCTGATCCACATCTTGGAACGTGTGAATGCTGAAAGGCTCTGGTAGTGTTGACCAAACCAGAAACAGAAACCGGAAAGGACATCATCGGTAATATCCAGAATCTCAACCTGCTCAAACCCATGCTGGTTAAGCAGGTTTTCGTAGGTCTCTTTGACTGGCATATCTTCAACCAGGAGCCCTGATATACGACCAAGCTTGTTTACCAGACGCTGTTCCCGACGGTCCTGAAATGGCCGGGCCAGCACCATATCGGTAAACGCCAGAGTGCCTCCCGGCCTTAGTGCTTTCCTGGCATGGCTGAAAAAATGAGAGCGGGACTCCAGATGGTACACGCAGTCCAGGCCGATTAACTTGTCGCAGCTATTCTCTGGCCGTTCTGCCAGTGACTTGTCACCCCCCCGCACCAGTTTAAGCGTATTGAAATGCCCGCAATGCTCCAGTGCCTGGGCCATCTGTTGCTCATCACTGGCGATTGCCGTCAGGTGCTGAACCTGGTAATAATCCAGCCAGACCAGCAACTGATCATGGCTGGTGAAAGCGACATCAAGGACTTCATCCTGACTGGACAGACAGGCTTTGTCGGCCAGTAACCCCGCCATTTCCGAGCAGGCCTGCCGGTATTGGGACGTGTCTCTCCAGTAACCCGGCAAGCGCCAGCCGGAGGAGGGCTGTAACGGGGTATTCAACAGCCACTGATCAACCTTCAACTCGCGCTCGCGGCTTGACGATGGCCACCAGATACGTATCAACAGTGCCAGACCCTGAGCCATCAGGCCTGACATAAACAGCCACGTCAGGAGCACTCCGAGAAGAAATGAAAGAATTGGCATAAGCTGACTTTTAGTTTTATCCATGCTTTTTAATTGAGTACGGATAATAGAGAGATCATTGGGTTTTTGCCAGAGTTGCGGTTTTGCCAAAAGGACCTTAATGGCTTCTGGAGAGCTGGCTCAAATGCAGCTTCCCCGACTATGAACAAGAAGAAATTTGCAAGAGAACTGGGGCTGTTAATAAAATTCACGGACTAGTGTGTCCAAGCCTTAATACCCATGCATATTCACACCTGCAGAGGACGGCCTTTGAAAGTCCACTTAAATGGCTTGGCCATCCTCTCATTGAAGAACTCAATGAGTTTTCTGACCAATGACTGAAGGGATAACCATGGTCTTCAGGTTTGTCGCAAGACATGGCGATAATCTGGCAAATTTGTTCTGCATTAAACTTGGGTATGGCTCCGGGGCGTGGGGCTTCCTTGAGGCGTTCCAGCACCGAAAGATCATCGCTACGCTCAACCCAGTGCTTATACCAATTCCACCTTCTAAATATGAACTGCGCAGCCATTTTGGACAGCTGGATCTTCGTTGGAATTCCTCGCAATAGCCCTGCTATTACTCGTCATTCCGCCTTGCCCAGCTGTCCAAAATGACTTGCTCGATCTCATATTTAGAAGGCGGAATTGGTATTACGCCAGTGAGTGACGGTTTCTCGATTACACTCCAGATCCTGTGATGTTTTATGAAGACTTTTACCTTCCGCACCAGCGAGGATAATTTTGGCCCGCAGTACCATATACTGGGCGCTTTTACGCCGACACACAATCAGCTCAAGATCCTTGCGCTGCAGGTCTGACGATGGCAGAAAATTTCCGACTTTTTAGACCAATTTGCTGCCACCGCAGTAGGGCAGTCTATTCTCGGTCAGCCTCCCAGCCTATCTCCCGTACGCTTTCCCGCTCGACCAGTTCCCCGGTAATGCGAGTAAGTCCGAGTGTCTTAACCCCTTCTTTCAACAAACGGATACGATCTAACGCCGTAGTAACCAGCTTAGCCAGAGGAATTTCAATGGCCGTAAGCGTCGGCCTCACATAATCGTTAAGTACGTGATTATCAATACTGATCAGGGAAACATCATCCGGAACCCGATAACCTAACTGATGCAGGGCATTTATAGCTCCCATAGACTGTCCACTACTACAGGAAAAAATGGCTGTAAAATAATGAGGTTGAAATTGATGTACAGCATCCCAGCCAACTTGTGGTTCATAAAGACCAGAAAACGTCAGTTGATCATTAATTGGAATAGCATATTCAGCCATCGCCAAGCGATATCCCTCCCATCTCTCAATACCGCTGGTATAAGGAGAGCAGCCATATATACAAGCAATATTTCGATGGCCTTTATTAATAAGTAGGGAGGTTGCTAGATAGCCACAAGCAATATTGTCAACACTCACACAGTTAGCACGTATTGAAGAAAAATAGCGGTTCAAAAAAATAATGGGTATGTTATTAGTCTCAACCAGCTGCTTAGCAGACGACTCCGAGATGTGCCGTGAATAGACGAACACTGCTTCACAAGACTCCGATAATAGCCGATTAACCGCTTCAAGTTCTCCGGCCTCATTTCCGTGGCCAAACTCAAGCATCAAGCGTTGCTGGTTCTGGCTGAGAACGCATTGTGATAACACCTGTAAAAGATTGGCATAGAAAAAACCATCGTCAGGATTAGTGACAAAGCCAATAATACCTGAGCTTTTCGTTACCAGAGCCCTGGCACTTCGGTTAAATCGGTAACCACTTTCCCTGATAGCCTGCTGTACACGTAGGCGAGTGCCGTCGCTGATTCGTCCGGTATTGTTGATCACCCTGGAAACAGTGGAAGGGGTTACATTAGCCATTTGGGCTACATCTTTAATGGTTACCATCTCAGGACACACATGAATTTAACGTGCGTATATGTTCCCAAGAAAAAAAGAGCAAACGTTTGCTCTGGGTCAAAAAAAATATATTTGTCTTTTATTCGATCAGTATTTTTTGCTCTAAGTCAGTTTTTTTAAAAAATGAGTGTGTAAATCTAACGCGACCTTTTATGTGATCCGCAGGTGATTCTGATGAGTATGGTATCAGACCGGATATCAACCTTTATTGAGCAGTACATAGGACCTGTTGCTGGTAGAGTTGCTGCACAGCAGCACATCAGTTCTATCAGGGATGGCTTTATTGCCGCTATTCCATTTTTGATTGTTGGCAGCTGCTTGCTAGCATTTGCATTTCCTCCTTTTGATCCTCAAACCCAAAATTGGCTTGCACAAGCCTGGTTAAAGTTTGCAGCACAATATCAAGAGCAAATTTTAATGCCCTTCAATATGACTATGGGTGTCATGACTCTGTTTATCACCGCAGGCGTTGCTTTCAGCTTGGCGAATCGCTACAGCATGTCTGCTTTTTCCAGCACTATGCTGGCATTGATGAGTTTTATGCTGGTCAGCTCACCAATGCATGATGGTAATTTGTCCGCAGCGTTTATGGGTGGAACTGGCATTTTTACCGGTATTTTAGTGGCCATCTATGCCGTTGAGCTGCAACGTTTCATGCAAAAGAAAGGCTTGACGATTAAACTGCCAGAGCAGGTACCACCGCAAATAGCCAACTCTTTTGATACTCTTACACCGATTGTTGCCGTAATACTGACTCTTTACCCACTCAGCATATTTGTTGAGACCCAGTTTGGTATGCAGTTGCCTGAAGTAATCATGGCTATGTTTAAACCGCTGGTAAGTGCATCCGACAACTATTTTTCTGTTGTGCTGGCGGTACTGCTGGTCCATTTGCTCTGGTTTGCGGGCATCCATGGATCATCCATTGTAGCCGGTATCATGACACCCTTCTGGCTCGCCAACCTGACTGAAAACCAAGCTGCGCTGGCTCACGGCATTACCTTACCATTCACTTACACCGAACCATTTCACTCATTCTTTATCGTTATTGGTGGTGCCGGTGCAACCATGCTGCTGCCATTTTTGTTAATTCGCAGCCGCTCTATTCACCTACAGTCGATTGGGAAAGTGAGTGCAGTACCGGGTCTGTTCAATATTAACGAACCAGTTATCTTCGGCATGCCCATTGTGATGAACCCGACGTTCTTCATCCCGTTTGTGTTCGGTCCGGTCATTAATGCCTCTATTGCCTACGCAGCCATCAAGTTTGGCATTATTGATGCGGCTGTCAGCCTGGCGCCATGGACAACCCCCGCTCCGATCGGTGCAGCCTGGGCTGCAAACTGGGCAATAGGTTCTGGCCTGCTTGCTCTACTTCTGGCTGTTAACGCATTGATCATTTACTACCCGTTTGTCAAAGCTTATGAAAAAACACTCTTAGCTCAAGAGCAGCAAGATGAGCAGCCAGGCATTGCTTCCGGCGCTGCAGTGGCTGCCTGAAAGAATTCATTAACTAGTATTGCAGTGTCGTATATATTTAATGCGGAGTTACGACCTGCTCAAACAAAGACCAAAAATATGGTGAAACATTCATCATTAATAGCAACAGAGATTAACGCATGACATTTCCAGCTGATTTCCTCTGGGGAGCTGCTACAGCTGCCTATCAAGTTGAAGGTGCATGGGATAAAGATGGCAAAGGACCTTCCATTTGGGACAACTTTGTTCGTATTCCCGGAAAAACATTTGATGGCACCACCGGTGATGTTGCTGCTGACCATTACAACCGATACAAAGAAGATGTTGCGTTAATGGCAGAGATGGGCTTAAAGAGCTATCGCTTTTCCATCAGCTGGCCACGGGTTATGCCGAAAGGTCGTGGTGGAGTCAATGAGAAAGGAATTGAGTTTTATTCAAACCTGATCGATGAGTTAATAAAACACGGCATTGTACCTTTCGTCACCCTCTATCACTGGGATCTGCCTCAGGCATTACAAGATGAGGTTGATGGCTGGGAATCCCGTGAGTGCGTTGATGCTTTTGAAGAATATGCCCGTCTGTGTTTTGAGCGATTTGGTGATCGGGTTAACCACTGGATTACTTTCAATGAACCAATTGTATTCCAGATGTTTGGCTATGTGACAGAAGCGCACCCTCCGGCTAAAAGTAATCCGCATCTGCTGTATCAGACCAGCCACTACGTCAATTTGGCACATGCCCGTGCGGTTAAGGCATACCGCGAAATAGGGGGCACCGGTGAAATAGGGATAACCAACGTAATCAACCCAGCTTACCCATACACCGATAGTGTTGCTGATCGTGAAGCTACCTGGTGGTCAGAATCGTATTCATTCCACTGGTATTACGACCCGATTTTGAAAGGAGAGTATCCGGCAGAATATCTGGCTGCTATTGAAGAAGCCTATGGCAAGTTGGATATCACAGAAGACGACATAAGTCTTTTAAAGCAGGCAAAAAGTGACTTCATCGGCATCAATTATTACCAACCTTCCCGGGTAGCTGCAAATAACTCTGAGACTAGCCACAGCAATGGGCGTGAGAGTAATACTGGTGCAGCCGGAACGGCAAGCTTCTGCGGCCGTTATCGTACAGTTTTAGACACAGAGCAGTTTGAGTATACCAAGTGGCTTTGGGAGATCTGTCCCGATGCGCTGCGCGACAGCATGCATCGAATCAAAGACCGTTACGGTGATATTCCAATTTACATCACTGAAAACGGTTTGGGAGATGAAGACCCAATCGTCAATGGTGAAGTACTGGATGAGGCTCGCATAGATTACATTCGTCGCCATTTGCTCGCTTGTAAGCAAGCCATTAGTGAAGGCATCAACCTGAAAGGTTACTACGCCTGGTCATGGATTGATCTGTTGAGCTGGCTGAATGGCTACAAAAAACAGTACGGATTTGTCTATGTGGATCGCGAGAACCTGCAGCGAAAGAAAAAGCAGAGCTACCACTGGTATGAAGAAGTCATTGCCACTAATGGCGAGTCTCTTTAGGTCATAGATTCAATAGCACCATTGCTTGTCTTTATGAGGAAATGGTGCAGTGAAAGTTAACAACTTAACAAATTAGGAAAATGTCATGAAGAAGGTTTTTCTGTGCTGCAGCGCTGGTATGTCAACAAGTATGCTAGTTAAAAAAATGGAGCAATCTGCAGCTCAGCGCGGCATTGAAATAGAAATTGCCGCAGTTCCCATGGATGAATTTAGTAGTGCTATTGTTAAATACGACGCTTGCCTTCTTGGACCGCAAGTGAAATACAAACTGGCTGATTTCCAGACTGAGGCCGCAAAGTTAAACAAATCTGTAGCAGCCATTGAACCAATGGTTTACGGAATGATGAACGGTGAAAAAGTGCTGGATCAGGCAGTAGCTTTACTGGAAAAAGCATAAATATTATTTGGCTTTAAACAGACTGTTTGCCTGCTGTTATTGGCAGGTCTTTGTAAGGATAATGTTGTGAACGTTGATAATGTTGTAATGGAATTGATCGTAAAGTCCGGTGAAGCGAGAAGCCTGGCGATGGAAGCGTTATCTCACGCCAGAGCCGGTAATTTCGATCTGGCTGAAACGTCTCTTGGCAGCTCCCGTGAATCCAGCCGTTTAGCGCATAAAATGCAAACCGCACTGATTGCTGCAGATAGCGGTGAAGGAAAAGTGCCGGTTAACCTGCTGATGGTTCATGCTCAGGACCACCTGATGACTTCGATATTGGCTCAAGACATGGTAGAAGAGATGGTTCGTCTATACCAGCGTCTTGATGGATGAGATGCTGACCAAAACGCGGGATAAAAAGGCCTGAGCGTCTTATACGATCACAAAAATCGGGTTTCCAGACAAAATCTGAAAACCCGGGACGTTATAAAACAGTTATCGTAGTGAAATACTCCCACCACTAAACCGCTAAGGCGGTTATAGTGGGGGCTTCTTTGACGCATACAGAGAATCCTCTGCACCTTTCGCCGTAGAACCTGCGCTGTCAGGTATCTCTACAGGAGAACTCTTTACACAACCGCTATTTCCTGGTAATGCTTTTCTTTTTCAGCAAGTACCCAGTTATAAACATGCCGAATGCAAGCAAAGTGCTTGGCAAGCAACACTTTCTGTTCGGCATTCGGGTAAATTCTGTACTTGTAGGCTCTCATGGTAATTGACAAACTTACCAGTAGAAAATTCATAGTATATTGAGGGTTTTTCCAGCCCTCCACGGGCTGGTCGCTACCCGGGCGGCCCTATCCATCTCCACCCAAGCGCTTAGACGCTATGGATGGAGAATTCCGCGAGGTTCGTTAAATTCAAACCTGCGTAATCTTAATCAGCAGTGCACTTTCCGGTTGCATCACTGGCATCATCAGACCCACCTGTTCAAGCAGGGCAGCGCTCATAATGGCAGGCTCTGTCATCCAGGGTGGACACTGTTTCATGTAAATATCGGAAGAGCTTTTTTCCAATACCTGAACCTTATAGTCTTTTTCCGGGTCCAGGCCGGGAATTTGCACAGTGGCGGACATAGCATACTCAGGCATATCCAGCTGGGCGAACATCACCACGGCTTCCTGCTTATCGGTGCTAACAACTCCCCAGGCCTGTGACGCTTTATGGGCGGTGTCACAGCGGAAATGATCACCGGTATGCAACAGGTGTCTTAAGGACTTGTGCAGGGCAATGTATTTGGCAAAGGAGCGCTTCTCTTCCTCTGAAGCACTGGCCGGGTCCAGCTCTACCCCCATATGACCAAACAAGGCGGTAATACCCCGGAAGTCATGGTTATGCTGGCGGCCCGTGGTGTGGCAAAGCGTTGCCCCGATATGGGCTCCGGTAATTTCCAACGGGAAGAAGTAGCTGGCACCCTTCTGAATGGTTTGTCTTTCCAGGGCATCATTACAGTCCGATGCCCAGAAGCGGTGGGTGCGCTTCAGTACTTCGAAGTCAACCCGGCCGCCGCCACCGGAACAGGTTTCAATTTCCACCAGCGGGTGTCGTTTGCGGACTTCATCCACCAGTCGATAATAAGCCTGAACGTGGCCATGGAAGGCAGCACGATTATGGTGTGTCGGTTGTACCAGTTCCCGGTTCATATCCCATTTGATGTAGCGGATATCATAGTCACTGAGCATGCTGTCGAGACGTTCCAGAACGTAGTCGAAGGCTTCCGGGATCTGCAGATTCAGTACGTACTGGTTACGGATGGTGACCTGATCGTAGCCTTCAGTACAGAGCATCCAATCCGGATGGGCCCGATAGAGGTCAGAGTTCGGGCTGATCATTTCCGGTTCAAACCAGAGGCCAAACTCCATATTGTGTTCTTTCACACAATCGATAATGGGCTGCAGACCCTGAGGGTACTTTTGTTGGTCAAGGTACCAGTCCCCCAGCGCGGCTTTGTCATCATTACGACCGCGGAACCAGCCGTCATCAATAATAAAACGCTCCACGCCGATTTCTGCCGCTGAGCGCACCATTTTCAGAATGTAGTCCGGGTTGTGGTCGAAGTAGATGCCTTCCCAGGTGTTCAAATGGACAGGACGCACTTTTTCCGGTTCGGGGAAGCGGATGATTTCAGCGCGCACGTGGCAGTGGAAATTCTGGCTGATGCCGTTCAGACCTTTGTTGCTGTAGGTGCTGTATAGGGTTGGTGTCGTATAGCTTGCACCGGGTGCCAGCTCGACTTCTCCCGGCATCAACAGTTCACCGGCCTGCAGATAGCGGCGTCCATCACTCATCGCTTCGGCATGAAAGCGGTGGTTACCACTCCATCCCAGGTGGAAGCCATAGACTTTACCGGCGGTTTCGCTGAAGTTGGGCTGGCCAATCATCATGCCCGGAAAGTGCTCGTGAGAAGTTCTGCCCCGGCGGTTTTCCAGGATAAAACCGCTGCGATCCAGCAGTTTGCGTTCAGTTTGAAACTCGTGGGTCCAACGACCATGAAAGTACATGATTTCCCTGGCGTGGGTGGGCAGTAGCAGGGTATTGGACAGTTTATTCAGCTGGTAAGGTGTATCCCCTTCATTGGTGAGTTCCAGCGATGTTTCCAGTACATGTGAGGTGGTATTCAGGCCCATGCGGATCACCAGTTTTAAGCCGGCACGGGTATCCCTGCTGGAAAACAACACCTGATTATTGACCAGTGTCTTCTCTTCCAGGGTGAATTCCGGTGACCAGCTGTCACCCTGACGGCTGCCTTCAAGACCTGGCGACGTGAACAGTCCCCGGGCGTGTTCCGGGCAGAGAGAGACCAGGGTATCGGTATCAATTCGGGCCTGGGGAACCGGGTGGTGGTTAGCGGTAAAGAAGCCTTCCAGATCAATGCCGTCGGGCAGGCGCTTGCCCCAGTAAAGCATCACCGGAAGGGAGGTGCCTGCCTTGATCACCAGGCTGGTGGTGTCTGTGAAAAGGTGTATTAACGGTTTGCTCATCACAATGTGCTCTTGAGAATATGCTCGTAAGAAATGGTTCTGACTATTCAACAAAAATACCCCCACATAAGGGGGGCAAAAAACAGGTTATTTGTGAACTACCGGTCTTCAGACAATAGCAGCTACAGCACTTTCATCCTTGCTAAAGCGGGCATCCAGACGATAAGTCTTTTTGTAGATGATGGCGCTCAGGGCAATCAGTACTGCGGGAATCAGGATCATCAGCACTTTCAGTCCGACAATGGTTTCCGGTGTCTGAACAACGTTGGGCACATAGCCGATAAACGTCAGACCAAAACCGATCAGGAAACCTGCCAGGGCACCGGCACATTTCACCAGCATGGTTTGCACTGAAAAGATAATGCTCTCGCTGCGCAAGCCGGTTTTGGTTTCGCCGTAGTCCACTACATCAGCCAGCATAACCGTAGAGAGACCATTGAACAGACCGTTGCCAAATTTCAGGGCAGCACCGGCCAGACCTACCAGAATGGCGCTTTCCGGGGCAATCACGCTGGAAAAGTAGAGTACGGAGCTGCACAGAATCGGAAAGCCGCAGGCCAGGGGCCACATCAAACGGCGATTGACTACTTTAGCAATCCAGGGGAACAGGAAGATACCTGAGAATTCAGCAACCCCGGCCACCAAGGAGAACATTGGGAACAGTTCCGGTTTACCAATGGCGTAGGTGAAGTAATAGATGGCAAAGCCACCCACTAACTGAATGGCAATATTAAACGACAGTACAAATCCGATCAGGGACTTCAGCTGATCATTATCACCAATGATCTTTTTGACATCGGAAATATTGAATTTCTCACCGGACACTTTTTGATTGACGACTTTTTCCTTGACCTGGAAAAAGGTGATCAGCGCACTGGCGATAAATGAAATAACAATGGCGATGCTCAGGTAGAAAAAGCCCTGACCTTTATTCTCGCCACCAAAAACACCAACAGCATAAAGACCATAAGTTCCCATTACGGTCCAGGCGATGCTGGCAAAAATACGTGGCCAGACCACCAGGTGCTCACGTTCTTCCCGTTTGCTGGAAAGCGATGGAATCATCGACCAGTAAGGAATATCCATAATGGTGTAGGTGACTCCCCAGAGGATGTAGGTTACCGCTGCATAAAAATAAACAAAGGTGCCTTCAAACTGATGGGTGTTGAATACCATCAATAACACCACGGAGTTAATCAGTGTACCGATGAGAATCCATGGGCGGAATTTACCGAACCGGGAGCGGGTATTATCAACGATCATGCCCATCAAAGGATCAGTAAATGCATCAATAAAACGGGCAACGAAGAACAGGGAACCGACGAAGGCGGCCGAGAGGCCAACGACATCGGTGTAATAGAACATTAAAAAGATATAGATAATAGAACAGGCAAAATCTTTTCCCAGGGCACCCAGGCCATAAGATGCTTTGGTTTTCAGCGTTATATGCTGACTATCTGCATGAGCATTCATTGTCATTTTCGCCAATTGAGAATTGCATCTGAATTAACCCTCCATTTAATGAAGAGTTAACCCCCCTGTTTAGAAACAGCAATAAAATGTAGTGAATCCCGGCAGACGGTTAATTCTGAACCATTAACCGTCTCAGGGTGTTTCAAAGCTTGCTGGTCATAACCCTGTATCACTGTGGATTCAGGGTTATCAACGTGTGATCACGACAGTTCGAACGACCACTGGTACATTGGTTGAGTCAACAGGTACTCAGGCCGAACGCTCGGCGTCCAGGAATCATCACCACCAATACCCATGTGGAAGCCATCCAGATAGACAAAAATGCCTTTTTCTTCCTGAAGCTCGTGGGTATGTGTTGCCCTGGCCAATTGTGCCTGACCGTACGGGCTGACACTGAAATGGAACTGTCCTGTTACCCGGATATCGCCCAGCATCAGCGCCTGGGTATCGCACCGCAGACCATTGTCGCTTGGGAAAATATAAGGCGTGTGCATGGCCTTGAGGGACTGTTCCCAGTGTCCGATATCCGCGCTTAACTTGCGGTCTGGATAGTTTTCGTGGGGCCCACGGCCAAACCAGTTCACCTGTGCCGGTTGTTCCTTCAGTCTCAGGCAGGCACCGATGCGGGGCATAGGCGGCATATCACCATCAACAGTGACCTCAATATCAATACGGGCACTGCCGTTGGCGGCAAACTGATAGGTCCATACGCTGCGCAGAATCTCTTTTTCCGGTTGTTCCGGATGGAAATAGCCATGGTGAGACAGAACCAGCCCTTTCTCAGCATCACATTCAACCAGCAGGCAGCGGTGTTGCAGGTTGTTTAATCCGGCCCGCTCCCAGCGTGGCATCCAGGCATTAGGATCCGGACGGTCAACTTCACTGACACCAATATCGTTATCCAACGGTGCCCGGTAGAAATTGTCTGCCAACGGGGTGAGCAGTTGTTCTTTGCCGTCTTTTACCCAGCTCACCAGCTGGCCATTGTTACGATCAATCGTCCAGCTGTTTTCTGCCGCATTGACAGTAAAGCTGCTGTCGGCCTCATTGATGACCGCAGAGGTTGGTAAGCGAGGAGTAACCGCTTGATTGATCAGCGATCCCGTCAACATAAACTGTTGGCGTGCGACTTCGTGGCCGGCTTCGGACCAGTCGGTTGCTTCAGGTTGGATAATAGAGAGATCCAGTCGTGGCTGTTTGCCGTTGATGGTCAGTGACTGCTCAGACAGTACCAGCAGTTCTGAGGAGTGGGGCGCAATATTCAGCGTGACTTCGCCAGCAACCAGGGCCTCTTCGCCCGCCATCAGCTGCCACACCAGTTGATGGTTGTCGGTGCTGCAGAAGCAGGCTTCGCTGGTGACTTTCACGGTGAGTGGTCGGGTTGCCACTAATTCGAAAGTAAACGGCTGCTGTGCTCTTTTGGCTTCAAACAGTGCGGGGTGCGGTGTTTTATCCGGGAATACCAGCCCATTGATGCAAAACTGGCGATCGTTGATCTGGTCACCAAAATCACCGCCGTATGCCCAGAAGTGCTGACCATTGTCGTCGAACTTGTCCAGTCCCTGGTCCACCCAGTCCCAGATGAAACCACCTTGCAGGCGGGGGTGCTTTCTGAACGCATCCCAATACTCGGCAAAACCGCCCAGACTATTGCCCATGGCATGGGCATATTCACACAGGATAATTGGTCGGGTTTCGTTGGGCATGCCGACCCACTTGGTCAATGCCCATTTGTTTTTGCCCAGGAACTGCTGTGGCTGATCCTGATCAGTACGGCCATACATTGGGCAGATGATGTCTGTTGCGGGGGTATCGGAACAACCACCTTCATACTGTATTGGGCGAGACGGGTCGGTCCGTTTGGTCCATTGGTACATGGCATCATGGGCGGCACCGTAGCCTGATTCATTACCCAGTGACCAGATGATGATGGATGGGTGGTTAAAGTCCCGCGCCACCATGCGCATCATCCGCTCCAGGAACGCATTGGCCCACATCGGGTCGTCGGCCAGTTTGCGCATGGGGGTCATGCCGTGGGTTTCAATATTGGCTTCGTCAACCACATAGAGGCCCAGGCGGTCACACAGCTGATAGAATGCTGGTTGGTGCGGGTAGTGTGAACAGCGCACAGCATTGAAATTATGCTGTTTCATCAGTATCAGGTGTTCACGAACATCGTCTACCGTTTCAAAATGACCGGTCGCCGGGTTGTGCTCGTGCTTGTTCACACCACGAATCATTAATGGCTGTCCGTTTAATTGCAGGAGGCCATCTTTGATTTCTACCTTACGGAATCCAACGTCGTAGGCTTCGCTTTCAATATCGCTGTTTGATTGTGGATCCGTCAGCGTGACCACAACGCGATAAAGGTTGGGTGCCTCTGCGCTCCACTTTTGCGGATGGTTGATATCCAGTTGCAGACATGTGCGATCGTTATACCCCCCTTTTTCGTCCATCGGTGCGGTACCAATGGCGGATGTGGTGGTGGCAATGACGTCTTTGGCCAAATACAGCGTCGCTCGAATGGCCAGGTCATCAGCATTCCTGGTGTCGGCAACAATAGTGAGTTTGCCGTGTTCGTAGCGGTCATCAAGGTCAGGTGTGACGCGAATATCCACCATACGTTGGTGTGGCTTGTTGAGCAAGCGGACTGAACGATAAATGCCGCTTAGCCACCACATATCCTGATCTTCCAGGTAGCTGCCATCGGACCAGCGGATGACCATTGCGCATAAGCGGTTCTCTCCGGCCTGAAGGTATGGTGTCAAATCGAACTCGGCGGCCAGTCGGCTGTCTTGTGAATAGCCCACGGACTTGCCGTTACACCAGAGATAGAAGGCACTGTTTACGCCATCAAAGATCACCCGGGTCTGGCTATCTTCCTGCCACTGCTCAGGCAGGGTGAATGTGGTGGAGTAGCAGCCAGTCGGGTTCGTCACAGGCACCCGGGGTGGGTTGCAGGGGAACGGATACTTGACGTTGGTATAGATGGGCTTATCGAAGCCCTGTAGCTGCCAGTTACCGGGAACGGTAATGGTCTGTGTCGGGTCAGATCCCTCCCTTGAAAATGTTTCAGGGACCTGTTCCGGAGAGTCATACAGTGCAAAAGCCCACTGGCCATCCAGACTTAATACCGAATCACTGGCATTGTCTGCCAGAGCTTGTGGCTCACTGCGCCAGCTGCTCATAGGGGTATGGCTTGCCAGTCGGCTGCGTGCGGTGATTTGTGGGCTTTCCCAGTCGCGCTGCATGAATTTACTCATAGGTTGGCTAAATCATTTTCCTGTCTCTGGAGTCACAGATCATTTCACCTGGTGGTGAGATTATTGACGACAGTTATCCAGAATTTTCATACTTCAACATGATGTATCTTATCTGTGAAGGCGGGAAAAAGTGTTGATCCAGCTCAAACTTATGTAACTGTTACATTTTCTGGTGTCAGCCTGTTTGTTGATACAGGTTTGGTGCTTGCACACTGCTGCGTTCAACAAAAGTCGGCATCATTATCTGGCCTGTTACCTTTCCCCTGTTCTTATCGCTCAGGCTGATGGCCAGTCGTGCCGCCTGTTCAGCCATAATGGCAATGGGGTAACGGACAGTGGACAGTTTCGGGTGCAGATAACGGGCAATGACCAGATCATCATAGCCAACGACAGAGATGTCCTGCGGACAGTGCAGGCCGTTTTCCTGCAGGCCAAACAGCACGCCAGCGGCCATGATATCGTTGTAGGTGATGATGGCGGTCAGTGGTAAGCCTTTTGCCAGTAAGTCATAAACCCCCAGTCGTCCGCCATCTTCGGTGGGTGGGCAGGCGGCAATATAACGTTCATCAACAGGAATGCCCGCTTCTGCCATGGCTTTGTGGTGGCCTTTAAGACGATCTTGCGCGTCATCGATAAATTGGTCTGAACATAAATAGCCAATTTGTTGATGACCTTTATTCAGCAGGTGTCGGGTAGCAATGTAGCCTCCCTGAACATTGTCCAGAGCGATGCAGCGCTCAGCAATGGGTTCAATGTATCGATTAATCAGCACTAAACCGGGGATTTGGCTGGCAAAGTCTATCAGTGTTTCATCGGACAACCATTTGCTGTGCACAATGGCCGACTCGCAGTGACCGATCAGTCGCTCAATGGCCTGATGCTCGGTTGGTTCGCTGTAATGGCCATTGTGGATCAGCAGCTGTTTGTTGTGGTTTCTGGCAACCTGATCAATGCCTTTCAACATCTGGCCAAAAAAGGGTTCTGAAACATCAGACACCACCGCACCGATAGTGGTTGCCGACTGTCGGCCAATCACCGGACGATAACCCAGCTTCCGAATGGTTTGCCAGACCCGTTGCACCACTTCGTTACTGGTGTTGGGGGAGCGATTGACTACCCGTGAAACGGTTGCCGTAGAAACATTAGCTTCCCTGGCGACATCTTTTATTGAAACCATAAATAATTCATGTGTTTATGACCTTGGCTGGCGATATCGTAGCGGCAGAGGCCGGGGGGTGGGAAGTGGAAATTAAGGTTACGTATATCCGGATTCGGTTATGGGAGGGACTAGGAGCCTGTCGGACTTAAGACTGTCCTACTGCGGTTGCGATAAATTGGTCTAAAAATTCCTGCTTCTTCGTCAAATAGCCCCGCTATTCTCCTCAGAAGCAGAAATTTTTATCCTCAATTTCTCGCAATCCTCGCTACGGACGCTTAAGTCCGACAGGCTCCTAGCGCCGTTTCCGGGAGTTATTGCCAGGCAGATCGAGTGTGTCTCGTTCCATGCGTAGGATAATTACCGTTTTATGCAGTCGGGTACTTATTGCCAGCATCGTATATCCACCTGATAATCCACGCCGCTTATGGTGATCAAAGCCATACTGCCATAATCAGAGACTGACGATGAGTATGTAATGGTTGGATTGCATCGCTCAGGCCTCTGCGTTATTGACGTTCAGTTTTTTGATAATGAGTGGGCAACTGGAATGAGCCAAGCTGGCGAATATATCGATTCCTATTATCAGGCCACCGGGCATTCACTGGAACTTCAGCCGGTGCTGAGTGGCGATATCACTGCGGATGTGTGCATCATCGGTGGTGGCATGACCGGATTTAATGCGGCTATTGAACTGCGCAAGCGGGGCTTTGATGTGGTACTGCTGGAATCTGGTCGTATTTCCTGGGCCGCTTCCGGGCGCAATGGCGGACAGTGTCTGGCGGGCTACTGTCTGGGGCTGCGTGAGGTGGATGAAACCTTTGGTCCGCAGTGGGGAAAGCAGCTGTGGGATCTCTCCTGTGAGTCGCTGGATATCGTTCGTGATCGTATCCGTGAGTTCAATATCGACTGTGATTTCCAGCAGAACTATATCGAATTGGCCATCAAACCAGGTCAGGTAAAAGAGCTGAAGTCCTGGCTGGAGCTGAAGCAGACCCGTTATAACTACCCCAGCGTTACCTGGTGGGATCGGGACAAAATCCGGGAAGTGACCTCAACCGAGAAGTACCTCGGTGGACTGTTCGATACCAACAGTGGTCATATGCACCCACTCAACTACACCCTGGGCCTGGCCCGCGCAGCGATCGAGCTGGGCACTCGCGTATTCGAGCAGAGCAAGGCGAGCAAACTGGTCAAAGGCAGTCCAAACCGGATACTGACGGAGCAGGGCAGTGTGCAGGCGAAGCAGGTTCTGCTGGCCTGTAACGCTTACATTGACGGTCTTAACCGGAAAGCGGAAAGCAAAGTATTGCCGGTGGCCTCGTATATTGCCGTTACCGAACCGTTAGGTAAACGACAGCCTATTAGCAACAAAATGGCCATGTCTGACTTAAACAACAGTCTTGACTATTTCCGTCCTACTGCTGATGGCCGAATTCTGTTTGGTGGCGTGAACCATCCGTTCAATGGCGAATACAGTGACTCCAAAGAGCGTCTGCGTCAGCGGATGCTGAAGGTCTTTCCACAGCTTGATGATGTGAAAATGGAGTACCACTGGGGCGGTTTTTTTGCGGTTACCCGGGAATATATGCCGCATATTGAGCATCTTGGAAATGATATTTACACGGCACACGGCTATACGGGGCATGGTGTAGCACTGACCAATATTGCCGGGCGTGTGGTTGCGGAAGCAATGGCGGGGATGTCTGAGCGATTTGATGTGTTTTCCCGCATTCGCCACAAGTGGATACCAACGCCAAAAGTCCTTCGTGTACCGGCATTGGCCATGGCTATCTGGAAAGCAGAGCTTGAAGATTCCCTAGGAGGCTGATGGATTTTACGTCAGTCAGCGTTTTTTGGTTGGCTGATGTGAAATAATTTTGATGATGAAGTGAACAAAATGGATGTTCCTTTGTCTACTAGCGGGCGACACCATGTTTTCATGTTTTTGTTTTCATAAACAGGAGGTCTTCCGTGACTGCAATTATTAACTGGGGCTTCGGCTTCTTTCTAACGGACTATGCTGGCCTCTCCGGGTCCGTGTTCCGATCCATCATATCGATGCTGTGATATGTCAAGGGCAAGGAAGAGTATACTCTTTCTTGCCCTTGCCGCTTTTATTGACCGGATGTCAGTTTGGTAAACAGGCGGTTAACCTGACGGTTAATTCTGGAAGGCAGCACATCAAAGACAAATAACCGTTTTTTTGCCTCAGTGGTTGGATAGATGCCAGGGTTCTCACGAATGTCGTCGTCCACTAATGCTGTGGCGGATTTATTCGGGTTGGCATAAGCCACATAGTCAGTGATGTTGGCGATCACATCGGGACGCAGCAGGTAGTTCAGAAAGATATGGGCCTCTTCAGGGTTTCTGGCATCCTTGGGGATAGCTACGGCATCAAACCACAGGCCAGCACCTTCATCAGGGATCATATACTTTACGGTTACACCATTGTCCGCTTCACCAGCACGGTCTGCTGCCTGCAGAATATCCCCGGACCAGCCCATGGCGACACAGATATCACCATTGGCCAGGTCGGAAATTGAGCGGGAAGAGTGAAAGTAAGTGACGTAGGGACGAACTTTCATCAGCAGTGCTTCGGCTTTGGCGTAATCCGCTCTGTCGGTCGAGTTCGGATCAAGACCCAGATAGCTCAGGGCCGCAGGAATCACTTCGGTTGGTGCATTCAGGAATGCAACACCACACTGACTGAGCTTGCTGATGTGTTTTTCATCAAAGATCAGGCTCCAGCTGTTGATGGGAGCATCTTTCCCCAACTGCGCTTTCACCCGCTCCGGGTTATAGCCGATGCCCGTCGTGCCCCACAGATAGGGAAACGAGTACTGGTTATCCGGGTCGTAGGTTTCCATCAAGGTCATCAACTCAGCGTCCAGGTGCTTCCAGTTGGGCAGCTTCTCTTTATCCAGCGGTTGGTATACCCCGGCTTTGATCTGGTGAAGCAGAAAGTCTGCTGATGGTGCGACGATGTCATAGCCGGTTTTTCCTGAAAGCAATTTGGCTTCCAGAACTTCATTGCTGTCAAAGACATCATAATGAACCTTAATGCCAGTCTCTTTCTCAAAGTTGGCTATGGTGTCTTCGGCGATATAATCCGACCAGTTGTAGATATTAAGCGTACTCTGCCCTTCATTGGCCGTTGTGGCAAACGCAGGCGCTATGGCGAGAGAAGCAGCGATTACAAGAGTGGATACAGATTTCCCCAGATGTCTGATCATGGTGAATCCTTACAGCAAGCCATGGGTGAGCCTCCTGGTACTCCGGTCAGTTGGAGCCAGTTACTCTTCGATGGCATTTTTTCAATAATCAGTAGTGACTCAACGGAGTCGCTACACCCCCAGTCATCAGGTTGATGAAAATGAAGCTGCGGAAGATAGCAACAAGGTTATGGGAAATCTATCGTTGTTGTATGGAATAGCGGTAAAAACCTATGACTGAGTGAACCTGAACAGGCTTTCGGAACATATCGCTGATGTGCATAGATTGCAACGGCTGCTCTGGAGGTGTTAGATTCTGCCACCCCCATGGCTTATTTCTTTTGCACTGATGTCTACCCCGCTATTTCTTCTTGCTTCTGATCACCCTGCCATTCAGGCTTTGCTTGAAGGCCTGGCCGCACAGCCTAATACAGCCTTTAGTCACCGTCTTCAAGACGTTGATGAAGGCGCTCTGGTGGCTTTTGATGCATCCGGAGAGCTGGCGATTCAACGTGCAGGATCGAAAGAGAAGCCGATTGTCGTTGATTTTGTCGGTGGCAAGGCAGGGCATCGGCGCAAGTTTGGTGGTGGCAAAGGGCAGGATATCGCCAAGGCCGTGGGTCTGAATAAAGGCGTCAAACCATCGGTGCTCGATGCAACCGGTGGATTGGGGCGGGATTCGTTTGTGCTGGCCAGTCTGGGGTGCAATGTCACCCTGATTGAACGGTCACCGGTGGTGGCAGCCCTTTTGGCAGATGGTTTGCGCCGTGCACTCGGCGATAGTGATATCGCGCCCATTGCACAACAAATGTCGCTTTTGCCTGGTAATGCCATTGAGCTGATGCAGGCATCGGACAATAAGTACGATGTTGTTTATCTGGATCCGATGTTTCCTCACCGGGAAAAGTCGGCTTTGGTCAAAAAAGAGATGCGGTTGTTTCAGGATCTGCTGGGGGATGATCCGGATGCGGATCAGTTGCTGCAACCGGCACTGGATCTTGCTCAGTATCGGGTTGTTGTGAAAAGGCCAAGGTTGGCACCGGATCTTAATGGTCGGGCTCCCACCTACCGGCTGGAAGGGAAAGCCTGTCGCTATGATATCTATGCCCTGAAAGCATTTTCCGGGTAATCTGTCTAACGATAATCGTGGTTATGGTATGACCAGCTTATCGCGTGCTCTACCCGCTATGGAACTCTCCCGAAATAACTGCCACATTTCCGATGTTATCCAGTAAAAAAACATTGCCACAGAGACACGGAGGCACGGAGAAAAGAAAAAACTCTTTTCCTCTGTGGCTCCTCTGTGGCAAAAAGAGGAAGTTATTCAGGGACAATTCCTATTCATGGCGTAGATTTTTCTCCTGAACCGTTACTGACTCCGTAGCGACTGGTCTGGTTGATACTGTGTCGTATTTCAGTGGTTAACAGGGTGTGCGCCTGATCAGCCACTTTCTGAATATCATCGCCAAACACCAGTTTATTGGTTTGCGTGATCTCCAATACACCGTGATAGCGCATCTGGGCAATAAAGCCACGGAACAGTGATTTATCAAAAAACTCCGGCGCATTAAGACCATGAATGATCGACAGGCGCTGTGCCAGCACCCCACTCTGATGTTCCAGGGCTTCTGCTTCAATATTGCCACTGCCATTGCGCAGGAGCAGGCTGATCACCATATAGAAGCGTTCCAGTGTCTGGACAATGGAGCGTGAGAAAACATTCAACATGATGTATTCGGCGGTGGCAGGGTCCGGCTGGAAATAACACGCTTCGCCATCATCATCCTGACCATGGGTAATCAGTCCTTCTGCAACCAGACAATCCAGCCATTTTTGCACCACGGCCAGCGCTTCGTGTTGCGTCCACTGCAGGAACAGCTCCGCCTGCAGGTAAGGGTAGAGAACCGCACTGATGCGCAGAATCTCTTTTCTGGTGATACTGGCACAGTTCACAAAGAAACAGCTGATCAGGGACGGGATGGCAAAAATATGCAGCACATTGTTGCGATAATAGGTCATGGCAATGGCTGTTTTCTCATCCATGCTGATGATATCGCCCAGCGCATCGGTCTTTCTCTGGATCAGCTGCAGGTTTTCCACATAGTGAATCATGCTGCGGGCATCCAGATCGGTCATTGCCGTCCGGTCACTGTAGGGAGCCATGGACAGTAGACGTGTATAGCCACCCAGCTGGCGAACCAGCTCCTCTTCACCCAGTGCATGCCTTGGTGAGGAAAGCAGGGCAATGGCGACCAGGTTGACCGGATTGATGACCGCTGCCGCATTGATTCTGCCAGCCAGCATATCGCCAAGGTTCGACGTGGTTTTTTCCAGCCATGCCGGTTTGTCATTGGCACCTGAGCTGTCTTTCCAGTTGGGTGCCTGTGAACTCAGGAATGAGCCCAGGTCCAGTGGCTCACCAAAAGTGATCCACGCCTTGCCAAACTCATTCCTCAGGGCCGCCAGTGTGCGGACTATATCCAGGGGGGACTCACTTTTCTTGGCTTCACCCCGGAGTTCGCCCAGATAGCTGGCCATTTCCAACAGCTTTTCATAACCGATATAGACCGGAACAAACGCCAGCGGCTTGCGATGGTCACGCAGGAAACTGCGGACGGTGATGGAGAGCATGCCGGTTTTTGGTGTCAGGGTACGGCCGGTTCTTGAGCGACCGCCTTCAATGAAATACTCGGTAGCAAAGCCTTTACTGGTCAGCGTGTACATGTATTCATGGAAGACCATGCTGTAAAGCGGGTTGCCACGGAACGTTCTGCGCATGAAGAAGGCACCGCCCTTACGCAGAATGGTGCCAACCAACGGCATATTCAGGTTAATGCCCGCAGCAATATGGGGCGGTGGCAGACCTTCATAGTACAGGACGTACGACAGTAGCAGGTAATCGATATGGCTTCGGTGGCAGGGCACATAAACAATCGTATGGCTCTGTGCCAGCGCCTTCAATGGCTCGACATGATTGATTTTTACGCCGCTGTATAGCTTGTTCCAGAACCAGGTCAGGAGAATATCCAGGAAGCGGATCACGGGCATGGAGAAGTCAGAAGCGATTTCATTGGCATACTTCCGGGCTTTTGCTTCGGCTTCTACCAGAGTGATTTCCTGAGCCGCAGCTTCTGCCGCAATGGCTTTCTGAATCCTGGGCGTATGAATCAGGCTGTTGACCAGCATACGACGGTGGGAAAGATCCGGCCCCAGAACCGATGCTTTTTTCTGGCGGAAATGCACCCGGAGAATCCGGTTGACCTTGCGCACACTGCGGGCATGGTTGTTACTGTCACCCATGATTTCCTGCAGTGATAAGGCAGGGCTGAAAGACACCATGGTCTGTCGGCCGTGCAGCAGGGTTGCCAGAAACTTCCGGAAACGTCCGCCAAGGCTGAAGTTCCAGTCAAACAGCAGTTTAAAGGCGGACTGTTCTTTTTCCGGTGAGCGTCCCCAGATAATGGTAACGGGAACGAGCTGGACATCCTCATGCTTTGCTTCAACCTGTCTGACCAGCGCTTCCAGCAGTTCCGGGGGCTCTGGCCGTTCTCTCTGGAGAATCAGGCCTTCGTGCTGGCTAAGGAAAAAGTGCGCTTTGCTCTGTGGCTGGTCAGCGACAATGGGTTTGTAAGGGCGGGGCAGACCTGCTTTTATGCACTCACCTTCCAGCACCATCAGGTCCGTCAGGGAGCGCTGGTGCATAACATAGACCACCGGTTTTCCGGTCTGCAGGTGCAAAGCTTCAGGATTGTTGTTTTCAACCGTGGTACGCACCCACGTGGAGAGGAGTTTTCTCAGGCTATGAAAAACATAGCGATTCAGGGTAATGGGCTTCAGCATGGAACTGGCTCTTGGCCTGCATCCGTCAGTAAAGGAGATAATGAACGTCAGAAGACTGGTACCGGTAAACCGGTACAGGCCTCATGGCTTGGTATTAAATGGTAGCTCTCAAGTCGCTGATGAGTTAATCGGGCATTCTAGCCTGATTACGTGGTGTTGCGCAAAAGTTACGGAGCTTCGATATCAGGAAGAAACCACTCTCCATTCGACAGTATGGCTCCTAGGCTGCTTTGCGGTTATGAAGCGTTAGGCCACTTGATCAGCTTTTCCTGGCCGTGTTCATCCAGTTGCCACCATTCATCCATATCAGCTCCTTCCTGCCAGGGGCCGGAGTTACAGCGAACCCGGCATTGCCCATAGGCCTGAAGGCTTCTTGCGCACTGGGTGTCATCCTGCCAGGGGGTGCCTGTGGTTTTAAACCAGATGCTGGTCCAGGCTTTGCCAACAGCGTTTTCAACAATCATCACCGTAATGGTGTTGTCCAGGCGGGTGACTTCCATGTCATGCACCACCTTGCCGCTGTTCACTGTCACAACGGTATCAAAGGTATCGTTCAGCCAGTCGGTAATAGCCTCCAGGGAGAGACCGCTGGCATACACTTCAATATCGTCGACTTCGGCTGCGTCAGCTTTTGATGGATCAAGACTGCTCATTGGAGAAACGTCACTTTTCAGCTAGCAAATGCCTAAGTATACCCGTATAGATTTCCTGCAGGGTATCAAGATCTTCCGCGTAAACGCACTCATTCACTTTATGGATGGTGGCATTAACGGGGCCAAGCTCTACCACCTGGGCACCAGTAGGCGCGATGAAACGACCATCGGAGGTACCGCCGGAGGTTGATAACTCCACCTCCATGCCGGTAACGTCCCGTATGGCTTGCTGAGCGGCATTGACCAGGGCCCCGGGGCGGGTTAAAAACGGCTGACCGCTCAGGTACCAGTCAATATCGTACTTCAGCTGATGATGGTCCAGAATCGCGGTGACTCTTTCCTGAAGCTGCTCAGCCGTGACCTCTGAAGAAAACCGGAAGTTGAAATTCACCTGGCACTCGCCGGGGATGATATTGCTGGCACCGGCACCGGCCTGAATTTGCCAGATCTGGAGGCTGGTGGGCGGAAAGAATTCATTGCCTTCATCCCAGACTTCGCCGGTCAGATCCGCAATGGCCGGGGCTACTTGATGTACCGGGTTTCTGGCCAGGTGAGGATAGGCGACATGTCCCTGAATACCTTTGACCGTAAGGTGGCCATGGAGTGAGCCACGGCGGCCATTTTTCACCACATCTCCCACCCGGTTGGTGCTGGATGGCTCGCCAATCAGGCACCAGTCGATTTTCTCATTTCGAGCCTCAAGGTGCTCAACCACTTTTACCGTACCATTTTTGGCGGGGCCTTCTTCATCGCTGGTGATCAGAAAGGCAATGGACCCTTTATGGTCAGCGTGTTCTGCCAGAAAGTCTTCGCAGGCGGTGACCATGGCGGCAAGGCTGCCTTTCATGTCGGCGGCTCCACGGCCGTGCAGCATGCCGTCGATGATGGCTGGCTGAAACGGTGGGTTGTCCCACTGCCCTTTCGGGCCGGCGGGCACCACATCGGTATGTCCGGCAAAGGCGAGCACCGGGCTCTGGTCGCCTCTGCGCAGCCAGATATTATCGACCTCACTGAAGCGGAGTCGCTCAACCTTGAAGCCCAGTGGCTCAAGTCGGCTGATCATCAGTTCCTGACAGCCCGCATCTTCAGGAGTGACGGAAGCGCGGCTGATCAGGTCCATGGCCAGTTGCAGGGTTTTGGAGGTCATAGTCAGGGAATCAGTCATTTATTGTTCTGGAAAGAAATCGGATAGTTGGCAGCAATTGCAATGCAGTCTAGCATTTTTCGCCGGACTGCAACCATGTGAGAATTTCCCGAACGTACGGTTGTGCTGTGTCGGACTGAAACGCCGAAAAGGTGTTTTCCAGGCGTTTGCGGGTGAAACCGGAAAAGTTCAACGTGCCTTCTTCGGTAAAATAGAGCAGGTTGTTTTCGATGGCCGATGCCAGCGATTGACCGCAAAGATCAACCACTGCCTTCCTGAAGCTGGCATGGCCATCAAACCGGTCTCGTTGCTGGTAAAGGTCAGCCAGAGTGGCCAGCGGTATCATGGATAGCCAGGGCTGGATCATCGGGTTGACGGCATGGCCACGGCACCAGTCGCTGATTTGCCATGGGCGGCCGGTGAAGGTATAGAGTCTGAGCCGGTGTTTCAGCCATTCGGTATCATTGACCGGGTAGTTGTCCCAGAGGAAGGGTTTGCGTTGGAAGTGGTCCGTCATTTCCTGCAAACCTGACTGGTCATAGCCAAGGGAAATAACGTGGTCGCCCGTCCAGAAAATATCAAACTGTGGGTCCAGGTATTGGCCCAGGTCAGACCAGTAGCCTTCGGGCATGGTGCCGTAGACTCTCTGTAATAACGGGTCTTTTGAGTAGTAGGTGCCTGCGACAATAAATTGGGTCGCGGTGCTTTCTGCGGCAATAAATTCGGCAATGTCAGCCTGGGTTTTTGCCAGGTCATCAATGTCGTTACTGAAATCATCAAAGAGAATACAGAGAATCTGTGGATTCAGTTGATTGATGCTGGCGATTTTCTGTTGCAGCTGTTGGCGACTTTTCTGGTTCAGCTCCCGTACATTAAACGGCGTTAGTCCGATACCAAAACGCACATTGTTCTGTTTTAGCGACAAACCCAGTGTGTTCAGGTGGTTGAAATCCTGTTCTGGCCAGGGCTGATTCCATTGTTCGCGCAGATAAGGATCATTCTTTGGTGCGTAGATATAGAAATTGAAACCTTTCTTTGCACAGAAGCTGGCATAGGCATTCCTGGACTCCCAGGACCACTGGTTTTCCTGGTCATACAGCCCTTCTATTACGCCATAATGGAATGCCATGAGCGGATATTTCCCTGTTTAAAGTGAGTCAGACTAAGATGTTTTCTGCTTGAACTCACAAAGGTCTTCAATAATGCAGCTACCACATTGTGGCTTTCTTGCTTTACACACGTAACGGCCATGGAGGATCAACCAGTGGTGGGCATCCATCAGAAACTCTTTGGGAACCAGCCTGACCAGCCGTTTTTCCACTTCCAGCACATCCTTGCCGGGGGCAATGCCCGTTCGGTTGGATACCCGGAAAATATGGGTGTCCACCGCCATGGTGGGCTGATGAAAGGCGGTATTTAAAACGACGTTAGCCGTTTTTCGTCCAACGCCGGGAAGTGCTTCAAGATCTTTCCGGTTATCGGGTACCACGCTATTGTGCTTATCAATCAGCATCTGACAGGTTTTGATAACGTTTTCTGCCTTGGCATTGAATAACCCGATGGTTTTGATGTACTCCTTCAGGCCATCAACACCCAGGGCAAGTATTGCTTCAGGGGTATTGGCAACAGGGTAAAGTTTATCGGTGGCTTTGTTGACCCCTACATCGGTGGCCTGGGCAGACAGTATCACCGCGACAAGCAGTTCAAAAGGTGTACTGTAGTTTAGCTCGGTCGTTGGGTTGGGGTTAGCGTCCCGAAGCCGGGTAAAAATCTGTGTGCGCTTTTCCTTGTTCATCCTTTGACCAGTAAAAAGTATAAAAATCAGTTTGTGCTTATTTTAATGCAAAACAGGGCTGGAATGCCCTGTTTCTGATCACTAGGAGGCTTACATCCGAAATGTCATGACCAGGCCGAAATAGTTCCGGTCTTTATCCTGATTCTCTACCTGATAAAAGGTTGGAGCAAATGCCAGACGGATATCAAAGTCTTCCATAACGGGCTGTTCACGGTCACCATTGATCCACTGGTCAATGCTGTCGACCGGATCCAGGAAAAACAGCGCCGTGGAGCCCAGGCCGGCAGAGCCCCATACCAGACCGTCATTGTCGACAATTGTGCGCTTCTTCTGGTAAGCCCATTCACCGTATAGCCAGCCACCAATGGGCGTTACGATAATATCCTGAATGGAAGGCACTTCAGCGATGGCTTCGATACCGTACTCCCAGTAGAAGGTGGACATCAGGAAGGAGTAGACAAAGGAGTTCCACTGGTTGTAACCAGACTCCCGTGCAACGATGTAGTAAACACCACCGAAGTAAGGGTGTGTGACGTAGTTCAGGAAAAAGTCATCTTCATCCATCACCGGGCCTGAACTGACATTATCCCACCACTTTTTGTGGAACTGTTTCATGTCAGACTTATCCCAGTTGGTAAAGGACTCCGGCATAACGGCCAGGGCACCAATCACACCAACGCCCAGACCGAACATGAGTTTTGTCTGGGACCAGAGACGTGCCTGATTCTCCTGAGGATTGTCATCGAACAGGGTGATCGCCCATGGGGAGCGCTCTTCCTGAAGAGAGAGGGTGAATTCAGCGTCTGGCTCCGCCACTGATGGGACAGTAGAAGCTGTGGCGTTGGCCTGGACAAAGCCGGAAAGCATGATCAGGCCAGATAAAAAAACTGGCAATATCTGGTTAAGCATCGTCTTTTATTCGTGAGATAGCTGGGGGGAGGCGCAGACACCACCCAAAAACGGGTTATCCATTCAGGTCATTACCCCTGTTCTGGACAAAAGAGGACGATTCTATAGCGAATTCGGTCAATAATCGATTGAGGTTTATCATTATTTCCAGTTTTATCGGGCTGATAAATCAGGCTCTTATTTTGTTATGCCGGATTTCTGACTTTGTTCAGAGTAGTGGTTCAGGCAGCCTGAACACGAATAAGGTTGCACATGCTACATTGAAATAAAAAAGCAGTATAGGGATGTATCGTGTTTAATAAGCAGTTATACCTGTCAGTCGTTACAGGTTTATTAATGATCGGTGGACTATTTCCTTCAACCAGGTTGCTGGCAGTATCCTCACCGGAATATGCGCCTGTTCCATTTACTCAATATTGGAATGTTATTGCCAACCAACTTGCTGAGAGCCTCATCGCCAGAGGACGCCTTGGATCAGCTACCGTTTATGTTGATAAAAAACATGCCGCTTCAGGTGTTGCCCGATATCTGGAAAAACAGCTGTCAGTTTCATTGAAAAAATCCGGTGTAAACGTGACGGCTCCAACCAATGCCTTCAACATGATTGAGCTTGATGTTGATGTTCGAACCCGGTCGAATGGCAGGGGGACCGTGTACGCTGAGGGAGGGGATATCGACCAGTTGTGGGAGATAAAAGAATTTGGTCCTGTCTATTCAGATCAGCTTGATCATTTAAAAATAGATCCCCTGACAATGAATCGACCAATAACCGTAAACCCGATTTCAGATACCGATACAGAAGTTATTATCACCGCCCGGGTTATGGATAGAGGCTGGATTCTGGTATCGCAAACGTATGCGTTCTATTTTTCTGCTGAACGGGCAGGTCTTGAATATAATCCTCTGTATAACGGATTAACCAGGGCAGAAGCTTTTTATGCTAATAGTGATGCCCTGTTTATAGAACATCAGAATCAGCAGGGTGGCTTTATAGATCACCAGAAAAAACTGGATAATCATATTCAGCAGTTGATTGACAGCTATAATCTTGATGTGGATTTTTAGGGACGTTCGCAGGTTGGCATAACATCAGCAAGCCATCCTGCGAAGAATGCCTAAACCAACAGTTCCAGTGGCGGTTGCTCAGGCTTATAGAGCTGCCATTCACCGGCTTTCCTGGATTCAAACAGCTTCCATTCCGGGGCTTTAACCCAATTAGTTGTCACATGATAATCCGGATTTAACAACTGGATTGCCTTTCTGGCTGAGTCGATGGCAAGGAACAAATCTTTAGAGCTTGTCAGCGAACACTCGTCACCACAGGCACGGATGGTTATTGGAGAGTAGTCATTGTTGTACCCTCTATTGGCAACCACGCGTTCTGTGGCAATTTGCTGGGCACGTATATGGGGCTGGTTGCTGACCAGAACGATGTCTCCGGGAGTGGCTCCAGGCAGTAGTTCCAGGGCATTTAAGGCAGACACCATCGTTGCTTCGGTGTTTGGTCTGCCAGTGATGATATTTTCCTCATTGAGGTTGAGCGTGTATTTGCCATCTTCCTGAAGAGATTGCTGAAAGAATTGAACTTCTCCGGTATAAGTTACATAGATGGTTTGTTTGTTCAGAAAGCATGTCTGCTGACTTTTCTGGTCACTTTTCTCCTCACTTATCTGCTCACTTTCCTGAACGCTTTTCTGATCGTTTTTCTGGTCAGCCATACGGAGCATGTCCATAAGAGCCATTTGGGCGTGAGCTTCTGTGGTAGTGGATCCCAGGGTAGTTTCAAACTTTTTAACCAGCTCACCCATGCGCTTAAACAGACGATCATTGCTAGTAACATCCTGAAGCTCGTCGACGTCGCCCAAAGTCCTTGATGAACCGTTACAGAGCAGCAGTCCGGGCAGTTTATTGTCACTGTTTTGTGCAATAGCGAACTTAGGGCGAAGGTGCATTCGAGGGATAGCCGCTCCCGGAAAAAGAAGAACTGATTGATCAGTAAACTCAAGGGGCTCTGAATCAGCAGTCCTTAAGGGCTCAAGTGCTGACCGTAGCTCATTTTTGGCAGCGTCACTCAGGTTTTCAATGACTTCAGTTTGCTCTATGGCATTCCAGCGCTCCACTATTTTTCCCTGTTCTTCCCTGAGAATAGGGCTTTGGTGGAAATAGACGTCAAGTTGCCTGACAAGCTTAGTCAGACTTTCGTACTTTTCTGGCTCCGGCAGTGCATCGAAATTGTCTGGCTTTCGTAGCGAGGCGTCTGGTTCCTTTTTACCAAAGACTTTGTTCATTACTTTAACCAGATTTACTGTATCGAGGATAAAGCGCTGGTTGTCCAGGATGCATTTCTGGAGTTGTGTCAGTTCAACAGGCTGAGTTGATCTGCTCACCTCCACGTCTTTAACCGCTTTTTCATTGCCTGTTGGTGTTGATTGCAAGGGTGGGGGAGTCGATTGAACAGATAACATTACAGAATTTTCCTCTGGTTTAATGGGGGCCTGTCTGGCAAATCAAAAAAGGTTTACGATTCTGATTCAATAGACAGGTAATCAGAGAGTAAGTTCCTGTGTCGGCGTTAAGAATATTCAAACATTACCGGTAACCCTGACCCGTTTGCTTACTTTTGCAGTTACCGGTTGCAGGCTTTTCCTTCTTTCTTCCAGGCGACGATCAACAATATTTTTAATGGCAATCAAAAAGCCCATAAAGACAAAGGCACCCGGGGGAAGAATGGCAAACAGGAACTGCTTGTAGTTGGCAATCACCGTAATGGTCCAGTCAGCGGCAATGGGGCCCAGCAGCAGGTCCATGCCGGAGAACAGCGTGCCCTGGCCAATCAGCTCCCGCAGTGCCCCCAGCAATACCAGAATCACAGCGAAGCCCGTACCCATCATCAAGCCATCAAAAGCGGCAGGCAGCACCGGGTTTCGGGAGGCAAAGGCATCGGCCCGGCCCAGGATGATGCAGTTGGTGACAATCAACGGAATAAAAATACCCAGTATTCGATAGAGTTCGTAGGTATAAGCCTGCATCAGCAGTTCGATACAGGTGGTGAAAGAAGCAATAATCATCACAAATACCGGCAGGCGAATGGCATCGGTTACCTGGTGCCGTATCAGCGAGACGGCAACGTTGGAGCCCATCACCACCAGCATGGTGGCTATGCCCAGACCAAGCGCATTGACGACACTGCTGGAAACCCCCAGCAGAGGGCACAGGCCAAGCAGCTGGACCAGTGCCGGATTGTTTTTCCAGAGACCGTCCAGGGCAATCTTTGCGGCCTGGCTGCCAGCAGTGCTCTGGTTCGCCACAGTGTCATTTGTCATATTGAATCTCCTCGCGGACACCGGCAAGTGGGTCCAGCAATAGCTTGCGGTTTGCCTCAAAGTATCGCAGTGCGCGGTACACCGCAGCGACAACCGCTCTTGGCGTTATTGTGGCACCGGTAAACTGGTCAAACTCACCACCGTCTTTTTTCACTCCCCAGCCTTCGCTAACGGGGTTGCCCAGGGATTTGCCGGCAAACCCGAGAATCCAATCGGTGACATTGCTGTTGATCTTGTCGCCAAGCCCGGGTGTCTCTTTGTGGGTGATGGCCCTGACGCCTGCCAGCGTACCATTGCGGTTGATGCCCACCAAAAGCTCAATTCGCCCGCTATACCCGTCAGGTGCGGTGACCGGCAGAATAACGGCAGAGACCGCCCCATCATTCAGGGCAATATAGGCGTCACGTTGATCCTGGCTGGAAAGCAGGGGGGATGGTTCCAGATCAATTTTCGAATCTACCAGCACATTGTCGTGAGTATCGGCCGGTAAAATCTCCATCAATGCTTTGGCTTCATAGGCTCGAACCTGTGTCTCTATTTGGTCCTGAGTCATGATCCAGGTCACGGAAATCAGGCCTACGGTAAATACGGCAAACAGGCCAAGGCCCAGGCTATTGCGAAAAATGCTTTGCAGCAGACCGTTCCCGCCGGGAGCCTTGCTGTCGGTGGTGTCTTTTAAAGGAATCTGGCCGTCACTCATGTTTCAGTCCTTCTTTGGCAGGCCTTTATTGGCCTTGTGGTGGCCATAAGTGCGTGGCTGAGTGTAATAGTCGATGGTGGGGGCAGCCATATTCATCAGCAACGTGGCAAAGGCGACACCATCCGGGTATCCACCCCAGGCACGGATGACGTAGACCATAACGCCAACACCCGCACCAAAAATCAGACGTCCACGGTTACTGGTTGCACCACTGACCGGATCCGTAATGATAAAAAAAGCACCCAGCATGGTGGCACCACTGAGCAGGTGGAACAGTGGGGAACCATGACTGTCTGACCCGTTACCACTCCAGAACAGGGTCGCCATAATGGCAATGGCGGCGAGCATTCCCACAGGGCCATGCCAGGTAAATACTTTGCGCCAGATCAGAAAGACGCCGCTGGCCAGATAAGCCAGGTTAACCCACATCCAGCCACGACCAGCCATGCCATCAAATACCGGGTTGGCTTCCCAGAGTTCATTGATGGTCAGGCTTTTGTTTTCGCGCAACACATCCAGTGGGGTGGCCATACTGATGGCATCAACACTCTGACCCAGGGGGAAAATAGTGAACAGCGCATCGGTCAGGCTGTTGTTATGACCTTCCAGCCCCAGTGGTGGCAGCCAGGTGGTCATTTCCTGTGGAAACGAAATCAGTACTACAACATAGCCCAGCATGGCCGGGTTAAAGGGGTTCTGACCCAGGCCACCATAGAGATGTTTACCAATGACCATACCGAAGGACACAGCGACCAGTGATAGCCACCAGGGAGCAAAGGGCGGCAATGCCAGCCCCAGCAGTACACCGGTCAACAGGGCGCTGCAATCACTCAGGTAGAAGCTTACGGACCGTTGGCGCAGTGATACCACGGCTGCTTCGCAGCCCATCGCAATCAGGGAACACCAGACAACATTGATCAGTGTGCCCCAGCCAAAAAAGAGCGTTTGTGCCATCAGACCGGGGATGGTGGCCATGATCACCAGACTCATGACCCGCTGAGTGCTGTTTTGTCCCAGCGCATGGGGTGAGGTCTCTCTTCCCCTCTGGCTGATGGACGATCTGCTATTAATCAAAGCCATTCAACGATTCCGCTCTGTTGTGTCTTTATCATGCTTCCCGGGTTTCCTCCCACCCAGAGCGTGGGAACGAGGTGGCTGTAGCTGCAAGTCACGAGAGACTCTCCAGAGCCTGTTTCAGCTCAGCCGCCTTTTGTTCCGCTGCCACCAGCTGTTGTTTCAGCGTATCCTGCTCATCTTCACCGGTACTGGCGATCGCTCGCTGAAGTTTTTTCACCGCAGCGTTGGCCATGGCCGACTCGATTTTCAGCTTTTTTGCTTCATCAGTTAACGGCGCTTTGGCCTTTGCTGACGGTTTGGCATCCGCAGAAGGGGGTATCGCTGTTTCTGCCGGAGGCTCTGAAGCCTCAGCTTCGAGGCGCTTGATGTTGGCCTGGCACGCTTCGACGGCCTGCTTGAACGACTCGGTGTTTTCCTGCTCATCAGGAAAGCCGCTCTCAACCGCTGCTGCCAGTGCGCGCTCTGCTTTTTTCAAGGCCGCTTTGGCCATGGCCAGTTCAACCTTGCGTTTCTTCTCATTGTCTGAGAGTGCCGGTTTGGCAACTTTAACGGGCTTCTCTGGACTGTCTTTGCTGGCAGAATCCTGACTGTTTTCATCAAACGCCTGCTGAAGTTGACTCACCTGCTCATTCAGCATCGCCAGATTAGACTTCAGTTGTTCAATATCTTTCCTGTCGCCTTTAAGCTCAGCAGAAGCTTCGGCGGCAGCCAGCGCTCTCTCTGTCTTTTTGGCCTGAGCTTTGGCCATGGACAGCTGAACTTTCAGCTCTTTTTGTTTGGCAGAAAGTGGTCGATCAGACGCTTGTCTGCCTGAGGCAGGCTCGGAGTTCCCCGCAGCAGCCGCTGCTTTTCGTGCCTTGGCCCGGGCGATAGCGGCCTGGATCGGGTCTTCTTCGGCTTTGGCGTCGCTTCCGGTTTGTTCCGCTGTTTTGGCCGCCTTCAGTTTTGCTGCCCGTTCGGCATTGGCTTTTCGTTTGGCTTCTTTCTCGGCTTTTTCCTGCTCCAGTCTGGCCAGGCGATCTTCGTAGCGCTGTTTGGAGCGCTCGGACTTGGTGTGTTTGGCTTCCTGGGTACGAATAGCGCCTTTGGATGCCCGGTAATACTGAACCAGCGGAATAGACGACGGGCAGACAAAGGAGCAGGCACCGCACTCTATACAGTCAAAGAGATTGTGGTGCATAAGCTGCTCATGGTTCTCAGCCCTGGCGTGCCAGTAAAGCTGCTGGGGCAGCAATGACGACGGACACGCTTCGGCACAGTGCCCGCAACGGATACAGGCCTGGGCATCCGGTGCTGCCGGAAATTCATCCTCCGTCGCGGCAATCAGGCAGTTTGAGGTTTTGATCACCGGGATATCCATGCGATCAACAGTGAAGCCCATCATGGGGCCGCCAAACACCAGCGTTGATAATTCGGACGTTTTGAGCGCCGCGTATTGCAGCAGGTCCTGAGCCAGTGTACCGATCAATACGTCGACATTTTGTGGCGCTGCCAAGGCATCACCGGTGAGGGTGGTGATACGAGAGATCAGCGGCTTGCCATCCACAATGGCGTCCTTGACGGCAACGGCTGTTCCCACGTTCTGAACCACCATGCCCAGATCCGCAGGCAGTTTTCCGGAAGGCACCTCCTGACCGGTAAGAATCTGGATCAGCTGTTTTTCACCACCGGAAGGGTAGATGGTGGGGAAAACGACAATGTCTATATTTTTGCCAGCCGCTGCCCTGCGCATCGCGGTGATGGCTTCCGGCTTGTTGTCTTCAATACCGATCAGGCACTCCCGGGCACCGAGCATGTATTGGAGGATTTCTGCACCCTGGATTACCGCATCAGCCTTTTCCCGCATCAGCATATCGTCGGCGGTAATATAGGGCTCACACTCCGTACCATTGATAATCAGGGTATTGATTGCTGTGCCGGGTGCCAGTTTGATGGCTGTAGGGAAGCCTGCGCCACCCATACCGCTGATGCCGGCATCACGTACTTTTTCTACCAGCTCAGCAGGCGACAGTTGACGATAATCCGCTACGGGTGCCAGTTGACACCATAGCTCCTGACCATCGGTTTCAAGAATGATACACAGGTCATAAAAGCCGGAGGCATGGGGGATCGGACGGTTCTCAATGGCGGTAACAGTGCCCGAGGTGGGCGCATGCAACGCGGCGCTGACAAAGCCGGACGCTTTGGCAATCATCTGGCCTTTGAGTACTTTGTTTCCCACGCGGATCAGCGGATCAGCAGGCAAACCGGCGTGTTGCGACAATGGCAGTACCAGTGTTTCAGGCAGAGGCGGAACACTGACAGGGCGGCTGGTGGACTGATGCTTGTTTTCTTCCGGGTGAACCCCGCCGGTCAGCGGCCAGATTTTGCGTTCAGAACTGGCTATCACCTGGCTCCCGGCCACAGGGCTCTGTATGTCCTGGTGTGGACTTTTGACAATTGCGTTCATACGGTCTGCCCCCTGAGGTCAGTGGCAATCAAGCCAGCCTTGCCATGATTCGGCTGGGGCAGCGCCCAGCTCCAGGTCCTGACCGTGATATCCACAGGACGCATTTCGATACAGTCAACAGGGCAGGGCTCAACACAGAGATCGCAACCGGTACACTCATCGGAAATCACCGTATGCATCTGTTTGGCGGCGCCCAGGATGGCATCCACCGGGCAGGCCTGAATGCACTTGGTACAACCGATGCACTCCGCTTCCCGGATAAAGGCAACTTTGGTGATCGACTCCTGCCCATGTTCCGCATCCAGCGGCTCAGGCTCCACATCCAGCAGGTCCGCCAGTGTGTTGATGGTTGCCTGGCCACCGGGCGGGCACTTATTGATGGCATCGCCATTGGCAATGGCCTCCGCATAAGGGCGACACCCCGGATAACCGCATTGGCCACACTGGGTCTGGGGCAGAATTTCATTAATCTGGTCAACAATCGGGTTGCCTTCCACCTTAAAACGGATAGCAGCAAAACCGAGAATCGCCCCGAAAATCAGGGCAAGAGCCAGCAGGGCTCCAATGGCGTAAAGAACAATGTCCATGGACTAACGCAACCGCTCCTTCAGCTTTTTATCACGTCTGGCATTTCTCATCATGGTTTGAAATCCTGCACTCACAGTTTGATCAGTCCGGTAAAACCCATAAAGGCCAACGACATCAGACCGGCGCTGATCATACCGATGGCGGCCCCTCTGAACGGTGTTGGTACATCCGCCGCGGCGATGCGCTCACGCATGGCGGAAAACAGCACCAGTACCAGGGAAAAACCGGCCGCCGCACCAAAGCCGTAGGTGGCTGAATCCACCAGTGAGCTGTCCATCCGGTTGGTGTTCAGCAGGGCAACCCCGAGTACCGCACAGTTTGTGGTGATCAGTGGCAGGAACACGCCCAGCACCTTATGTAGCAGCGGGCTGGTTTTGCGCACCACCATCTCGGTGAATTGCACCACCACGGCAATCACCAGAATGAATGAGATGGTTTTCAGAAACTCCAGATTCAGTGGCAATAGGACGTACTTATACGTTAAATAGCTGCAGATAGAGGCCAGTGTCAGCACAAAGGTGGTAGCCATTGACATACCCATGGCCGACTCCAGCTTGTTGGACACGCCCATAAAAGGACACAACCCAAGGAATTGGACCAGTACAAAGTTGTTGACCAGTATGGCGCTGACCAGAATCAGTATCAGTTCGCTCATTGGGGTTTCCTGCCGCAATGCCCGGCCCCTGGAAGGCTGGTCGAGAATAGCGCTATTCTCGGTCAGCCTCCTGGAGAGCCGGTCGATCAAAAGTGCTGTTGGGTACCTGATGGAAGGCGTCAAGTATATATTTCCGAAATAAGCAGATAAATCATGTTTAAAGATATAAATCGAATAACGATAAACCGATAACCGGTTTGGATGCTTTTTTCGGAAGACTCATTGAGTCTTAAATGAATAGCCTCCTGGCTCAGGAGGCGGGGATTATAACGCCACAACCGGCCGGATGCATGTAGTGATGCCTCTAATGGGGCTGACGAATACCGAACAGGCAACAATGCATAGTATTTACCGATAAAAACAATGCACGCTATTTCCCGTTAAATAAAAACAGTGCATACTGTTTTTCGGTCTAAAATCCTTTTCAGATCAACTATCTCTATTCTCTGTTCTTAACGACAGATACATGGTTCGCCACAGCCTGGTGAACTGAGATCCCAACATCCATTTCTGCAGGAGTCCCTCCATGAATAAGCCGTTGGTTGTGATCACCGGAGCCAGCTCTGGTATCGGAGAAGCTGTTGCCAAAGCAATGAGCCAACTTGGACACCCTTTGTTATTACTGGCCAGAAGGATCGAGCGCCTGGAGGCCCTGGATCTGACTGACGCACTTTGTCGACGAGTGGATGTGACAGATCGTGATGCCCTGAAACTGGTTATCGAAGAAGCCGAGTCCCGCTATGGACCTGCAGACTGTCTTATCAACAATGCCGGGCTAATGCAGCTGGGGCGTGTCGATGAACAGGATCCTGCCGAGTGGGATACCATGGTTGATGTGAATATCAAGGGTGTTTTGAATGGCATTCATGCCGTTGCCCATCAGATGAAAGCCAGAAAAGGGGGAACCATCATTAATATCAGTTCAGTGGCCGGTATCAAAAGTTTTCCAAATCATATGGCCTATTGTGGCACCAAGTTTGCCGTGCATGGTTTGTCTGAAACCCTGAGAGAAGAGCTGGCTGACGACAGTGTAAGGGTGGTAACCATCGCACCTGGAGCGGTAGAAACTGAGCTGCTGAGCCATACCACATCCAGTGACATCAAGGAGGGCTATGAACAGTGGAAGCACGGCATGGGAGGCGTTATTACGCCAGAGGATATTGCCCGTTGTATTACCTTTGTGTATCAGCAGCCGCAAAATGTCTGTATCCGTGAGCTGGTAGTGACGGCTACCCGACAAACGGCGTAAAGGATTTAAACTCTGACAGGCACCTGACTCTGACGACCCCGGGGTTGTCGCGAACATGTTAAAAGTGGTCTCGATGAAAATCGGCTCGCATGCGCATTCACAGTGCATGCAAGCCAACTCGAGTCCTCAAATGAGGTTACGTAGTTAACCAAATGAAATCATATTTCCTGACTTAGTGGACAGGTAATTGAAACTGTTCATTGTTGTACCGTTCTTGCAGTATACGGGCGATCTCTGCATCTTCACCCTCTTGTTCAGCCTTGATTCTTATTTGCCTTTGCTGATTTACTTGCTCAAAGAGTGCAATGCGCTCATTTTTCAACTGGACAATTAGCTGTTGCTCTTCTTTTGATGCTTTTAATTGCTCCTTGTATTCTTTGTATTCCTGCTGGAACCTTTTGCAGGATTCAGTTATGGCCGCCTCGTCATGGTTCCGGGGATTATTAAGCAGGCTTAGAATACAGGAAGCGTGCAAAGTGCTATTTCCATAGAGGTTTTCAGTATAATGCCAATGAATGAAGGCTTGTTCGACCTTGCGCATTTGTTCTGGAAGATCTTTAAGGTTTTTAATGTAAATCTGTTCAAGTTGCTGGTAAGGTCGGCTCAGTCTGAATTTGAAAAGCGTTTTATAAGGATCCTCTTTTACAGGAGAGTGTTGATCGCAGTACCTTTTTAATTGTTTTTCCACATCAAATGACTCTTTAATCGCTCTGGTAAATGGTTGACCCATTTCCCGCTCCACGATCGCACAGTCTGGCGACAGGCGAGTATGTTCAATCCATGGGATATCATCAGGTTTCCAGTTGCCAATATGTATATAACACTGATCACAATAAACTGAGTCAATATGTTCACTTGAGTCACTATGTTTACTGCAGGAAAATCCCGCTTCAGCCAATTCCCTCGGAGTATGATGGGGGAAGTTCTTCTCAAAGCCCTTGAATGTGGCTGCTTTGGCCATCAGCATATCAGTTCGTTGAGAAGGGCTTGGCGTGATCCCGTGGGGAAGCCGGGTACAAACATGCCCGGAAGGTGCATGATGTGATTTACGGGTATGCAGATCTCTTGGCTCAAACGGCGTGCCGGGAGGCGCGTGAATTTCCAGTAATCCCGGAACCGGTGCATAACAACGAAGATCAGTAAATGAGTTGCCCGCCAGGGGGTTACGAGAGTGAGCCGGTGTATGGCGCTCTTCCCCGGGCTCTGATAGAAGAAGGTATCCACGCTGAGGGGCTCGAAAAACATTCGGGTTAAGCCAATGACATTCCATATTTAGATCCGTCCAGAGGTATATTGGTTTATAACTCTCTGACCAGTTTCTTACCGGAAAGTTCCCTCAGCTAATTCAGTTGCTCCCGGCGTTGGGGGGCACCGGCGCAGCCCTGCGTTGATCAATAAGGTGTTGAATGGTCAGAACGGGATGTTTAAGAAGCAGGCGAGGGCCAGCCCATTTCATCACTTCACGAATTTGTCGGCGTTGTTCCGGCTTGTAGCAGTGGACCTGGCAGTTAGTGCAGGTGGGTTTTTCGACACCATAAATACAGCGTTCAAGCCGTCGCTTGCTGAAAGCCAGCAGAGAGAGGCATTCATTGCACAGGGTGGGGTGCTGGTGGTGGTGGTGGCAGTAAAGCTCAATCATGCGGGTAACGGTAAAATATTCACGGGCCAGCCTGGGGTGATCTTTCAGGCGGCCTTTGAGAGCGAGGGGCATAAACAACGTAACCTTCTCTGTTTCGAGGAAGACATCCTCCCATAATCCGCCTTGATTGCCAAATCAGGCCATTCGAAAATGGCACTGACGAGGTCTGATGGCCATTGAGAACCAGTCTATTCGTGTCGTTTATACCCGTTGACCTGTGACAAAACTGAACTTTTCTCACGAAGTTATTTCTACTACTCAAGTACTGAACAAATTTGCTCAGCCCATTAAAATAATCACTTGAGTCAGTAATTATGCAAACCACTATCAGCAGCTGCCACAATACCCCTTCTACGCCAGAGCCTCAGGCTGCTGGTCAGTCATTACCAGAGAACATTTCTGTTAACCCCAGTGCTGTAAAGGAGACTGTTTCACGATATATCATCGAACATCAAAAAATACCCTTGTCCTTAAGAACTGTATTAAAACTGACAAACGAAGCCTGCCTCTCGTTGCTGAAAAAAATTCCTTCAGGTGGAACAGAGTCAGAAAAAAAAGAAGCAATTCATCGTATTGTTGAAGAAATGATCTATTCCGACCTGCCCAGTGTTAAGCTTCAGGAAATTGATGATTTATTTAAGCGCCTCCCCCTGGTAGCAAAGAAGCTTGAATATAAAGATATCCATACCAGTGAGTTTATCCATCGACGGGAAGTATCGGAGGCAAGCAATGAATCACTAACCTGTGTTAAATTGGGGTGCCTGAGTTTTAATGTTTATGACAAAATTGACAGCATAAAATCCCGTATAAAGGTGATCAACAAGGTTACTCAATGGGTGTGTGACTATCTGCAAAAACTGCCGGACAGTCGGGTAACTTTTATATCCATGGGGGCTGGAGCATTGTTGATGGAGCAGCTGATTCACCAGCAAATCACCAAGAGCGGGGTATCAGATAAAAAAATTGCCTGGCGTTGTATAGATATTGATTACGAGGAGGATCCCTCTCGTTCCCCGGAGGCTTCACAGACTCTTAAAGATGTCAGAAAGCAGTTTATAGAGGGAAAAAATGTCCGGTTTTTTACTACAGCAACCACCTACCTGAACAAAAAGTTAAATGGTCAGCAACTCCGGACCACAGATAGAGAAAATAGTGCGATTGTCATTTTAGAATTTAACCCGCCCACACCCACTCATGGCAACAGTCAAGAAACACTTGGTAATACTGGTGGATATATAGTGTCAGGCGCACCCTGTGAGATTGCCAAGGCAAATTCTGTTTTCTTATTAATTGGAGCAGAAGATCAACATTCAGATCTTGAAAAGTTCGTTGGTGACCTTGATTCTTCAATATCATGGATGAGTTCATCAATGCAGTTCATTAAAGTTTCAATAAATGTCTCAGGTGAGCCGGAGGTTTACCTTTCAGAGTTCTATAAAAAGAATTGTGAAGCACTCGGCCTGAAGTTCAAAAACATTGTGTTATCTAATTTGAATCAACAAAAGGCTATCGGTTCCCCTATCATCAGGGCTGAAAAGGCTCTCAATGAACTAAAAGAATTCATTCTCCGGGCTGGCTGGTCTGCACAGGTGTTTACATATTCAGAATACAATGACAGCGTTGATCAACTCACCAGGCACTTTTACAGCGGGCAACAAGACAGTATTGATCGGTCTCCCGGGGCGTTGTTCAAACTGCAACACAAACAGATAACCATCACCGATAGTGCAGATTTTGCCGCTTTGAGCAGCAGTCAAGGTGCCGTATAGAAGAGAACCGGGGCTTAAAGACAAAGTCAGCTCAACTCTTACAGGGCTTATTGATGCGTTACGAGCACGCAACGAAACGTCAAAAGGCTCTTTTGAGCGTTTTCACTTTAGTGTTATGTGCTGTTATGCTCCCGCCCACCGTTATAAAAAAATTGTCGGTTTGTACAATGTCTGTGCAATGAAATGGGAAGCAAAAGATGTCTGAGACGGTTAGCCGTGAATTGCTTGAAAAGGCCAAATTAAATCAGGAAACCTCATTAATAGCCTGGTCCGAACTGCTGCGTTACTTTGCCCAGGGGGTTGTGCTCCAGGTGGATGATTCGCTGGACCTGATTGATGTTGGCTATCAGATCTCGGTAGACAATAAATCAGCGGTAGAAGCCTGGGTTGCACAGGGTGTCCTGGGGGCGGTCAGCGATGAGCAGGCCCAGTCCTGGGTTACCGATAATCGTGATCTGTGGGCGGTTGTGGTTCGCCCCTGGGTACTGGTGCAGGAAAGAGAACAGTAAAGACGGTAGGTGCTGTGTTGGAAAAAGGGATCAGCAACCTTTCACTGAAAGCTGTCTTGTTGATACCTTTTTCATTTCTTTTTTTGCTGACAGCTTTTGCTGGTCTCTACGGAACTTAATTGCTGATTGATGGTCTTAACGAGAAGATTGCCTCGAAAGGAATGTCAAAAATGCACGCTACCTTTGGATCGTCATCCAGCCTCCCCCTTGCGCAAATGGTTGCTGTAAAAAAAGATGCAGCTTCCCAAACCGAATGTTATGGCCAGGAGCCAACGGCCAACGGCAGGGCTGTCAATTTCGCACAACCCAGTCAATCGGTCTGTCCGGATATTGGCACGGAAAATAATATCACGACAGAGAAATCCCTGTCTGATTACGGTGTTCAGTTTGTCAGTAAGACCCTGCAGGGCAGCAATATGCTGATTCACAGTGTTGCCGGGTTCGCCGCTCACCATGTTCCGGTCATAGGACAGGGGCTGATGTTTCTGGCGACAATGCCTGCCCAGGCCGGTGCATACCCGGTGAGTAACAGCCCGGCATACGGTAATGGATCAAACGAGACAGGCTTCCTGTACACGCCATCCTCAGCTTATCCAACGACAAACCTGACCACGACCTCTGATCCCGATACCGTTCATTTAGCCTTGGGTCTTATGTTCGGTTCAATTCCCATTGGGATGGTCATGATGTGTGTTTATGGATACTGCAGCGGGGCCTATAGCAGCTATAAGCAACTCAAGCGTGACAACCCTGAAGCATTAAACCGCCATGCTCTTCAAGCTGCACTCAAAGACCCATGGTATGGCCACGGAGCCGTGTATCGCCAACACTGTGATAGACTTCAACTGCCTATCCCGGCCCCAAGGACCCCTGCGCCGACAGCGCCAACCACTCGTGAACAGGGAACACAAACAGCCTGCGAACGGGGAACACAAACGGAACCCGTAATTGATGAATCAGCACCACAAGGACAACAACCACCAACCTATGCAGAAGCAATAACTTTTTCGGTTAGATAAGATGGGCAAGTGACCAGGTGATCGTTCACCAGACCCATTGCCTGCATATAGGCATAACATATCGTGCTGCCAACAAAACTGAAGCCGCGTTTTTTCAGATCGTTACTCATCCGGTCTGAAATATCGGTGGTGGCTGGTACGTCACTCATGGATTGTCGCCGGTTGATGATGGGCTGATGGTTTACAAACGACCACAGATACTGGCTGAAGCAGCCAAATTCCTCCTGCACCCGGATAAATGCCTTGGCATTGTTAATGGCGCTCCGGATTTTCAGCCGGTTGCGGATAATGCCTGCGTCCTGCATCAGCTTTTCAATATCCGGGTCTGTCATTCTGGCCACTTGTTGAACGTCAAATTGATGAAATGCTTTCCGGTAGCCTTCCCGGCGCTTCAGGATGGTGATCCAGCTCAGACCTGCCTGGGCACCTTCAAGAATCAGGAATTCAAAGAGTTTCTGGTCGTTATGACAGGGAATCCCCCACTCTGTGTCATGGTATTGGGTATAGAGTTCATCGCCATGGCACCAACTGCATCGAGCATCGTTCAAGATAAAAAGCTCCTTTTGTCAGGCGCTTGCCAACAGGGGTAGTTTGCCAATTACATCAGATAACGCATTTATTTGCAGTTTTCTGGCTACCAGTAACAATGGCAGTTAAGATAGTTGTTTACTTTATTAAGGGCATAAACAGATGAAGATAGCCAAAGAGAAAGTGGCTCTGTTCCATTACACGCTGAAAAATGATGCGGGAGAAGTTCTCGACAGTTCGGAAGGCGAGTCGCCGATGGCTTATCTTCACGGTGAGCACAATATTGTCGAAGGGCTGGAAAATGCCCTGGAAGGCAAGCAGGCTGGGGACAAGTTTAATGTGGTGGTTGAGCCTGCTGAAGGCTACGGCGAGTACGACGAAAGTCTGGTGCAGCCGGTACCGAAAGAGCAGTTTGGTGACCATCCTGTAGAGGTGGGTAACCAGTTCCATGCTGATACCGCCATTGGCCCACGTATTGTCACCGTGGTAGCTATTGATGATGAAGAGGGCCAGGTGGTGATCGACGCTAACCATTCCCTGGCGGGTGAGAATCTGCACTTTAGCGTTGAAGTGGTTGAGGTTCGTGAAGCCACCAAGGAAGAGCTGGACCACGGTCATGTGCATGGGCCTGGCGGACATGTTCACTGAGTCCATCCAAACCCACAGTGTGAAGCGTTGAGCAGAACGTTGATCCCATAAAGAAGCCGGATACCTTCGGCTTCTATATGGCAATTATATCGTGATATATACCGCATGCCGTGTTTTATGGTGAGTGAGAAGCTGAATATTGCTAAGCACGCCACTTTCCACCATGGAGCGAAAAGCCAGGGCTGTTCTCATTTTCTGCAGATCATCCTGATGTTCCCACAGGCCAAGCTCCTCCATCAGCACCCGGATCTTGAAGGTCTTACCCTTATGCATGGTGTCGATTACCTGTTGTAACGGTGCTAACAGAAGGTTCAGGCGCATACATCTCTCCTTACCAATTCAGTATTCCGGGCTGCTCAGCCCAGTTTTTTAAAATCTGTGGGTCTTATAAGCTTTCTTTTTATATCTGTAGAGTCTTAAATATGGCTCTGGAAATGATTTTTGACCGTTAGACCTTGGTTTGAGTCACTTGATCATGATTTGGAGGGGGAGGTTATTGCGGGTACTGTTTTTGCCAGTCCCAAGCGAAAAAACAAACAATCAACTCATCCGATGAGTTGATTGTTTGTTCCGGCTGTTAGCCAATAAAAGGACTGAGCAGCAGGTAAAGATAATGGGCAGCGATACCGGCACAGATACCACCAACCGTATGAGCCAGAATGGCTTTTGAGGTGAGCTGGCGAAAGCCAAGAGAATCGAGCATGGCCGTATGGGTACTCAGGTAACCACTCCAGCACATCCCCATAGCCGTAAACACAGCAATATCACTGCCGCCAATAATGCCCTGGCTGATAAAGTTTGGTACCAGCGACATGGCGGCACCAACCGCGCCCAGCGAGGTAATGGGGAAGGCAACCAGTTCGGCATGATCAAAACCAAACAGCAGCTCAAACAGCCAGGTAACGTGGCTGGCAAGTTTGGGCAGCAGGGCCACTCCCTCAAACGCTCCACCGGTGTAGCCGGTTACTGGTGCGCCAAAGGTCAGCACCATAACAAACGTACTGATGATTAATACTCCGGGAATAATCGCTACACCCATTTTGACGCCACCTTTACCGCCATCCAGCAGAGCGTTGAGGAATCTCAACCAGACCGGATCTGTGGAGCTGTGGTCATCCAGAAGTTCACTGTGAGTATCTTTAATGCTTAGCTCATGCAGTCGGGAATCATTCCGGATAAGGCGCTGCATCAGCCGTGTGGATATGATGGCTCCAACAAGGGCACCGCCCAGGCCAATCATGGCCGGCAGAAAATAGGTAGCGCCAGTCTCATTATTCTGCAGGGTTGCCATAAAGGTGATGACAATAAGTCCCATACCAAAAGAGGTACCGAAATTGGTCAGTGAGATGATTTCGGGAACCTTAAAGGAGTGGTTGAATCGCCTGTCTTTTGCCAGGCCAATGATGGCCGGGTTATCTGAGAAAAAGGTCATCATGGCCGCCATGGCAGCACGGCCGGGGAGATTGAACACAGGTCTCATTAATGGCACCAGCAGCCGTTCAATCAGGGAAATGACATGGAACTCCATCAGCAGACGGCCTGCGGCACCGGTCAATACGGTGATCCCCATCAGGAACAGCACGGTATTTAACAACAGCTGGTGCGCGGTGTTGAAGAGGGTGTTGAACATGTGGGTAACACCCATGGTCTGGCCAAGATAGCCAAACAAAAGCCCTGCCAGAAGAAGAAGGGCTAACGGTTCTACGATTTGACGTACACCCGTTGAGGTTTCCGATTTGGTCGAGACTGCATCACTCATAGAAATACCAGAAAGAAAGGAACCTTCAGATTAGACAATATTTTTTGGTCCCGCAGTATCGGTATTAGTCAGAAAAGGAATAAGTGCAGGTGAGATAAATTATTGATTTGAACGATGGAACTAATCACAGTGACAGGCAGTCAAAACTCGTTTGCCTGTCACTTTATACCGGGGTTATCGGTTGCGATCAATGCTCCCGGGTCGTGCGGAAAGTCACATCCGGGTAGCGCTCTTCTGCCAGGGAAAGGTTGACCCGGGTGGGTGCCAGATAGGTCAGATGGCCACCGCCATCCATAGCCAGGTTATCAGCGCACTTGCGCTTGAACTCTTCCAGCTTTTTCTGGTCACTGCAGTCAATCCAGCGCGCGGTGTTGACGTTAACCGGCTCATAGATCGCTTCAACTTTGTATTCATCTTTCAGTCGACGCATGACCACATCAAACTGCAGTACACCCACTGCCCCCAGGATCAGGTCATTATTGTTCACTGGCATGAATAGCTGGGTAGCACCTTCTTCTGAGAGCTGTTGCAGCCCTTTTTGCAATTGCTTGAGCTTTAATGGGTCTTTCAGGCGGACACGGCGGAACAGCTCGGGCGCAAAGTGAGGGATGCCCATAAACTTCAGCATTTCACCCTGGGTAAAGGTGTCACCAATCTGGATAGTCCCGTGGTTGTGCAGACCGATGATATCACCGGAGGTCGCTTCATCCACATGGGAACGGTCACCCGCCAGGAACGTCACGGCATCGGCAATTTTTACATCCTTGCCGATACGAACATGTTTCATTTTCATATTCCGGGTGTATTTGCCGGAACAGATTCTCAGAAAGGCAATGCGGTCACGGTGTTTGGGGTCCATATTGGCCTGGATTTTAAAGACGAACCCTGAGAAGTTCTCTTCATTGGCGACCACCGTGCGTTCATTGGTTTCCCGGGGCATGGGGGAGGGAGCCCACTTGACAAAATCATCCAGCATTTCCCGAACGCCGAAGTTGGCCAGTGCGGTACCAAAGAAGACCGGAGTCATCCGACCGGCAAGGTACTCTTCCAGGTCAAACTCATGGCTGGCACCTTTCACCAGCTCAATTTCCTCCATCAACTCTTCATGGAGATCACCCAGCAGGGTTCTGGCTTCTGCTGATTCCAGACCTTTGATTCGGATATCTTCCGGAACCACACTGGCCTGACCGGGTTTGAACACATGAATGGTATCGGTATAGAGGTTATAAACCCCTTTGAACTGTTTACCCATGCCGATAGGCCAGGTGATAGGTGCACACTGGATTTTCAGAATATCTTCAATTTCATCCAGTACTTCAATCTGGTCACGGACTTCACGGTCCATTTTATTGACGAAGGTAAATATCGGTGTGTCCCGCAGGCGGCAGACTTCCATCAGTTTGATGGTGCGATCTTCGACACCTTTGGCGCCATCGATCACCATAAGGCAGCTGTCAACAGCGGTCAGTGTCCGGTAGGTGTCCTCAGAGAAGTCTTCGTGTCCGGGCGTATCCAGAAGGTTTACGGTACGACCGTCATAGGGAAACTGCATCACCGAGGTGGTGATGGAGATACCACGCTCCTGTTCCATCTTCATCCAGTCAGAGGTGGCCATTCGCCCGCTCTTGCGGCCTTTTACCGTACCGGCAAGCTGAATGGCACCACCGAGCAGCAGAAGTTTTTCGGTAATCGTGGTTTTACCGGCATCGGGGTGGGAGATGATGGCAAAAGTGCGTCTGGCTTCAACTTCCTGGAGAAGTGGTGACGTTGTTGGAGGCATGAGCGGGTTCCAAATTGTGTACGTATCTCTGTACACAGGTGCCTGCCGCAAAGAAGGGATGTGTACAAAATAAGAAAATAATCAAAATTTGGGTGAATTATCCAAATCGGGGGGATGACTGCAAGTAGGCTGGCGGTCAGTCCGGTGATTCTGTGGTTTAAAAAACGAAGACCGGACTCGATTTTCAACTCGCTGAATTGGCACAGAGATGGTAATTAATCGTGAGGTGTCACGGGGCCAAAGGGCTTGAAATCAATCATTATCCGGGCTGGCTGATGATACCAGTTGGAAAAATTGAACCATGCCGGATAATCCGTTCTGGTGGCCAGTTGATACTTCTGCTGGTTTTGAGTCCTGTGGACCACCCGTGGCAAAATGGTTCCGGCTTTCATGCCGTTGGTGACTTTACGTTGCACATTCACCGTTACCTGTTCAGTAGCTTCGCCTGAAACGTCATCAAAGTGGGTGAAGGTTACGTCAACGTCTACAGGGTAATCGACAATACCCCACCAGTTCTCCTGGTCAACGAGAAGAAAGCGGCCTTGCATCATTTGCTGCCGGTCGAACATTTCCTGTTCTCTGGCGTTGATCATGGCGTCTTCGTTGAAGGCTAAATCTGAGTACCGTATTGCTCCACCATGTGCAACTTTATAACCTGTAATTTTCCAGGGTGAGTTTTCCGGGAGTTCAATCGATGTCAGGCTGGCAGCGCCCAGATAGGGCGAGGTTGCATGGACCACTGAGTAGATGGCTGCTGCGGCAACAGCAACGACTGTCAGTACCACCGCGACCCCAATCAGCCCGTCTGACACCCGATCACTGAAGGAAGAATCGTTGTCAATGGTATAGCCTCCCCAGAAAAACGGGCCATCCCACCAACCCAGGTGTGAATGATGATGGGTGTGTTCAATATGTATATAGTCGGGGTTCCCTGAACGGGAAGGGTAGTAATAACGATTGAGCTTAAGCTGAAACAACGCCATGTGCCGGTAGTCAATTGGCAGAGAGTAGTTGCTATAGGTTTGCCCGGGAAATCCGGTATGGCTACTGGCATAATCAAGCTGCGGATAAGTGATAAAAATGGTCAGAACCAGAAGTAAGGCAATGTTGGGTAGCCTGTTGACAACTTGCGCGGGCATTCTTGCACTCCGGGTGGAAGTTTCTCCGCTGATCAATTCGGAATGAAATCTTCCAACGTGTTTGGTAAATACTGTGATTAACTCCATTAGATCCGGGTTGTATGGAAAAGTTCCCTCTATTGCCTTCCCAGCTTAGCGTTATTAACCGGGTTATGAGCTTGATTTGTTGTATTGCTCGGTGATTTTACGTATACAGGCCGGGTTAATAATTAAGGATCAAAAAAATACTTTTTTAAATTACCTTAATTTATTAACCATTTTATCAGGAAAAAATCGGCCGTATGGGCTGACAGCATTTCACTGGCGATGAAACCCAGGACAAGAGCACCGGAGATAATTAACAGAGGCTCAAGCAGGGCCATAACACTGATGCAGGTCTGGCTCATTCCCAGCGTCTGATAAAGCTGTATTTCCTGCCTTCGTTCCTGAAGGTTGCGGGTCAATGCATAAAAAAGGGTCAGCAGGCACAACCCGAGCGTGACAAACGAGATGAATATCAGACTGACCGCTGCCCTGTTCAGATAGCTATAAAGCAGCTCCAGTTCTCTGGCTGGCATCGCGGCGGTTATTGCCAGGCCTTGTTCCGTGGCCGATCGAGTCAGGCTTTTTTCCAGCGCCAGAAGGGCCATACGGTCCTGCAGTTTGATATCGATAAAAGAGATATCATCAGGGCTTGACCAGCTCGGCGTATTGCCTTTTACGTAGGATTTTCTTGCGGTTATCAAGCCTTCAATCGGGATATAAATACTGTCATCCTGATGGGCATTCTGCCGTGGCAAAACACCGGCGATGGTAAATAGCTCGTTGTATTCTTGTTCTGGCCCTGGTTCGCTGCCATCGGCAATGGTGATCTGATCGTTGATTTGGTAACCAAGAGTATTGGCGATGTTTATCCCGATATAAGCGACCATCGGGTGAGTTGCTGGCGGTAATGTTTCTGGGCTGATCGGCCGTTGCTGTTTTCTCTGCGGGTGTTTTGCAGGGTTGGCTGAATGTTGAGTCAATCGTGCTATCCCTTCGGCGCTGGTACCAATAACAGTGATTCCCCGATGGGTTTCGCCATAGGCATAAGGAATAGCGTATTCAATCTCCGGGTGGCTTGTCAGCTTATTCAGCAGGCTCAGGCGCATTTGTGGTGGTGGTGAGCCCACATGGAATAGCGAGAACAGAACCAGGGGCATGGCCGGTGTTTCTTTACTGATGATCAGGTCGCTTTCCAGTGAATAGCGATCAATACTTTCAATCATTTGTTGCTTGATACCTTGAAACAGAAACACAAGGTAAAAGCCAAAGGCCAGAACCAGCAGCATGGTCAGCGTGTTTTTTTTCCGATAGTTCATGCTCTTCATGGCATGCTGAAAGGTCAGTAATGCAGTACTGAGCCAGTGGATGTTTACCATAGCCTGGCCACCTGTTGTGAATGGTTGATGTCTGACATATCAATACAGCGGTCAAATCCCGGGTAAGGGGTATGGTCAACACAGATCAATGTCTGTGCATGTTCTCTGGTGCTTTTCAGCAGCATGTCATACAGGGTTGTTCGCGCCTGCGGGTCCAGTGCTGATGCGGCTTCATCGGCCAGAATCAGCGGGGGGGAGCCGATCAGTGCCCGGGCAATAGCCACCCGTTGTTGCTGACCAATGCTCAGCATGCCGGTGCTTTGGCGCAGGAGCTCGGGGTTCTCCATGTTGAGTGCGGCCATCAGCTGGTAGGCCTCATAATTCGCCGTGGTTTTCCGGTCTGCCAGGCGCTGCTGGCGCCACCTGGATAAACGACAGGGTAGTAAAATATTTTCCAGTGGATTCAGATAGGGAACCAATGTTGGCTGTTGGAAAATGTAGCCCACCTGTCCGGCTCGAAATGTCTCCCGCCCGGATCTGGACAGGCTGTCAATCTGCTGGCCAAGTATGTCAATTCTGCCACTGTCCGGTAGGAGTAACCCGGTCAGCAGTTGCAGCAGCGTGGTCTTGCCAGAGCCGTTCAACCCGGTAATCTGCAGGCGTTCGCCGTTCTCTACCGTAAACAGTGGTATCGACAGACAGCTTTGCTTTCCTCTGCTTAATTCAAGCTTTTCAACGGTAACTGCCTGACTCATACATGGTCCTCTTGCAAAACACAGCTTTTTTTAATCGTTAAAAAAGTCCGGAAGGAAATCACTCTTTACCGGTTGCAACTGCACCTCCTGCTGTTTCTGACTCAGCCGCTGTTTACTTTGCCAGTTGTCACTGACCAGCCAGACGCTGGTGTGCTTTAAGTCAGGTATTGCTTCAAAAGCCAGGAATGAGAGATGGGACAGGTTTTCCGGGTGCTGACATTTATATTCGAGATAGCCGTTGATTTCACTGAGCTGTGCAGCCAGCAATTCCCCCTTGAGATCAGGGCTGTCTAACGGCTCAACAAGAAACTGCTTTTGCGTTTGCCGACACTGTGCATCGTCCGGGAGGTTAACCAGGAGGTTGAATTCTTGCAGAGACCGGGCCAGAGCATCGGGCGTTAGTGTTGTGATCGTGTTCGCCGCCTCCGGGGAGATGGAGAGGAACAGGTTAAGGGTATCCTGTTGCAGGTTAACGTCCAGCAGCATGGATGCCGGTTCATAAGCCCGATGGATATTTTGCCCAATGGAGCGGTCTTTCCCATAGCTTGACGTTATCGTGACGGTCAGGCCCAGTATAAGGCTGGCAGTCACTGCCTTGTGGTGAATGTTCATGGGCAGCGCTCCTGAAGGTATCGCTTTCCAGCATCAATCAGTCCGGTATCTTTGAGAAAGTTGCGACCAATCAATAACTGTTGAGGAAAATTGCTGCGACTGATTAAGGACATTTCTACAATGCGGGTAATCCGGCCAACTTTTACGGTGTTTCGGACAACCGCTCGTTCACTGGGCGCACCTTTATGGGTGATTATTCTGGCTACCCGGCTGACCGGTTGATGCATGGGGGTTTTCTGGCGGCTTTCCCGGTGAATGAAATCGTAGTAAACCCAGCGATAGCCATTTCTCTTAATATGCATGCGGATATTACGGGCATCCAGGGCCGTGGTTGTCGCACCACTGTCAACCAGTGATGCAACCTTATGTTGATTTATATTGACCAACGTGGCGTTTTCCAGATAGCCAAACAGCGGTCGCCCGTTAGCGGTGCAGGGTTGGCTGGCTACCGGGGTGGACAGCGACAAACCTGAAAAGAAGACCACGGTAATGAACCATAACAGCCGTCCTGATGGCTGCGTGGATGGGGATTTGATGGTCCTGTTCATAGCTCTGATAACCGCTTTACTCTGTTCAGCATTTATCTGAAAGCTATCGGCTATTCAGGTGACGGTTTGATAGGTGGCTTTCTCCACAAATGTTCATGACGATGATTTGTCACCCTCTGTCATGAAAGCTTTAGCCACAGAGTCACGGAGACACAGAGGAAAAGCGTTTTTCTGTTCTCCGTGTCTCTGTGCCTCCGTGGCAATTTTCTTTCACGGCAAAGGCTTTGTGATTGATGTATTGCCTTGTCGTTTAACTTACAGGCATTTTTTATCCGACACAGTTTGTCTATTTAAGGGAATTCGTAGTTAAATACAGACTTTTAATTTCCGTTGCGACCGAGAAATGACCAAGCTTCCCTGCTTCAAGGCATACGATATCCGTGGCCGCCTGCCGGATGAACTTAATGAAGATATTGCTTACCGCATAGGGCGGGCCTATGGCGAGTACCTTAAACCGAAGGATGTCGTTGTTGGTGGCGATAGCCGCCTGACCAGTGAAGCCCTGAAACACTCATTGTCTGAAGGCCTGCGTGATGCCGGGGTCAATGTGCTGGATATTGGCCTGTCCGGTACCGAAGAGATCTATTTTGCCACATTCCACCTGGGGGTTGATGGCGGTGTTCAGGTGACGGCCAGTCACAACCCCATTGACTACAACGGTATGAAACTGGTGCAGGCCGGTGCGCAACCCATCAGTGGCGATAACGGCTTGCGGGAGATTCAGCAACTGGCAGAGGAGAACCGGTTTGGGGAGCCTGCGGCACAACGGGGCGGCTACAAGAAGATCTCTGTTCTGGATGATTATATCAGCCACGTTCTGGGGTATATCCAGGCTGACAGTCTCAAGCCGATGAAGCTGGTGGTCAATGCCGGTAATGGTGCTGCAGGGCATGTGGTGGATGCTATCGAGGGGCGATTCCGGGCGGCCGGTGTGCCGGTAGAGTTTATCAAAGTCCTGCACGAGCCGGATGGCTACTTCCCCCAGGGTATTCCTAACCCTTTACTGCCAGAGTGTCGTCAGACGACGGTAGACGCCGTTCTGGAACATCAGGCCGATATGGGCATCGCCTGGGATGGTGACTTCGATCGCTGCTTCCTGTTTGATGAGCAGGGGCAGTTTATCGAGGGGTATTATATTGTCGGGTTATTGGGGGAGGCTTTCCTGGCTCACAACCCCGCAGCAAAAATCATCCATGACCCCAGGCTGACCTGGAACACCATCGATCAGGTAAAAGCGGTGGGTGGTGAACCGGTGCTGTGCAAAACCGGTCACGCCTTTATCAAGCAGCGGATGCGCCGGGAAGATGCGGTTTATGGCGGCGAGATGAGTGCCCATCATTATTTCCGCGACTTTGCCTATTGTGACTCCGGCATGATTCCCTGGCTGCTGGTCGCTGAGTTGATTTCCAGAAAGGGGCAGCCCTTGTCAGCGATGGTCAGTGAACGGATCGCCATGTTCCCGTCGTCTGGCGAAATTAACAGCCAATTAACCGATCCTCAGGCCGCTATAGAGAGTGTGCTGGCACACTATCAGCAAGATGCGCTGGAAATTGATAACACCGATGGCATCTCCCTGGATATGGGGCAATGGCGCTTTAACCTGCGACTGTCCAATACCGAGCCAGTGATTCGTCTGAATGTAGAAAGTCGTGGTGATGAGGTGTTGATGCAGGAAAAAACTGCAGAGCTACTGAAGCTGATTCGTAACTGATATTTTCAAGAGATTGCTCATTAAGGAGCGGTCTCTTCATTTGAGTTGGATAAATAAAGAGCCTTAAATGATCAAGAAATGCCTTTTTCCGGCAGCAGGCTATGGTACCCGGTTCCTGCCAGCCACCAAGTCCATGCCCAAAGAGATGATGCCCATCGTCAGCAAACCGCTGATTGAGTATGGCGTTGAAGAGGCACTGCAGGCCGGTATGTCGGATATCTGCATTGTCACTGGACGGGGCAAGCGCTCGCTGGAAGATCACTTTGATGTGAACTACGAGCTGGAGCATCAGATTTCCGGTACGGACAAGGAAAGCCTGTTGTCTGATATTCGCAGTGTGATTGATCAGTGTACCTTCTCCTACACCCGTCAGCGTGAGATGAAGGGGCTTGGCCATGCGGTATTAACCGGACAGACGCTGATTGGTGACCAGCCATTCGGCATGGTGCTGGCGGATGATCTCTGCATCAATCTCGGAGGGCCCGGCGTTCTGGCCCAGATGGCGCAACTCTATAAGCAGTTCCGTTGCAGTATTGTTGCGGTGCAGGAAGTACCCGAAGATGAAGTGCATAAATATGGGGTGATCGCTGGTCAGCACATTTCAGAAGATCTGATCCGGGTTGAGAATATGGTGGAAAAGCCCGCCAGAGAAAATGCGCCCAGTAATCTTGCTATCATTGGCCGCTATATTCTGACACCGGACATCTTTGACCTGATTCATGATACCCAGCCGGGTAAGGGGGGCGAGATTCAGATTACCGATGCTTTGATGGCTCAGGCGCAGCGAGGCTGTGTCATGGCTTATAAGTTCAAGGGTGAGCGTTTTGACTGTGGCAGTATTGAGGGCTTTATTGAGGCTACCAACTACTGTTACGACCATTTGTACCGTTAAAAAAAGGTTCGCTCCATCTGGTCAGCTGAATCTCGCCGCACTGGCAATTCCAGCCAGTGGTTAGATATTGGGTCTGCCAGAATGGGGCGTCTACCGGGCGGGCGTTGCTGATGATGCTCTGCCTGGGCGTGGTGGTTTTCCACGGCGTCATACATCAAATGGGGCGCAGTTTTGCTGTTGGCCTGGATGCTCTGCAGGTTGGTTCTGAATATCTTTGCTAATTTTTCGCTGCCCAACTGCATATTCTTTAACCGGTATGGAAGAGTGGCAGTGTTGAGACAACTTTGCCAGCTGGCTCTCAAGGTTTTTGATGTGTCTGTATGTTTGCCAGTTTTCAGTGATGCTATAATCACAGTTTTTGCAGATCGACACACATCCGGCTTTTAATAGGCCATAATGGCAAGGTTTAATAAAGTCAGGTTTAAAATCCATATACTGATCCAATCCATAATTCAGCATATCCTGAACTAACTCGATTTCTTTGCTGGTCCAACCATCACGGAGGGGTAAGCATTCCTTTATGAAAAAATCTTCAAATTCATCATCCAACCAGTCTTGTGAATAGCTTAAGCCCCTATCATCATCATACATAGTCATTGCACAGTGGAATCTCGCCAGGGCCTGGTACTCTTCGGGAGCAAACAGCGTTTTACCAGACCAGTCTTTGTTAATGAATTCTGTTAACTCTGGTGGAAACTTTGAAAATATGAAATCAGCCAGCCACCCTGGCTTATCCCCCTCGGTAGGCAGATCTTGACTACTGATTGACAGGTCTTCCAGATCTATCTCATCCAAATCCTGACTTATGTGTAAAGCTAACTTTTCATTAAGTTTTTCGAGTCTCACCTTCAAATCAAAACGAGGAAAATTGCCATTAAAATCATGATACGGGTAAACGAGCACTATATCATTTTCCTGAAACCTGGCCGGTGATTTGACAGACTCTGTTTTTGCGTCACCAGATTTTAGAGCGGTTATTTGGTGTTCATCCAGCGAGTGCCCGGGACGCTCGCCGGAATCAGGAAACCGGCTTGAACAAGGGGCTGATATCTGAACGCTGGCATTGCATGAAGCTGCGAAAACAACCTCGCTGACGTCTGGATTAGACGGTGGTAAAGGCAGTGAATGTGCATTGGAGCTTGCTAACGGGGGCATAGTCATTCATATCCTTAATTAGATTTGGGGACACCACTTTCAGGCTGGCAGGATCGATGAATACTGTCGTCCATTGGTTGTTTTAATCGTTGAAATCCAGTGGGTTCGACTCCCATCCGGTTCCTGAAGCGCTTCCCCCTGACACCGCCAGGAATCCAGTATCAGTACTATCACGGTCATCAGTTAGTGAACCAGTAACTGTTAAAAGTGGAATCAGCAGTCTTTCGCACTCTGCATGGCCTTTTTTGCGAGCAGTGTCCAGGGGCGTTAAGCCATCGCTACTTTTTATACTGATGTCAATGCCGGGAGCTGTAAGTAAGGCTTTGATGGATCCTGCCTGGCCAAATTGGGCAGCGCTGTGCAGAGGCGTGATACCCTTGAGTGTTTTCACATTGACGTCAATGCCTTTGGCGTTCAATAACAGCACGACGCACTCTGCGTTGTCGCTTATGGCGGCCAAGTGCAGGGGCGTAAGGCCCCCGGGTAGTGCCATATTGACGTCAATGCCTTTGGCGTTCAATAACACCATGACGCAGTCTGTATAGCCAGAGTTGACAGCGCAGCACAGGGGCGTCCAGCCATCGTCAGTCGTTACATTGACGTCAATGCGGTCGTCGGTCAATAACGCCAGAATGGACTCTGCCTGACCTTTCGTGGCAGCCCAGTGTAGGGGCGTAAAGCCTGAAGACGATTTCGCATTGACGTCAATGCTGTCGGAGGACAGTAATACCTTGATGCACTCTATGAGGCCTTCTGCGACAGCAAGGTACAGGGGCGTAAAGCCTTCGTTAGTCTCCACATTGACGTCAATGCTGTCGGCGGACAGTAATACCTTGATGCACTCTATGAGGCCTTCTGCGACAGCACGGTACAGGGGCGTAAAGCCATCGTTATTCTGCACATTGACGTCAATGCCATCGGCGGTCAATAACGCCCTGACACACATTACATGGCCTTCTGAGGCAGCACAGTGCAGGAGGGGCGTCGAGCCATCTTCATCCTGTACATTGACGTCAATGCCATCGGCGGTCAATAACGCCCTGACACACACTACGTGGCCTTCTGAGGCAGCACAGTGCAGGGGCGTCGAGCCATCTTCATCCTGTACATTGACGTCAATGCCATCGGCGGTCAATAACGCCCTGACACACACTACGTGGCCTTCTGAGGCAGCACAGTGCAGGGGCGTCGAGCCATCTTCATCCTGTGCATTGACGTCAATGCCGTCGGCGGTCAATAACGCCCTGACACACACTACGTGGCCTTCTGAGGCAGCACAGTGCAGAGGCGTATAGCCATCTTCATTCTGCACATTGACGTCAATGCCGTCGATGGCCAGTAACGCCCTGACAAACACTACATGCCCGTTTTCGGCAGCGATGTGCAGGGGCGTCGAGCCATGGATATTTTTCTGGCTAACCTGCGGGTTGCCCAGTTTCAACAGGTATTCCAATCCAGTCAAATTACCGGAACTTGCAAAGCACGCCAGGGGGCTGTCCAGATCATCGTTCAAGAAACTGGTCAATTGATCACAATGACCGGTTAACAGAAGATTGGACAGGGTTTCGGTCTGCCTCAGAATAAGGGCCTGTTTAAACAGTCGCTGGCAATCATGGGGTGTCAGTAACTTTTTCATATCCTCGTGGGAAAAATCAGAGACCTGCCAGCTGGCCAGGCGTGATGTGATTGACAACACATTTATTCCCTGTTGTTGAAGTCTCAATAAGACCGGCTTCAGCAGCGGTGTATCGATCAGCCAGTCCAGTACGCGTGGAGCAATGCCTGGAGTAATGCCGGGAGTAATGAACGGTGTAACAGAGGCAAAATGATCAACTACACATTGGTATAATGTTTCTTTAAAAGTGTTATCGTGCTTAATCAGCTTGTCACTGAGTTGGTTGGCAAGTGCCCTGGTCACCATCGCTGGTATTTTACCAAGCTGTTCGATGGTGGTGTGTTGCAGGAAAAACGAGGCAATATGCCAGGCCTTATCGGTTTGCTCCATTGCCTGGGTGAGCAGGGCATAAATGGTGGTTTCAGGCCAGGTTGAGAAGTCAATGGAGATTAAATGAGGCAATGTCAGCGTGGTGTGATTATTCCCATCAAAAGGACACGCCAGCCCCGTCGGCAAGTACTGGTCATGATTAAATACCCAGAAGAAAAGCTGATTGATGGTGCCGATATGCCTGGCCGAATCGACACCTGCAGGAATAGTGGCGAACACCTGGGCCGATGATTCACAGAAATGGCTGGCCACCCAGGCCAGTAACTTTTCCCGATACCGGCCAAGGTAATAGTTACCATCGCCAGTTTCTTCGATGACGGCCCTGAGATCAAGGGACTGTTCTCCGCTTGTTTGCAGTAAATGATTGACCGGTTTAAAGAGTGCGCTTTCAAGCGTCCCCGTTCTCTCTGAAGTCAGTTCAAAGGGGGCAATAACGTCGGTTTCCCATGTCTGTACGCCCAGTTTTTGCAGGGTTGCACTGAGCTGGTCAGACCATCCGGACGAGAGTTTACGCAGGATGGTACAGGCATTGACTGACAGCGGTGCAGCCGCAAGAAATCGCCGGGTAAGGTCATCACCCAGATGGGTCGGTGCCAGTGGGTCAACGAAATGGGGAAGCCCCAGAGGCTCACAGAAAAGATTGTGCAAGCTGTGATTCCAGTGAACCTCCACGCCTGATGGTATATCAACCAACCTCTCCCGTTGCAGCTCAAGCAGGAAAGACTGGATAAATTGATCAAACAGCTCACTCCTGACATTGAAGAGCTTCCCGCCCAGCCCTCCCCGGGAGGCTTCCAAATTAAGAAAACTCTGGGTAAAGCGGCCGTGAATACCGGGAGCGCACTCCTGAATGTCGCTCAGGCAATCATGAAGTACCCCGGCGATGTAATTTTGGTTGTCAATATTTGGATCGTGTTGTTGATCCCTGAGTTGCATGACTAACTGTCGAATCTGAAAGCGTGTCTCACGATACAGGGGTAGCAGGCTGTTTTTAAGATGTTCAGGAGGTGATTTCAGCTTGTCATGAAAAATATCTATTGATATATCGTATTGATGATTAACGTAGGGGTGTACCAGTTGCTTCATCTCCTCAATATCATTCAGGAAACGGGTTTTTATCTCAGGAAAGGCGGCATGGGTTTCCAGTTCCTCGTAACAATGAACCCCGGGCAATTCAATATATTCTGGCTGATGGGCAACCGTTGGTATTGGTGGCTTTTCAGAAGCAGTATCTGGTTGCCAGGGTTGGAAAAGTACTGAGTTGATTTCTGTATTTAACGAAAGCATGAATTTATCCAATGTCAGAATTTATTTTGGATAGCTATCAATTACCTGAGCTGAGTCCTGGATCTGGAAAAGGGTTAATCAGCAGTCTTTCGCACTCTGCATGGCCTTCTTTGCGGGCGGCGTCCCGAGGCGTCAAGCCACGGTTACTTTTTATACTGATGTTAATGCCGGGAGCTTTAAGTAGCGCTTTGATGGACTCTGCATGGCCAAATTTGGCAGCGCAGTACAGGGGCGTGAAACCCTTGAGTGTTTTCACATTGACGTCAATGCCTGTGGCGTTCAATAAAAGCGCGATGCACTCTACGTTGTCTTCTATGGCGGCCCAGTGCAGGGCCGTAAAGCCCCCAGGTAGTGCCATATTGACGTCAATGCCTTTGGCGTTCAATAACAGCATGACGCAGTCTGTATGGCCAGATCGGGCAGCGGAACTCAGGGGCGTGAAGCCTGCGTCAGACATCACATTGACGTCAATGCGGTCATCGGTCAATAACGCCGAGATGCACTCTGCCTTACCTGCCGCGGCAGCCGAGTTCAGGGGTATGCCTGCGTCAGACCTCACATTGACGTCAATGTCGGCGGCGGTCAGTAATGCCATGATGCACTCTGGGAAGTCTTTTATAACAGCACAGAACAGGGGCGTATTGCCATCGGCAGACTTAACATTGACGTCAATGTCGTCGGCGGACAGTAATTCCCTGATGCACTCTGCATGCCCTTCTACGACAGCGCAGTACAGGGGCGTAAAGCCATCGTCACTCTGCACATTGACGTCCATGCCGTCGGCGGCCAATAACGCCCTGACACACACTACGTAGCCTGAGGCAGCATAGTGCAGGGGTGTCAAGCCATCGTTATTTTTTACATTGATGTCAATGCCTGTGGTGTTCAACAACTCCGTGACACACACTACGTGGCCTTCTGAGGTAGCACAGTTCAGGGGCGTATAGCCATCTTCATTCTGCACATTGACGTCAATGCCGTCGATGGCCAGCAACGTCCTGACGAACGCTGCGTGCCCGTTTTCGGCAGCGATGTGCAGGGGCGTCGAGCCATGGATATTTTTTCGATTAACCTGCGGGTTGCCTGATTTCAACAGGTATTCCAATGCAGGCAAATTACCGGAACTTGCAAAGCACGCCAGGGGGCTGTCCAGATCATCGTTCAAGAAGCTGGTCAATGGATCACAATGACCGGTTAACAGAAGATTGGACAGGGTTTCGGTCTGCCTCAGAATAAGGGCCTGTTTAAACAGTCGCTGGCAATCATGGGGTGTCAGTAACTTTTTCATATCCTCGTGGGAAAAATCAGAGACCTGCCAGCTGGCCAGGCGTGATGTGATTGACAACACATTTATTCCCTGTTGTTGAAGTCTCAATAAGACCGGCTTCAGCAGCGGTGTATCGATCAGCCAGTCCAGTACGCGTGGAGCAATGCCTGGAGTAATGCCGGGAGTAATGAACGTTGTAACAGAGGCAAAGTGACCAACTACACATTGGTATAACGTTTCTTTAAAAGTGTCATCGTGTTTAATCAGCTTCTCACTGAGTTGGTTGGCAAGCGCCCTGGTCACCATCGCTGGTATTTTACCAAGCTGTTCGATGGTGGTGTGTTGCAGGAAAAACGAGGCAATATGCCGGGCCTTATCGGTTTGCTCCATTGCCTGGGTGAGCAGGGCATAAATGGTGGTTTCAGGCCAGGTTGAGAAGTCAATGGACATTAAATGCGGCAATGTCAGCGAGGTGTGATTATTCGCATTAAAAGTACACGCCAGCCCCGTCGGCAAGTACTGGTCATGATTAAATACCCAGAAGAAAAGCTGGTTGATGGTGCCGATATGCCAGGCCGAATCGACACCGGCAGGAATAGTGGCGAACACCTGGGCCGATGATTCACAGAAATGGCTGGCCACCCAGGCCAGTAACTTTTCCCGATACCGGCCAAGGTAATAGTTGCCATCGCCAGTTTCTTCGATGACGGCCCTGAGATCAAGGGACTGTTCTCCGCCTGTTTGCAGTAAATGATTGACCGGTTTAAAGAGTGCGCTTTCAAGCGTCCCCATTCTCTCTGAAGTCAGTTCAAAGGGGGCAATAACGTCGGTTTCCCATGCCTGTATACCCAGTTTTTGCAGGGTTGCACTGAGCTGGTCAGACCACCCGGACGAGAGTTGACGCAGGATGGTACAGGCATTGACTGACAGTGGTGCAGCCGCAAGAAATCGCCGGGTAAGATCATCACCCAGATGGGTCGGTGCCGAAGTGTCAACGATATGGGGAAGCCCCAGAGGCCCACAGAAAAGATTGTGCAAGCTGTGCTTCCAGTGAACCTCCATGCCTGGTGGTATATCAACCAACCTCTCCCGTTGCAGCTCAAGCAGGAAAGACTGGATCAATTGATCAAACAGCTCACTCCTGACATTGAAGATCTTCCCGCCCAGCCCTCCCCGTAAGGCTTCCAAATTAAGAAAACTCAGGGTAAAGCGGTCGTGAATAACAGGAGCGCACTCCTGAATGTCGCTCAGGCAGTCATGAAGTATCCCGGCGATGTAATTCTGGCTGTCAACATTTGGATCGTGTTGTTGATCCCTGAGTTGCATGACTAACTGTCGAATCTGGAAGCGTGTCTCACGATACTGGGTGAGCACGATGTTTTTAAGATGTTCAGGCGGTGATTCCAGCGTCTCATGAAAAATATCTATTGATGTATCGTATTGATCATTAACGTAGGGCTGTACCAGTTGTTTCATCTCCTCAATATCATTCAGGAAGCGGGTTTTTATCTCAGGAAAGGCGGCATGGGTTTCCAGTTCCTCGTAACAATGAACCCCGGGCAATTCAATATATTCTGGCTGATGGGCAACCGTTGGCTTTTCAGGAGCTGTATCTGGTTGCCAGGGTTGGAAAAGTATTGAGTTGATTTCTGTATTTAACGAAAGCATGAATTTGTCTATGTTCTATTTGTTTTGGACATATTTGATTGCAAATTAGTGGAAAAGTTGCATATTAATGGCTTGCATTAATTATTGAATTTTTAGCTATTAAAATGAATATGGTGATATTGGCGTGGGAAAAACAGGTAACGAATAAACCGGGAACTGCCGACCCTGACCCGAATATTTCGTAAATGTGCTCCCTCACACCCCTTTGAATTTGTCCCGGAATAACTTCATCATTTTACGCAGTCCGGGCTAATCAATTACCAGAGCCAAGTCCCGGATCCGGAAAAAGTGGAGTCAGCAGTCTTTCGCACTCTGCATGGCCATTTTTGCGGGCGGCGTCCCGGGGCGTCAAGCCATCGCTACTTTTTATACTGATATCAATGCCGGGAGCTGTAAGTAACGCTTTGATAGACCCTGCATGGCCAAATTCGGCAGCGCAGTGCAGGGGCGTGAGACCCTTGAATGTTTTCACATTGACGTCAATGCCCTTGGCGTTCAATAACAGCAGGACGCACTCTACGTTGTCGCCCATGGCGGCCCAGTGCAGGGGCGTAAGGTGCCCAGGTAGTGCCATATTGACGTCAATGCCTTTGGCGTTCAATAACACCATGATGCAGTCTGTATAGCCAGATAGGGCAGCGCAGCTCAGGGGCGTCACGCCTGAAGACGATTTCACATTGACGTCAATGTCGTCGGCGGTCAGTAATACCTTGATGCACTCTGCGAAGTCTTCTACAACAGCGCAGTACAGGGGCGTATAGCCATCGAGACACTTAACATTGACGTCAATGCCGTCGGCGGACAGTAATTCCTTGATGCACTCTGCGTAGCCTTCTGCGACAGCACAGTACAGGGGCGTAAAGCCATTGTTATTCTGCACATTGACATCAATGCCATCGGCGGTCAATAACGCCCTGACACACACTACGTGGCCTTCTGAGGCAGCACCGTGCAAGGGCGTCAAGCTATCGTTATGTGTCACATTGACGTCAATGCCTGTGGTGTTCAACAACTCCGTGACGCACTCTGCGTGGCCTCTCAAGGCAGCATAGTACAGGGGTGTCACGCCATTGTTATTCTTCACATTGACGTCAATGCCACCGATGGCCAGTAACGCCCTGACGAACGCTACGTGCCCGTTTTTGGCAGCGATGTGCAGTGGCGTCGAGCCATGGATATTTTTCTGGTTAACCTGCGGGTTGCCCGGTTTCAACAGGTATTCCAATCCAGGCAAATTACCGGAACTTGCAAAGCACGCCAGGGGGCTGTCCTGGTCATCGTTCAAGAAGCTGGTCAATTGATCACAATGACCGGTTAACAGAAGATTGGACAGGGTTTCTGCCTGCTTCAGAATAAGGGCCTGTTTGAACAGTCGCTGGCAATCATGGGGTGTCAGTAACTTTTTGATATCCTCGTGGGAGAAATCAGAGACCTGCCAGCTGGCCAGACGTGATGTGATTGACAAAACATCTATTCCCTGTTGTTGAAGTCTCAATAAGACCGGCTTCAGCAGAGGTGTATCGATCAGCCAGTCCAGTACGCGTGGAGCAATGCCTGGAGTAATGCCGGGAGTAATGAACGTTGTAACAGAGGCAAAATGATCAACTACACATTGGTATAACGTTTCTTTAAAAGTGTCATCGTGTTTAATCAGCTTGTCACTGAGTTGGTTGGCAAGTGCCCTGGTCACCATCGCTGGTATTTTACCAAGCTGTTCGATGGTGGTGTGTTGCAGGAAGAACGAGGCAATATGCCAGGCCTTATCGGTTTGCTCCATTGCCTGGGTGAGCAGGGCATAAATGGTGGTTTCAGGCCAGGTTGAGAAGTCAATGGAGATTAAATGAGGCAATGTCAGCGTGGTGTGATTATTCCCATCAAAAGGACACGCCAGCCCCGTCGGCAAGTACTGGTCATGATTAAATACCCAGAAGAAAAGCTGGTTGATGGTACCGATATACCAGGCCGAATCAACATCAGCAGGAATAGTGGCGAACACCCGGGCGGATGATTCACAGAAATGGCTGGTCACCCAGGCCAGTAACTTTTCCCGATAACGGCCAAGGTAATAGTTGCCATCGCCTGTTTCTTCGATAACGGTCCTGAGATCAAGGGACTGTTCTCCGCTTGTTTGCAGTAAATGATTGACCGGTTTAAAGAGTGCGCTTTCAAGCGTCCCCGTTCTCTCTGAAGTCAGTTCAAAAGGGGCAATAACGTTGGTTTCCCATGTCTGTACGCCCAGTTTTTGCAGGGTTGCGCTGAGCTGGTCAGACCACCCGGACGAGAGTTTACGGAGGATGGTGCAAGCATTGACTGACAGTGGTGCAGCTGCAAGAAATCGCCGGGTAAGGTCACCACCCAGATTGATCGGTGCCGAAGTGTCAGCGATATGAGCAAGTCCCAGAGGCTCACAGAAAAGATTGTGCAAGCTGTGAACCCAGTGAATCTCCATGTCTGGTGATATATCAACCAATCCCTCCCGTTGCAACTCAAGCAGGAAAGACTGGATAAATTGATCAAACAGTTCACTCCTGACATTGAAGAGCTTCCCGCCCAGCCCTCCTCGTGAGGCTTCCAAATTAAGAAAACTCTTGGTAAAGCGGCCGTGAATACCGGGAGGGCACTCCTGAATGTCACTCAGGCACTCATGAAGTACCCCGGCGATGTAATTTTGGTTGTCAACATTTGGATCGTGTTGTTGGTCCCTGAGCTGCATGACTAACTGTCGAATCTGAAAGCGTGTCTCACGATACAGGGTGAGCAGGCTGTTTTTAAGATGATCAGGCGGTGATTCCAGTTTCTCATAAAAAATATCTATTGATGTATCGTATTGATCATTAACGTAGGGCTGTACCAGTTGTTTCATCTCCTCAATATCATTCAGGAAACGGGTTTTAATCTCAGGAAAGGCAGCATGGGTTTCCAGTTCCTCGTAACAATGGACCCCGGGCAATTCAATATATTCTGGCTGATAGGCAGCCGTTGGTATTGGTGACTTTTCAGAAGCAGTATCTGGTTGCCAGGGTTGGAAAAGTATTGAGTTGATTTCTGTATTTAACGAAAGCATGAATTTGTCCAATGTCATATTTGTTTTGGACATATTCGATTTCAAAATAGTGGAAAAGTTGCATGTTAATGGCATGCATTGCTGACCTGACTTCAGCAGTTGATCACCCCTGAGCCATGGCTGCAGGGATTGCTTTCGTTGGAATGCGACACCAATCCTGAAAACCGCGGTCAGATCTTTCTGGAGGCTGCGGTGAACTTGCCTTTTGTCCAGCCATAAAAAAAGGCCGGTATTCACAAAATACCGGCCACTTCGCTTGCAAGGGTTCGCCTTGTAATAAATGCTGATTAACAGCTTCTGACAACCGCGAAGTCCGCAAGGTCCGCCATAGCACTGCGATACTCGCCTTCAGGCAATAAGTTCAGGCAGCGTTTTGCCTTGGCTGTGTATTCCCGGGCTTTAGCAGCAGTGTACAGAAGTGCTCCAGAGCTGCGAACCGCTTCCGCAACGGCTGCAATATTGTCCCGGCCGCCTTGCTCAATCGCTTCCCTTACCAGCGCTTTTTGTTCACTGGTACCATGTTTCAGGGTGTAAATCAGCGGCAATGTCGGTTTGCCTTCCGCCAGATCATCCCCGAGGTTTTTACCCATGGTTTCCGTATCGCCCTCATAGTCCAGCAGATCATCCACCAGCTGGAAGGCAATGCCGAGGTAATTACCGTAGTTAGCCATATCTTTTTCCAGTTCCGGGCTGGCTTTGCTCAGCACGGCAGCCGTCTGGCTGGAGGCCTGGAACAGCATGGCGGTTTTGCAGCGGATGACTTCCATGTAGTCATCTTCGGTAACATCAGCATCATTGATGTTCATCAGCTGCATAACCTCACCCTCGGCAATGACATTGGTGGCATCCGCCAGAATATGCAGCAGCCTGAAGCTCTCCAGCCCTACCATCATCTGGAATGCGCGGGAATAGAGAAAATCACCCACCAGAACGCTGGGCGCGTTGCCCCACAGGGCATTCGCCGTGTCTCTGCCACGGCGCAGGTCTGACTGATCCACCACGTCGTCATGCAGCAGGGTGGCGGTGTGCAGGAATTCAATAATGGCGGCCAGTGGCACATGGTTGTAGTCATTGTAACCACAGGCCCGGGCCGTCAGCAGTACCAGCAATGGGCGTAGCCGCTTGCCACCGGACTTAATGATGTATTCACTGATTTTGCTGACCAGGGCGACGTCAGAGTGCAACTGCTCGTGAATGCACTCGTTCACCCTGCGGAAATCGTCGTGGACTGCGATCTGAAAAGAGGCTTGTTGTTTGTCCGGCATCTGGCTTATTTGGTGGGGCGAAATTGGGCATCGTATTTAGTGCTACTGCAACTGTCAATAGCAGCCGGTGATGAAGGCACTAATACAGGGTCTTTGCGGTGTGCCTACTTATTTCGGTGACACAGGCAGCAGACCTCCTGACCCCTTTCACCGGGCAGGGCAGGATAAAATGCCAACAGGTCTTGCCAGTGAGGCTTGACTCCCTTAGAATTTGCGCCCCTATCTGAGAATCCGGTGCGGTGTGCCGCTTTGTCATGGATTGCTGATCAATAGCTGGTTTCAGCTGCCCTTCAGCTCATGAGGTGCCGCCCATCCCTGATGGTAACTGAAAGGCCGTACTGGTCTTGTTGCAGCCATCAGCTTCTTTAATGGCCGTCAGCTTCAAAAGAAGTGGTTTTTAGATAGCTAAAAATTCCACCATGCCTTTCCAGGGCCGGTGGATGCCTTTGACAAAGAGGCTCTTAAGGATTTTCGGAGATCAAATCATGTACGCAGTTATCAGAACTGGTGGTAAGCAGTACCGCGTTACCGAAGGAGAAATCCTGAAGGTAGAAAAACTGAGCAACGCCGCTGGCGAAAGCCTGGAAATCAACGACGTTCTGCTGATCGCCAATGGCGAAGAACTGAAAGTTGGTGCTCCAGTGGTTGAAGGTGCCAAGGTTACTGCTGAAGTTATCAGCCACGGCCGTGGTCCAAAAATCAAGATCATCAAGTTCAAGCGTCGTAAGCATCACCGCAAGCAGATGGGCCATCGTCAGTGGTTCACTGAGCTGAAGATCACCGGAATTGCCGGTTAATTATTGCTGACAGGTTTTATCAAACCTGTTGAATACTTCTAAGGGCAGTCTCTGGTGTGGTAGCTGGCGGCAGGTCCGGGATAAAAGGAGAGCAAGATGGCTCACAAAAAAGCTGGCGGTAGTACCCGCAACGGTCGCGATTCAGAAAGTAAACGCCTTGGTGTCAAAATCTTTGGTGGTCAGGCTATCCAGGCGGGTGCCATCATCGTTCGTCAGCGTGGTACCAAGTTCCACGCTGGTGCTAACGTAGGCATCGGTAAGGACCACACCCTGTTCGCCAAGGCCGACGGTAAAGTCGTGTTTGAAGTGAAGGGTCCTAAAAAGCGCAAGTATGTCAGCGTAGCTGCTGCATAATGGCGTTCGGGCTGCCAGTGATTATCTGATGATTGCTGACGGCTCACCCTGAAAGCCCCGCTATCGCGGGGCTTTTGTTTATCTATTGACCGGACAGTGCCTACAGGTAAGCCCTGACATCTATTAAGGGTTTACCTGCAGGCATTGGCAGATGACTGGTTACGCTGCAATTATGGTTGCAGGAGAGTGGCGCAATGAAGTTTGTAGATGAAGCGACAATCACGGTTCAGGCGGGTAAAGGTGGTAATGGCTGCCTGAGCTTTCGCCGTGAAAAATTTATTGAAAAAGGTGGCCCCGATGGTGGCGACGGTGGTGATGGTGGCAGCATCTATGTGATTGCTGACAACGACCTGAATACCCTGGTGGATTACCGCTACCAGAAGCACTACCAGGCACAGAACGGTGAGCCGGGTCGTGGCCGTAACTGTACCGGTGCCAAAGGTACGGATATCGAGCTGAAAGTGCCGGTGGGCACCACGGTTGTGGATAACGAGACGGAAGAGGTTATCTGCGATCTGACCCATGTTGGTGAGCGCGTCAAGGTCGCCCAGGGTGGCTTCCATGGGTTGGGGAATACCCGTTATAAATCCAGTGTCAACCGTGCGCCGAGACAGACCAGCCCGGGTTCTGAAGGCGAGCGCCGGGATCTGCGCCTTGAGCTTAAGGTGATTGCCGATGTGGGCCTGCTCGGTATGCCCAATGCGGGCAAGTCTACGTTTATTCGTGCCGTATCCCAGGCTCGGCCAAAGGTGGCTGACTATCCATTTACTACCTTGGTTCCAAATTTGGGCGTGGTGGCGGTGGATCGTCATCGTGGCTTTGTTATTGCTGATATTCCCGGTCTGATTGAGGGCGCTGCTGAGGGGGCTGGCCTCGGTATTCGCTTCCTCAAGCATTTGGCCCGATGCCGTATTCTGCTGCACCTTGTTGATGTGGCACCTTATGATGACACCGATCCGGCGGAGTCTGCCAAGGCAATCATTCATGAATTAGAACAGTTCAGTGAAACCCTGGCGAACCGGGATCGCTGGCTGGTGTTGAATAAAGTTGATTTGCTGCCCGATGATCAGCGTGAAGCTGTCTGCCAGCATATTATCAAGGAGCTGAACTGGACCGGCCCTGTTTACCAGACATCCGCTATTGCTGGTCTGGGCACCGGGATTCTTTGTCAGAACATCATGAGCTTTATCGAAGAGCGCGCCCTGGAACAAAGTGAAGATGAAGAGCTGGCCAAACAGGAAGAAGAGCAGCTGAGCAAGATGGAATCTGAGGCGCGCATGCGTATGCGGGAGCTGGCCGAAGAGCGTCGTGCTCGTCGGGCGGCAAAAAAAGCGGCGGATAACGATGACGACGACGATGATGACGATCACGATGTTGAGGTCTTCTACGTATGAGTGAACGCAACCGCTTGCAGGCAGCCCGGCGCTGGGTGATCAAAATTGGCAGTGCGCTGTTAACCAATGAAGGTCAGGGCCTGGATCTTGATCGTATGGACGCCTGGGTGACGCAGATGTGCCAGCTGCGTGATCAGGGCGTGGAGGTCGTGCTGGTCTCTTCCGGTGCGGTTGCGGCAGGCATGGAAAAGCTGGGCTGGATGGAGCGGCCAACAGCGCTGCATCAGCTGCAGGCAGCGGCGGCGGTGGGTCAGGCCCGTCTGGTGCAGGCCTGGGAGGTTGGTTTTCAGAAGTATGGTGTGCAGCCTGCACAGGTGTTGTTGACCCACGATGACCACAGTAATCGCCGACGTTACCTGAATGCCCGGAGTACCCTGAAAACCCTGTTGGAAATTGGGGTGGTACCGGTCATCAATGAAAATGACACGGTTGTGACTGACGAACTTCGCTTTGGCGATAACGATACCCTGGCAGCGCTGGTGGCCAACCAGGTGGAAGCGGATGTCCTGGTGATTCTGACGGATCAGGATGGCCTGTTTACCGCCGACCCAAGAACCAATCCTGATGCCAGGCTGATGCATGAAGTGCGTGCCGGGGATGAGTCCCTGGATGCCATGGCGGGTGGTGGCAGTGGTCGCCTGGGTCGTGGTGGCATGCAGACCAAGTTGCGCGCATCCCGCCAGGCGGCTGCATCCGGCTGTGCGACGGTGATTGTTGGTGGTCGTGCAGACAGTGTGATTACCCGGGTGTTTGCCGGTGAAGAGCTGGGTACCTTACTGCTTCCGGATCAGGAGCCAATGGCGGCACGCAAGCAGTGGCTCCAGGGGCATCTGAAAACCGCCGGCGAACTGGTGCTGGATGCCGGTGCTGTCCGGGTACTGAAGGAACAGGGTAAGAGCCTGTTGCCAGTAGGGGTAAAAGCGCTGAGAGGCCGCTTCCAGCGTGGTGAGATGGTTACCTGCCTGGATGAAAACGGCAATGAAGTGGCTCGGGGGTTGATCAATTACGGTGCCAGTGAAGCGGAACGTATTATTGGCAAGCCCAGTCATCAGATTAAGGCGTTGTTAGGCTATCAGCGAGAGCCTGAGTTGCTGCACCGGGATAATATGGTGCTTGCGTCTTGATCGTATAGATACAAAAAAACCGGCAAGCGCCGGTTTTTTTGTATCCTGACAACGCAGATTGGTTGTCTGTCTCAGCGGGGCTCAGGCAGTTGCCAGGGCCTTGATCTGAGCGTTCAGACGGCTCTTGTGACGAGCAGCCTTGTTCTTGTGGATGATGCCCTTGTCGGCCATACGGTCGATCACAGGTACCGCTGCAGTGAAGGCAGCTTTAGCGGCTTCAACGTCTCTGGTGTCGATCGCCTTGATCACCTTCTTGATAGAAGTGCGAACCATGGAACGCAGGCTGGCGTTGTGCTGACGACGGTTTTCAGCCTGACGGGCGCGCTTGCGTGCAGAAGGAGAGTTTGCCATTTCGGTGCTCCTGGAAATTCAATTTCGTTCGGGTTGTCTCAGGGCGGCTTTGGGGCACCCTGCATGGAATAGGTTGTTTGCCGCAGTTACTGGCAATGCCCCGGGTAAGACACTGTCAGCCCATATCCCACTTTCATTTAGCTCAGGGCTTTATCCAGCTCAGGGCTATACCTGGCACTGTATTTGGCTCAAGGCTATTTAGCCGCCGAACTATGCCGACTCAGGCCGGTCTTGTCAATACGGCATACTGCCTGCAGGGCTTTAAATCTGCCGGACTGTGGCGTTTTTTGACGGTCCGGGAGGTGACACTGCTTTTGGGCAAAACCAGCGATTTTCACAATATATGTGGCAATCGCAATTACCTTGGATATGATTGGCTGTTTATTCTTATGCTTTTACATTCAATTGCACCATGAGTGATTCCGATAACAGTCCGCCAGCCAATCAGCCTGAATCGAAAAAATCCGGATTACTGCGATCCAGCCTGGTGGTGGGGATAATGACCATGCTCTCCCGGGTACTGGGTCTGGCCAGGGATGTGGTGGTTGCTGGCTACTTTGGTTCGACAGCCGCAGCGGATGCCTTTTTTGTGGCGTTCAAAATCCCGAATTTTCTTCGTCGCCTGTTTGCTGAAGGGGCGTTTTCTCAAGCCTTTGTGCCGGTGCTGTCGGAATATCGTTCTAAACGAAGCTTTGACGATGTGCGCGAATTGGTCAGTCGCGTAAGTGGAACCCTGGCGGGGATATTGCTGCTGGTGACGGTTGTGGGTGTTCTGGCGGCTCCGATATTGATCCGGCTGTTTGCGCCGGGCTTTATCAATGAACCGGCAAAACTGGCGCTTGCCGGTGACATGCTGCGGATTACCTTTCCCTACCTGCTGTTGATTTCCCTGACAGCACTGTCGGGCTCAATCCTGAATACCTATGGACGCTTTGCGGTACCGGCATTTACTCCCGTGTTGCTGAATCTGAGTTTGATTGGCTCAACGCTTCTGCTAACGCCTTATTTTGATCAGCCGGTGATGGCGTTGGCCTGGGGCGTAGCGATTGCGGGCATTTCCCAGCTGTTGCTGCAGATGCCCTTTCTTTTGCAGATTCGCCTTCTGCCCATGCCTAAATGGGGCGTTCAGCATGAGGGCAGCCGGAGAATCATGACACTGATGGTGCCGGCGCTGTTCGGGGTTTCTGTCAGTCAGATCAACCTGCTGCTGGATACGGTGCTGGCCTCTTTCCTGCAAACCGGCAGTGTTTCCTGGCTGTATTACTCTGACCGCTTATCCGAGCTGCCACTGGGCGTGTTTGGTATCGCCATTGCCACGGTGATTCTGCCCAGCCTCTCCACCAAGCATGCGGAAGCAGACGGTGGGCATTTCTCCAGAACACTGGATTGGGCTATTCGTCTGGTATTGCTGATTGGTGTGCCGGCGGCCGTTGCGCTGTTCATTCTGGCTGGACCATTAATCGCAACCCTTTTTGACTATGGCGAGATGACGGACCGTGATGTGTTGATGTCCGCCATGAGTTTGCAGGCCTACTCCCTTGGCTTGATCGCTTTTATGTTGATCAAAGTGCTGGCACCCGGTTATTTTGCCCGCCAGGACACCAAAACGCCGGTAAAAATTGCCATTATCGCGATGGTTGCGAATATGGCGTTTAACCTGATTCTGGTATTCCCCCTGCAACATGCCGGGCTGGCACTGGCCACAACTCTGTCGGCTTTTCTGAATGCGGGCTTGCTGTATCGTGGTTTGCAACGGTCCGGGGTTTATCAGCCTGCCAGTGGCTGGCTGGTTTATTTCGCCCGGCTGCTGGCTGCTAACCTGGCGATGGCGGCGACGCTGATCTGGCTGGCCAAAGATATTGAACAATGGCTGGTCTGGTCACTATGGGAGCGAGTATCCCAGACTGGCCTGCTGGTCCTGTCCGGATTGGCGGTTTACATCGGTGTGCTTTTACTCAGTGGTGTCAGGCCCGGGCAGTTCAGGCATTAGAGACTGTTTTTCCATAATTTTCCAGGCTGCTTTCCCAACGCAGTGACCCGTGGAACCGGCTGGGGTATACTGCCCGGCTTCATCGTCAACATTTTTTCAACAATGGTTGAATACAGGAAGTAAGGGAGTCCGAGCCCCTCCATGCAGTTGATCCGCGGGTTGCACAATATCAGGCCAGAACATCAGAGATGCGTGGCCACCATCGGTAATTTTGATGGTGTGCATGTGGGCCACAGAACCATTCTTGAGGCCCTGAAACAACAGGCGTTTGAGCTGGACGCCAGGGTATGTGTCATCACCTTTGAGCCCCAGCCCAGAGAGTATTTTCAGGTGGATGCTGCACCCGTGAGGCTGTCCAGCCTGCGGGAAAAGCTGGCGCTGCTGGCGGAAAATCATGTGGATCAGGTGCTCTGTCTGCCGTTCAATGACCGGCTGCGTAGCCTCAGTGCTGATGATTTTGTCTTCCGGGCGCTGGTTGAAGGTCTGGATATTCGCTACCTGATTGTGGGTGATGACTTTCGCTACGGCTGTGACCGCAAAGGCGATTTTACCCATCTGGAACTGATGGGTGAGCGCTACGGTTTTGAAGTCTGTGATACCCAGACCGTATTGATGCAGCAGGGGCGTATCAGCAGTACCCGCATTCGTGATGCGCTGGCGGAAAATAAGTTTGCCGAAGCGGAACATATGCTGGGCAGACCATTTACCATGATTGGCCGGGTAGTAAAGGGGCAGCAGTTGGGCAGAACCTTGGGCTTCCCCACGGCGAACATCAGGGTATGTCGTCGACGTCTGCCTTTGCGGGGCGTGTTTGCTGTTCGTACACTGGTGGATGGTCATCGTTTTAATGCGGTTGCCAACCTGGGCGTCAGGCCATCGGTATCCGGCGTTAAACCGCTGCTTGAAGTCCATATGCTCGACTTCAAGGGAGATCTGTATGATCAGACCCTGCGGGTAGAGTTTGTGGAAAAGATCAGGGATGAACAGAAATTTGAATCGCTTGAAGCCTTGCGGGCAGCGATTGCCAATGATATTGAAACAGCCCGCAAGCTTTTTTAAATAACCCGCAAGCTTTTTAAATAAGTAGTTGGCCAAATGGAATCGTATATTTCTGGCTAAGTGGGCAGTTGCTATGCAAGGCGCAACGTAGGGAGCATAGCCGTAGCTATGTGACCGGAGTTGCAACGCCGCAGAGTGACTGACAACTTAGTCAGAAATATATGATTTCATTTGGTTAACTACTTAAATAGCTGTGATGAATAGTCCGTAGAGGTTCCGGTAAACAACTATGTCCGACTACAAGCATACATTGAATTTGCCGCAGACCGATTTTCCGATGCGTGGCAATTTGGCCCAGCGTGAGCCACAAATGCTCAAGCGCTGGTATGACATGGATCTCTACGAAGAAATTCGCAAGATCAGCCAGGGACGGGAAAAGTTTATTCTCCATGATGGCCCTCCCTATGCCAATGGTGATATCCACATCGGCCATGCCGTTAACAAGATCCTGAAGGATATTATCGTTAAAGCCAAAACACTTGATGGCTATGATGCGCCTTACGTTCCGGGCTGGGACTGCCATGGTCTGCCGATTGAGCATAAGGTCGAAGGTATGCTCGGCAAGGCTGGCGATAAAGTGGATTTCAAAACCTTCCGCAAAAAGTGCCGTGAATACGCCGCCAAGCAGGTGGATGGCCAGCGTGAAGACTTCAAGCGCATGGGGGTGTTTGGCGACTGGGACAAGCCATATCTGACCATGGATTTCCAGACCGAAGCTGACATCATCCGTTCCCTGGGCAAAATTGCTGCCAATGGCCACCTGGTCAAAGGCTATAAGCCGGTTTACTGGAGTGTTGTCGGTGGCTCTGCCCTGGCGGAAGCAGAAGTTGAGTATCAGGATAAAACCTCTACCCAGATTGACGTGCGTTATGCAGCGCTTGATGAAGCTGATCTGTTAAGTGCGTTTACTTTTGACGGTGGCTCTTCAGTAGAGAAAGGTGCAGGCGAGGTTGCCGTCGTAATCTGGACGACAACGCCATGGACCCTGCCATCCTCCCAGGCGGTCAGCATGGGCGGCGATCTGGATTACGCCCTGGTGCAGTGTCAGGTGAATGGTGAACCTGCCCGTCTGGTTCTGGCTGAAGCCCTGGTGGCCAGTGCCATGCAGCGCTATGGCATTGAGGACTATACGATCATTGCCCGGGCAAAGGGCGCAGCGTTTGAACACAAGAAAGTTGCCCATCCATTCTATGACCGGGAACTGCCGCTGATACTGGGTGACCACGTCACCATTGACGCGGGTACCGGTAATGTTCATACGGCACCTGACCACGGTGTTGATGACTTCAATGTGGGGCGTCACTACGGTATCGGTACCCTGAATTATCTGGACGACAGTGGTTATTACCGTGCCAACGTAGAACTGTTTGCTGGTGAGCACGTTTACAAGGTTGACCCGAAAGTGGTTGAGGTACTGGTTGATAAAGGTCGACTGCTGGCTCAGGAGAAACTGACGCACAGCTACCCTCACTGCTGGCGTACCAAAACACCACTGATTTTCCGTGCCACGCCCCAGTGGTTTATCAGCATGACCAAAGAACATCTGCTGGATACCGCCATGGATTCCCTGAAAGGTGTCGTGTTTACCCCTGAGTGGGGCCGTAACCGGATGGAAGCCATGCTGGGCCAGAGTCCGGACTGGTGTATCTCCCGTCAGCGTACCTGGGGTGTACCAATTGCGCTGTTTATCCATAAAGAGACCGAAGATCTGCATCCGGATACTCAGGCACTGATTGAACAAGTTGCGCTGAAAGTTGAGCAGGAGGGGATGGACGCCTGGTTTGATCTGGAGCCTGCGGATATGCTTGGTGCTGAAGATGCTGAGCACTATGTGAAAGTGACCGATACTCTGGATGTCTGGTTTGATTCCGGTGTTACTCACTATTCGGTGATCGAGCGACGTGATGGGCTGCAACTCCCCGCAGACCTCTATCTGGAAGGTTCTGACCAGCACCGTGGCTGGTTCCAGTCGTCCCTGAAAACCAGTATTGCCATGCATGGCGTGCCGCCCTACAAAGGCCTGCTGACCCATGGCTTCACCGTGGATGCCAATGGCCGGAAGATGTCCAAGTCGCTGGGTAATGTGATTGCTCCCCAGAAGATCTTCAAGTCTCTGGGCGCGGATATCCTGCGTCTCTGGGTCTCTGCTACAGATTACACCTCAGAAATGACCGTTTCTGATGATATCCTCAAGCGCACGGCAGACAGCTATCGTCGTATTCGTAATACCGCACGCTTTCTGTTGTCCAACCTGACCGGTTTCAACCCAGAAACCGATGCGGTTGCCTGGAAGGATATGCTGTCACTGGATAAGTGGGCTGTGGATCGTACCCTGAGACTGCAAAATGAAGTGGTGGATGCTTACAACAGCTACAACTTCCTTTCGGTCTACCAGAAAGTTCACAATTTCTGCTCACTGGATCTGGGTGGTTTCTATCTGGACATTATCAAGGACCGTCAGTACACCACTGCGCAAAACAGTCTGGCCCGTCGCAGCTGTCAAACTGCGATGTACCGTATCATCGAGGCCTTTGTCCGCTGGATGGCACCCATCACCAGCTTTACCGCCGATGAAATCTGGGAAGCGATGCCCGGGCAGCGTGGTGCATCGGTTTTCCTGGAAACCTGGTATGAAGGGCTGAACAGTCTGGAGGGTGATGAGCTGGGTCGTGAGTTCTGGAATACGATTCTGGACGTGAAGACGGCGGTGAACAAAGCCCTCGAAGATGCCCGTGTGGCTGGAACCATCGGTGGCTCTCTGGAAGCGGAAGTGACTCTGTTTGCCGATGGGGCGCTGACAGAAAAACTGAACCGTCTGGGTAATGAGTTGCGGTTTGTGCTGATTACCTCTGCGGCTACCGTTAAGCCACTGACTGATAAGGGTGATGCTGCGGCAACTGAACTGGCAGGACTCAAAGTGCTGGTTGAGAAGGCCGGGCACAAGAAGTGCGAGCGTTGCTGGCATCGCCGTGAAGATGTTGGCACCATTGCCGAACATCCGGAGCTTTGTGGCCGCTGTGTTGCAAACGTAGAAGGCAGTGGCGAACAGCGACAATTTGCCTGATACCAGGAGGCTGTTCGAGAATAGACTGCCCTACTGCGGTGGCAGCAAATTGGTCTAAAAATTCCGTTTTGTTCGGCAAATAGCCCCGCTATTCACCTCACAAAACGGAATTTTTATCCTCAATTTTCTGCCATCCTCGCTACGGGGTCGCCTAGACGGGCGCTATTCTCGGACAGCCTCCTGGCTTTTGCCATAAAAAATACCCGGTCAGCTCCGGGTATTTTTTTGGACAGTAGTCTGCTTTATGACCTGTTGTTCAACGCTGTAACTTGTTAAATTCTTATGGATTTCGGTAATTCGCACTATCCCCCGGCGGTTCAAGACACTTAGTATTGACAGGACTCACTGAATAATATGGATTTTTTAGCAGGAACCGGCCATGCAGAGTAATACTTCAGGAAAGCTTCACTGGCTCTGGCTCAGTGCCATCGTGTTCGGCTTTGACCAACTGGTAAAATGGTGGATTATTGAGGAGTTTTCCCTTTACCAGCAATTATCGGTATTGCCCTTCTTTTCCCTGACCCTTGCCTACAATACCGGTGCTGCATTCAGCTTTCTCAGTGATGCGTCCGGTTGGCAGCGCTGGTTTCTCAGCAGTGTGGCCATTATCGTCAGCATCATGCTGGTGGGGTGGTTGAAGCAGCTTCGCTCAGGGGAAAACTGGCAGGCCTGCTCTCTGTCATTAATACTGGGCGGTGCGTTGGGGAATTTGATTGATCGGTTGTTGCATGGGCATGTCACCGACTTTCTGTTGTTTTATTACAAAAACTGGTATTTTCCAGCATTCAACCTGGCGGATACCGCCATTACGGTGGGTGCCGCCATGTTGATTCTGGATATGTTCCGGAGTAATCCTTCGGTGGAAAGTAGCAGCAACGATAAATAGAAGAGCAGGAGTGAGTCACGGTGTCAGCAGTAATTAAGAAAGGCAGCAAGGTCACTCTGCATTTTTCCCTGAAGCTGGATGATGGGAGTGTGGTGGACAGCACACCAGCGGAGAAACCGGCATCCCTGATCATCGGTGACGGTAATCTCCCGGAAGGATTTGAAGAAACGCTGTATGGCCTGGCGTCGGGTGAAGACCGGGTGTCCCGGATTCCTCCGGAAAAAGCGTTTGGTATGCCGAATCCCAATAATCTCCAGCGTATCCCCAAGGGCAGTTTTGCCAGTGGGGTTGAACTGGAGGAAGGGCTGGTGATGTCCTTTTCTGACGCGGCCAACAGTGAGCTTCCCGGCGTGGTCAGAAATTTTGATGATGAAATGGTTGAAGTTGACTTCAATCACCCTCTGGCAGGTCGGCACCTGACCTTTGAGGTACAGATTCTGGATGTAGAGACGCCTTGAGCGATAACCAGAGCCATAAAGCAGTGACAGAAAAGGTTGGTGATTCCCCTATGAAAATCAAACTGGCTAATCCCCGTGGCTTTTGTGCAGGTGTGGACCGTGCCATTGAGATCGTCAACCGGGCGCTTGATGTTTTCGGTCCTCCTATTTATGTCCGTCATGAGGTGGTCCACAACAAATTTGTGGTGGAAAACCTGAAAGAGCGTGGGGCAATCTTTGTCGATGAGCTGGATCAGGTACCGGATGACGTCATCGTTATTTTCAGTGCCCATGGTGTTTCCCGGGCTGTAGAGGATGAGGCACAACGTCGGGGCCTGAAAGTGTTTGATGCCTCCTGCCCGCTGGTTAAAAAAGTTCATATGGAAGTGGTGCGCTATTCCCGGGATGGCATGGAGTGTGTACTGATTGGTCACCATGGGCACCCTGAAGTGGAAGGCACCATGGGGCAGTATGACTCGCGAAACGGTGGTGCTATGTATCTGGTTGAGAACGAAGACGATGTTCGTGCTCTTGAGGTAGCAGATCCTTCCAGACTGGCCTATGTCACCCAGACAACCCTTTCCATGGATGACACTGCCAAAGTTATTGAAGCCCTGCGTCTCAAGTTCCCTGAGATACAGGGACCAAGGAAAGACGATATTTGCTATGCCACGCAGAACCGGCAGGATGCGGTAAAAATTCTGGCGGGACAGTGTGACCTGGTGTTGGTGGTCGGTTCAGTGAACAGCTCAAACTCTAACCGACTGCGGGAACTGGCCGAGCGCTCGGGCGCTGAAGCACATCTGGTGGATAATGCCGACGATGTCAAACCGGGATGGCTGGTGGACAAAGCATCCATTGGTATCACAGCAGGCGCTTCGGCACCGGATATTCTGGTTCAGGGTGTTATTATGCGGTTAAAAGAACTGGGCGCAGAATTACCGGAAGAGCTGGCTGGCAAAGAAGAGAATATTGTCTTTACCATGCCTAAAGAGCTGCGTTTGAAAGCGGTTTCTGATTAATTCATTTTTTTAATTTTTGCAAACAATCGGTCAAAGTAAACGTTATTCGTTGAATAAAATCTGATCAATGGTTATGAATAACGATAAGCTGTAAAGGTTGGTTAACACACCTCTTGGCATTTTTAACCGGGTTTTGGGCTTTCTGCTGATTGCTGACCCATTGATCAAAGGAAAGGAACCTTTAATAGATTAAATCCTGGCACTTCAGTTTTCGGGTTTAAAATTGGGTAAAAGATGCAATGTCTTCTCACCAGAAAGCCTGACGCAGATTCAGTTGGCATGACAGCTTCTGGCAATTGGATAACGCACATCATCAAAAAAACTGAGTGCCAGGGATTGGGCAATGAAGTACAAGGTTGGGCATCGTTTCTCAGCAAATCATGTTGACAGCTCTCATACAGCCTGTGAGTGCAATCGCCATTTCCCGTCTGAATATTTCCCCCAAACTCCGTTAAAAACAATGGGTGTTTCTCTGGTTGAGTTACTGGTCTCCCTGTCCGTTGCGGCTATTTTGATTGCAGTGTCTGCACCCGGCATGAAAACCCTTATCGTCAATAACCGGATCGATAATGTGGCAGATGAACTGTATGGCAGTTTGATGCTGGCCAGATCTGAGGCTGTCAAACGACAACGGACCGTTTCATTGTGCAGCACTGTGGATGATCTGACCTGCGATGAAAGTAACGCTGGCTGGCATCACGGCTGGCTTATTTTTACGGATGAACGTGATGATGGTCTATTGAACGACAGTGATCAGGTGATTCGTCGTGTTGCAGGGCAGTCAGAGCTTATCTCAATCCTGTGGAATCGTGGTTACAGCCTTCGCTTCAATAGCCGTGGCCAGACCAGTCAGGCAGGCACTTTTCAGGTTTGTGACCAGGACAGTAACAGCGATGCCAAAGCAATTATCATCAGCATGACAGGCCGTCTCCGGACGGAGGAGCGGGGCGCATGCGGCTGAAGTATGTTCATAGTGGTGACAAAAGCCCTGAGAAAAAGAACCGGGGCGCAGGGTTGATTGAAGTATTGATCAGCCTGTTGGTGATCACGATCGGCATTCTTGGTATGGCAGGAGTACATAGCAGCAGTTTGCAGTATAACCAGTCAGCCTATGTGCAATCACAGGCTACCTTTTTAGCGACGGATATGCTGGATCGTATTCAGGCCAACAACAGCCTGGCCAGAAGCGGAAACAGTTATCAGGCAGGTATGAATGATCTTGAATACAGCCAATGCATTGATAGCAACTACCCCAACAGTTGCGAGGCTGGAAGCTGCACTCCTCAGGAAATGGCGGCCTACGATATTCTGCAATGGAAGTTTCAGCTGACCTGCCAGATTCCGGGAAGCAAGGGTTCAATTACCTACCAGGACAGTGAGGGTGTTCGAACGTATATCATTCGTCTCAGTTTCCCGGATATGGGCAACAGGGTCCCCCTGAGTGATGTGGTATTAAGGGGGATACTATGAAGCGGATTGAGAAAGGATTCTCACTGGTTGAAATGATGATTGCCCTGGTCCTTGGTCTGGTTCTTTTTACCGGGGTTGGCCATCTGGTGCTGGCATCCAGCCGATCGTGGGTATTGCAGGATGAGCTGGCACGGGTTCAGGAAAATGGTCGGCTGGCCCTGGATATTCTGGGGCAAAGTATCAGCACTGCGGGATATACCGGCTGTCCTGCCCAGGCAAAGCTGGCGAATTTAGTCTATTCCAACAATGATAATCGTCAGTGGATGATGCATTTTGATAAAGGCGTTCTGGGCATTCCTGCCGGTAACAGTGTTGAGCAGCAGCTGGACAGCAATGCTATCTCTGAAGCCATTATTATCCACAGTGTTGATAGCAATCAGTCCACCCTGGTCAGTGGCCATAATACTGGCACTGCTTCGGCAACACTGGCACAAAGCCGTAGTCATGATGAGGGTGATCTTCTGGCGCTGATTTCATCAGACTGTGGGCAGGTTTCCATTTTCCGGGCAGGGGCGGCAACAACCAATAGTGTGGTGACGCATCCGGCAGCAGGCAGTAGCAGCCTTTACAACTGTATCAGTCAGTTACAGGGTAATTTCAGTTGTCATGGCAGTACTGTTGGTTCCGGCAATATCAGTCACCTGGGATCACGACTGGCACCTTTGCAGTCTTATGCCTTCTATCTGAGGGAAAGCAATAACGTACCGACACTGTACCGGAAACTGGCGGGTGAATACGCCAGTGGCAATAGCATCAATACAGAAGCGCTGGTTGAAGGCATTGAAGGGCTGAGTATTCGTTATGGGCTGGACAGTGATAATGACGGGGTTGCCAACCGGTATATGACCGCTGGTGAAATAACACCTTACAGCGATGAGTGGCGGCAGATTATTACGGTCAAGCTTGAACTGCTGGTTCGGAGTTTCACTGAAGTGGCTCCGGAAGCTCAGGCCTATTTCTTTGCTGGCCAGCGAGTGCTGCCTGATGACCTATACGTTCGCCGAAGCTTTATGAAAACCATTAAGATCAGGAATCGGGGGCTGTGATGGGAATCATTTTAACTGCCTCAGGCATCAGACAACATATTGAGTTTTTCTGGAGAAGCCGTTTATTGCATCCGGAAACAGGTGAGAGAGGAAGTATATTGCTGGTCAGCCTGGTGATGTTGCTGGTGATGACGGTTGCTGGTTTGACCGCTGTAAAAATGGCAACGCTTGAAGAGAAGATGAGTGGTAATTATCAGGATCAGCAGATGGCGTTTTATGCGGCAGAGGCGGCGTTAAAAGAGGCGGAAAATTTTATTGCCGACAATGAGCTGGCCTTATCCAGCTTTGGTGTGAATTGTGACAATGGGTACTGTTTTGCCGGAAGCGATATTGACGATATTGGTAGCTGTGACCCGGGTGTTTCCGAGCCCTGGTTAACGGGCACCCTGTGGCGTGCGAGTGATCGGCACAGAGTGACGACAGTTACCATCAGCGGTATATCTGCCCAGGCCAAATACATTATTGAGTTTCGCTGCTATATCGCCAAAGAGGCATCAGGGCCTTTACCAGATCCGGCCAACCGTGGGGACTGGGCCAGGTTCTATCGGATTACCGCCCTGGCTACGGGCGGTTCTGGCGATTCGCGGGTAATGCTTCAATCGTCGTATAAAAAAAGCAGCTGATGTTGAGTTAGGGAATATTAACAGGGAAGTGGAGGTGATCATGGATCGATATACCTCACATGGTGTTACTTTCAGGCGGGTCGTGTTGTTCTGGCTGCTGGTGCTGTTGTCTTTTCGGGCCAATGCTGAAGCGGTTTCCAGTGATTATGCAGCAATGCCCCCCTTGATCAGTAATACATCGGAGCCACTGGTGATGCTGGTGATGTCCGTTGACCATGAACTTTTTAAGAAAGCGTACAGCGATTACACGGACCTGGATTCGGATGGACGACTGGATACCAGCTATGTGGACAGTTTTGACTATCTCGGCTATTTCGACAGTGGCTGGTGCTATCAATACGCTTCCGGACGCTATTCACCGGTAGCCCAGGCCACCGGTGATCACGGGCACTATTGCACCACCTCTGAGGCTCCCTGGAGTGGTAACTTTCTGAACTGGGCCACCATGACACGGATGGACATCCTCAGAACGGTGCTTTTTGGTGGCAAGCGATCAACGGATACCGATAATCAAACGATACTGGAACGGGCTTATATCCCCAGGGATGTACATGCATTTGTTAAGGTGTACAGAAGCAGTGTTTCTGGTATTCCAACAGAAAATTTTACGCCCTTTAGCAACAGTGAGATCAGCCTTTGCAATGTTGCCGGTTCCGAAAATGGCACGCCTGAAGTCAGGGTTGCCAGGGAAGCTTGGCCGCGATGGGCTTCAACTGAAGAAAGACAGTGTCAGTGGGGTAGAGTAAACAGTCCTTCTACCTGGTACAGATTAACAACGAATGATGTTTATATTGAGGCTTGTGTCACAGATAAAGACGCTGTTAATACCGATCGCTGTAAGCTGTACAGCACCGGCAATAGCAAACCCACAGGCTTGCTTCAGCAGTATGGTGAGTCAGGGGATATTCGCTTTGGCTTAATTAGTGGTTCTTATGATAAAAATATTTCCGGTGGCGTATTGCGGAAAAATATCAGCAAAATTGCCGGTAATACGCAGAGTGTTGATGATGAGATAGACTTGGCTACCGGCCGTTTCAACAGTGTTGAAGGCATTATTCATAACATCAATAAGTTCAGACTGGCGAAGTACAGTTTTTCCCAGAACAAATATACGGATTGCGGTACTTACGGAATTTCTGTTTCGGACTTTAAAGGCAGCAGAGGCACATACTCCTCTAAGCATTGCAGTATGTGGGGCAATCCGCTGGCTGAACTTTATTTAGAGGCACTTCGCTATTTTTCCGGAAATTCAGCGGCTACCAGTAGTTTTGATACCACGAATGACCGTGCTTTTGTCAGTGACTTATCCAGGGAAAGCTGGGCCAATCCCATGTCATCGGAAAGTGCCTGTGCCAACTGCTCCATTATTGTGTTATCCACAGGCCTGAATTCTTTCGATACCGATCAGCTATCCAGCAGTTCGGACCTGCCTGGAATGACAGGAACCAGCTCCGTTAATAGCAAAACAGATGAAGTGGGCAACCATGAGTATGGCGGTAATTTTGCCGGTAACTACCTGGTTGGCGGAACCGGAAGTAAACGTCAATGCACTTCAAAGTATTTGTCAGGACTTTCTAAAGCCGTTGGCCTGTGCCCGGAAATTCCTCAGCTGGAAGGGGGGTATCAGGCAGCAGGACTTGCTTATTATGGAAATACCAGCGACCTGCGTACCGATTTTGACGGTTCTCAGAAAGTGAAAACTTATGCCATTGAAATGGCCGAATCCTTGCCGGGTTTTACCTTGGATGTGAATGGTAAATCATTTACTTTTCAGCCGTTTTGTCAGAGTAGCTCTAACTTCAATGGTAACAATATCAGTGACTGCTCTTTAACCGATGTGGTGATTGAAGAGCAGATACTGAATGCCACCGGACAGGTTGTTCAGGGCTCTCTTCTGTTTACCTGGGAGGATTCGCTCTGGGGAAATGACTACGACTATGACGCTTCTTCCAGAATCAAGTTCTGTGTTGGCAATCAATGCAACCAAACCACAGACAGCACGCTGAAGACAACCGGGTTTAATGCCAGTGAAGTCAGGGTGGCTGTGCAGGTGGATGGCGTATTTGCCGGTTTGAATATGCGCTTCTCTTATACCGTCACCGGGAGTTCGGGGCGTGATGGCCTGCAAACTGATTATGCCTACAAGGGAACAACCGCATTTAAGGTTACTGATTTTACCGCTTCCGGAGCGGCTGCTGGGGTGTTACCCAAACCGCTGTTTCTTGCGGCAAAATACGGTGGCTTTATCGATCTTGATGGCGATGGCAGTCCCAACCATGATGCTGATGGGGATGGCAGCCCTGATAGCGATGATCACCGTGAGTGGGACAATAGAAATAATGTGACGGGAGCCCTGGGCTCGGATGGCTTGCCGGATAACTATTTTTTCGCCAGAAATCCAGCCTTACTTGCCAGTCAGTTGGGGCAGGTACTGGAGGATATTTCCAGTCGGGTCTCTTCGGCAACGAATGCGGCGCTGTTTGCAAATAGCTCTACAGGCACTGGCGCTATCTATCAGGCACTGTTTCAGCCAAGCCTGGATATCAATGGCAAGTCGGTGACCTGGGGCGGTATTCTCCATTCACTGTTTATCGATAGCAAAGGCTATATCCGTGAAGATGGCAACGGGAATGCCCAACTGGATGACTACCGCTCAGATAAAATCGTTGAACTGTTTTTTGATCCGAATGCCGGACAGACAATGGTTCAACGTTACACCTCTGACGACTTTGGTGTCACTAGGGTAGCCGATGGCCCGCTGAAATCACTCGCTTCACTTGAGACGATCTGGGATGCCCGGGAACAGCTGGCCTTATTGAGTAATCTGAGCAATCAGAGAACCTATGATGCGCTCGCCTCCGGCGGCCGATATATGCTGACCTGGCTGGATATCAATAATAATCAGCAGGTGGATGATGACGAACAGCTGCCGTTTATGCCTTCAACCTTTACTGGACATGAAGGGTATCTGGGCGTTTTTGCCAGTGAAGTCGCTACTGTCGTTAACTATGTTCGGGGAGAAGAGCAGGCTGGCACCCGTTCCCGTACCATCGATTTTGATGAAGATGGTATTGATGAAGTCTGGCGTCTTGGGGATATCGTCCACTCAACCCCCAGACTGGTGGCAGCACCCGATAGCCGTTACGACGCCTATTACAACGACAGCAGCTATCGAACCTTCCGCAATCAATACCTGAATCGGCGGCATGTGCTCTACGTCGGAGCCAACGATGGTTTGATTCATGCCTTTAATGGCGGGTTCTGGGAAGAGAGTTCCTACCGCTATGAGCGCACAGCCAGTCATGGTGAGGTACAGCATCCGCTGGGTTCAGAGCTTTGGAGTTACGCACCAATGAATCTGTTACCTCACCTTCGCTGGCTCACTGAGACCGATTACCCCCATGTTTATTACATGGATTCGGAACCGATGGTCTTCGATGCCAATATCTTCGCTGATGACAGCACTCATCCTGGTGGCTGGGGAACAGTTCTGGTGGTGGGTATGAGACTGGGTGGGGGCAATATTGATGTCACCATCGACAGCGAAAGTCGCACCATGCGCTCTGCCTGGGTGGTGTTGGATATCACTGATCCCGAGCAACCACCGGAGTTGCTGGCTGAAATTACCCATGCTGATCTGGGTTTTACTACCTCACAGCCTGCGCTGGTTAAAAGGCGGAAAGCTGTTACGGATGTTAATGGCGAGACCGATTGGAGTAATCCGGTGCAAAACGAGTGGTACCTGGTGTTTGGCTCCGGGCCAGCAGGCAGTGGGTCTACTGCCCTGAGATCAGCCCTGGAGCAGGGAACGTCGGATCAGAATCTACGGGTATTTGTGTACGATCTTAATAATAAGAATTTTGTTGCCGGTTTTGATCCCCTTGTGACCTCCTATTCCACGGCTTATGCAGGCGATATGGTGGCTGAAGACTGGGACCGGGATTACCAGGATGATGCCGTTTATTTTGGCACGGTTGAGACAGGAAGTACCGGTTTGAGTGGAAAACTGATGAGGCTAAGGCTGACATCAGCACTGGAAAACTCAAGCCTCAATGTATTGATGGATGCCGGACAGCCGATTATGGCCCCCCCCATGACCGTGACTGATGACAACAGCTTCTGGGTATACTCCGGAACAGGTCGGCTGCTGACCAATGGTGACAATCGCAGTACTGAGTCCAACTATTTCTACGGTGTTCAGGAGCCGTTGAACAGCTCCAGGCAGTTTACCTATGCATCTGTCAGCCAGAGCAATCTGGTCAATGTGGGGGATGTGGTTGTATTTACCAATGGTGATGTACTGAAGAAGTCAGACTCCTCCTATACGCCATTTACGGTAGGCTCCCGAACCATCAACAGTTTCGGCACCTTACAGGCGGTGGTCGCTGAGCAGGGGGGGTGGAAGCTGCCTCTCAGTGTTGATGGCTCTGGCCCAGCCGGGCGAAGTGTGAACAGCGCTGCCAGGTTGTTCTCCCAAATCCTGTTTACTGAATACCGTCCACCCGCGGACAGTTGTTCAATTGATGGTACAAGCTTACTTTATGCCGTTCATTACCTGACCGGTACCGCATCGCCTGATGCCGTCCTGGGCAGTGTGCCTGTGGAAAGTCTGGAGCTGGAGCGTTCCCTGAATAAGGTGAGTCTGGGCATCGGTTATGCTTCTTCACCGGTGGCCCATCAGGGGGAAGGAGGGAAACTGACTGCGGTGACCCAGGGGGCCGGTGGCAGTATTACGGCAACAAACCTTGATTACAGTTTCAGCTCGGAAGGACGGCAGAGCTGGTGGCAGATTTTCAGCATTCCATGGATTGATTGATATGAATACAGATAAACCAGTGAAAAATAGTCATGAAAAGGGGTTTTCATTACCCGAGCTGATCATTGTTGTCGCCATAATTGGTCTTCTGGCAGGTATCGTCTATCCCTCCTACAGCCAGTATATGTATGAAGTTCGACGCAGCGATGCCTGGGCCGCCCTGACCGCCGCTATGGCTGCCCAGGAGCGCTGGTACTCCGTTAACCATACCTATACAGACTCTATGGATATGCTCGGTGGAAGCAGTTCTCCCGAGGGGTATTACACCCTGAGCGTTGAAGCCGACAACTCCTCATTTACCCTGACAGCCACTGCGCTGGGCAATGGTGTCCAGGCTACGGACTCAGGTTGTACGCAGTTTACTGTGGATCATTTAGGTGTTCTGGCCCCGGATGCGTGCTGGAAATAAACGGACGACTTCCAGTTTTTATCCTTGTTTTTGTACCGTCTATCGACTTCTGAACGTCGGTTTAACTCACACACCTAGATTTAAAGAAAAGCATCCTCGACAGGGAAGTAGGTAGGTTTGTTATTTCTTCATACAACGTTAAACCATAAATACAACCGTGGCTTCACGCTTGTAGAGATGATGATCACGATTGTCCTGATCGCCATCATGGTCAATCTGGTTATTCCCATCGGGCAGGTTGCTGAAGGGTTCAAGCTTGATTATGTGAATCAGCGGCTCTATGCCAGTGCGGTTCTGGCCCGAAGTGAAGCGATCAAGCGTGCTGAAACCGTCAGCGTCTGTCGCTCCACAACTGGCAGTGGCTGTCAGCCCGGGGTGAACTGGGCAGATGGCTGGATTGTTTTCGTTAACCGCAATGGCAACAACTATGTTGACTGGGGTGAAGAGGTTATTCGGGTGTATAACCCGGTCAGCAGCCCGGTTGAAATTCTGTGGCACAGCAATGCTGAGGTGCTCAGTTTCAGACCCAGGGGGAGCGCAGTTCATCAGGGTGGGTTCACGTTATGTTCGGTGCCAAAAAGACCAGTGTTTCAGCGACTGGTGAATATTTCAGGATCAGGGTTGATTCGCAAGCGTGAGGGTGTGAATTGTTTATGACCAACCATATCAATCCTGCCAATGCCAGCCCCGTAAATGCTGAACCAGGTTCCCTTTCGGTTGCGGCTTTTCACAAGACAGGAAGACAGCCCGGGTCTTTGCGGCAAAAAGGGATCGGTATTGTTGAAGTCATGGTCGGTGTGCTGATTTTTGCAGGGGGCGTAATCGCGGTTACTGGTATGCAAAGTCAGGCCATTCGAGCGAATCATGACGCTATCCAGCGATCCCAGGCCGTATGGATGGTGAATGCCGCTGCTGAGGTAATGAGGCTAAACCCGGCCGGGCTGGCAAACTCAGCATATCAGAGAGAATCATCAAACGCCTCCGCCAATTTGGGCTCCTACTGCCAGGCTTCTCCTCCCCGTTGTATTGGTACCACATGTAATGCTGATCAAATGGCAGCGTTTGATATTCATGGTTTGGTGTGCAGCAGTGCCAATATCGTGATCGAACCGAGAATCGACATCAGCTGTGATGGCTCCTGTTTGCCGACGGATAAAGTCAGGGTCCTGATTTCCTGGGCCACAAGGGGAACGGAAAAAGGTGTTCTTGGGGATCGTCAGCAGGTTGAATTCAGGTACGTCAGGAATTGAACAATGCCCAACATAATTCATCATCAAAAGGGGTTCAGCATTGTAGAAATGATGCTGGCCTTTCTTATGGGGCTGATAGTCGCAGGCAGTGCTTTACAGTTAATGGTGAACAATAGTCGCTCCGCCAGTGTGAATGAGTTTATTGCCACAGCCCAGGAAAACGGACGTCATAGTCTCTATATCATGAGTACTGAGTTTCGTAGAGCCGGCTTCAGATCCGAGATCGGAGCAGGCTCAATACAACCTTTCTACCTGGGAAGATGCGAAGGGGGGGCGACCTGTACGATTGAAGGTGGTGGTACCAACAGTGACAGAGTGGCCATTCAATATGAGCCCGTGCCAAATCGTGATAATGGTCAACTTCAGGACTGTACTGGAGCAACCGTTGTCCCGGGGGCATTGACAGCAGACGTCTATTTTGTAGCCCCGGACCATGCAAACGATCACATCAGTACCTTGTTTTGCCGTGGTTATGATCCATTAACGGGAACTCCACGGGGGAATGCCCAGGCACTGGTTCAGGGTGTGGAGCGATTGCAGGCACTTTATGGAATTGCCCCGGCGGGGGAGTCAAGTATTAACCAGTATGTGACAGCCTCAGGGGTGCCAGACTGGCGACAGGTTTTAGGCATTCGTGTTGGCGTGCTGGTCAGCGCTGGAAAGGAGTCACGTATTTTTGATAGAAGGTCCAGAACCTATAACCTGCTCGATAGTGGCAGTTTGACAATGGATGATCAGACGCCCAGGTACATGTATAGCACAGCCATCCGTTTGAATAATGCAGGATTTTAGCCTGGACAGTTACTCTGAAAAAAAGCAGGGCTCTTTTTACTGATGCAGAAGTACTGGCTCCATAACCGTTATCCGAGAGTTCCGGAGAGAGAACCGATGAATAAGGTTAATAAAGGTTTCACCTTGATTGAACTGATGATTGTTGTGGCCATCATTGGTATTTTGGCAAGCATTATGCTGCCCAGCTATCGTCAATATGTCACCGAATCAAAAAGAGGTGAGGGTGCTGCCATGCTGTTGAATGTCATGCAGCAGCAGGAACGGTACTACACTGAGATGTTGAGATACACTGCCAATCTGGCCGATTTAGGGTTTGACACCACAAGCCCTGTAGAGTCTGAAAGTGGTACTTACCGGATACAGGCCGCTCAGTGTGGTTCAGACCCCCTGGAGCGCTGCGTGCAGTTAACCGCTGTTGCCCAGGGTTTGCAGGCAGAAGATGGCAATATGACTTTGGACAGCCGCGGAGCACGAACACCTCAAAGCCACTGGCGGTGATGTTAGCAATATGTCAGCAAGTAGATGATTTGCAATAACCCGTTTGGAATTTCACTGATGAAAAAGCCCGATGGATATTATGAAGCAGAATGATCAGTCGATAGCACCATTTGAAGACCACATTAATACGGGCTGTCATTATGGAAAGCGGTTCAGAGCAACGCAAGCAGACGGGTTCTTTTTTATTGATCGTTATGATTGTCATGCTTGTTATGACGTTTTCCGGTCTTATGGTTATGGAAACAGCATTGCTGGAAGAAGTAACAGTAGGCAATGAACAGCGAACCATTGAGGTATATCAGGTTGCCTTCAATGAGTTGGAAAGCCAATTTTCCTACCTGGATGCCAATCCCGTACACTTCCGTAACGCCTTCACCGCGAAGCAGGAACCTCTGTCTCCTATTGTCAATCCGGGTGGGTGTAACAATGCAGTTGGAATATGTCAGAGGGTTACACTCAGGTATGTTTCTAATACCCTTCCTCCCCCCGGATTTGACATTGCTAAATTCATCGGCCGTGTTTATGAGTTAGACAGCATAGCTACGCTCAATGGTAACGGAGCCAGTTCAAGCCAGACTATGGGGATTATTTTCGTTGATACATTACCAGGAAGCTAACCCGGATATTTCATAGACGTGCTCCCTGTCTGTCCTTGTATAATGTATAAATGCCAGTTAATGTCGCCCTTACCAATGACTGGATTCTTTCTTCCTGGTATTACGGGGATTCCGCCTTGCTCTATTACCTGATCGCACAGTTTGAAACGTCAACAGCCTCTGACGATGATCTTTGCGCTATATAATTCATCAGGTAACCGCCGATAGCTTTCTAAGATCAACAGGGAAAGCATAACCATGGCATTGGGCGACAAAGACTTAATTCGCTTTTTAATCATTGACTCATCAACCAGGGAAGCAGAATCGCTCCTGAATGTTTTCCGTGAGTCTGGTTATTCCACTCGGGCAAAACAGATCAACTCTTTGGATGATCTCACTGAAGCCACGTCCGGACAGCAGCACTGGGATCTACTGTTGATGGCAGAGCCTCCCGAGCCATTAACTTATTCCCGCATCTTTGATGATATTAATCAGAAAGGCATTGATTTGCCGGGTATCGTCCTGATAAACCCGGATGATGAAACCGACGAACTGTCGTTTATTCAAATGGGTGCCCGTGCAGTGATTCCACCGGGGCATGACGAATATCTTTTGACGGTTGCCCGGAAGGAGTTCGAAGACCTGAAGGTCAGGCGACACCATCGACGCATGAGCGTCGCCTTGCATGAATCAGAAAAGCAGCGTCAATTATTGCTCGATGACCAGGTTGATCCGGTTGTATACATTAATTATGGACACATCCGGTTTGCTAACACGGCATTTATCAACCTGCTGGGGCTTCCGGAAGAGGAGTCTCTGGATGAAAAATTGTTCAGGGATTTGATCATTTCCAAAGATCAGCAGGACGTTGAAGCGTTTCTCATGGGCATTGAAGAAAGTGGTCAGGCACTGGCGGCTATTCAATGTCCTTTAGTCGCTCACAATGGCTCAGAAGTGCCTGTGTCCATAGTGATCTCACCAACGTCATTTAATGGTGAGTTCACTCTCAGTCTGCAGATTAAGCACTGCGAGAAAGAAGGTGAGCAGGACGAAGTAAATAAAACTCTCGAAAAGTCAGCGCCGGACGCCGAAACGGGGCTATTTGACCGAAAACTGTTCGATCAGGCATTGGATATTGCTATCCAGAGAGCGGTAGAAGGCAAAGGAAAGTCAACATTATGTTATCTCCATCTGGAAACTCTGAAAGCCGCCCATGAACAGCATGGGAAAGAGGTTAGCCATAAGCTGTTTAAATCGGTTGCGCATAAGATAACGTCACATCTTGACGCCACGCATCATGTATCCAGTCGGGGAGGGGCAAACTTTGCCGCCCTGCTTCGGGAAGGGGAAGAACAGGACGTTACCGAACTGATGGAAAGTTTACTGGCAGCGGTTACCGGTGAGGATATTGTCATTGATCAACATCCGTTGCCGGTCAAGCTGTCAATAGGTGCTGTTATTCTCAGTGATACCGCCAGCGATGCTGAAACATTGACTGGTCAAAGTCGTCAGGCCACCGTGTTGGCACAAAAGCAGGGTGGCAACCGACTGTGCTTTTACCAGAAGCGTAAAGTCAGCTCGGTTCATTCCGTTGAAAAGCAGCTGGCTGGCATGGTCAGCCAGGCGATAAAGAACAAAACATTCAGGTTGAGTTATCAACCCGTTATCTCCCTTGCAGGATCGCCATCTGAGTATTACGAAGTCTCTTTTGTCCTGACCGACCCGGAAGGAAAGGAACATGAGGCTTCGGAATTCAGGCCCAAACTGGAAAAAATCAGTTTGTGGAACAAGCTGGATCGGTGGCAACTGATTGAAGCCAGTAAAGCATTGATGGCCAAAAGAAAAGAAGGGAGTGATACCCGGCTGTTGCTGCATGTCGGTGGTTGTTCTGCAACGGATGATACATTTATCCCATGGATGAAGGCTGCTCTGAAAACGGCGGGCATTCCTACTGATGCTGTTGCCATTGAATTGAGTGAACAGAACCTGGCCCGTTACTCAGAAGAGATACCGGATTTTTTCAGCACTCTGAAAGCGATGGGATGCCAGACAGTAATTAGTGAGTTTGGTTGCAGCCTTAACCCACTGGAGGGGATTGCTCATCTTGATATTGACCTGGTAAAGCTTGACCAATCCTTCACAGAAGACCTCAGCAGTGGTGGAAATGCCCAGGAGTTACAAAAGATGATCCAGGATCTCAGTCAAAGTGGCCGTAAAGTGATTGTGCCCGGGATTGAAACAGCGGAAGAAATGACCCCTGTCTGGCAGTATGGCGCCGATTTTATTCAGGGCAGCTATATGCAACCCCCTTCAGAGCGCATGGATTTTGATTTCGGGGCGGATGGGTAACGCCGCCCATCCTGCATCTTCTATTGGCTGTTCCCCATCTTCCCATGATTTGAGGCTGTTTCTCAGCAGCTGGATTTATGGGTTTATCCCCTTCATTGGGTATTTCAATTTACAGACACCATTACTTACCAGACAATACCGCCCCTGATAGATGTCTTTAAACAAGGGATAGACAGGTATTTCCATGTCAGCAAAGCTCAATATGGTCATGGCCCAGCTGAATCTGGTGGTGGGCGACATCGACGGGAACACGTCCCGTGTCATTGAGGCTGCCGAGCAGGCCCGGGATCAGCTGGATGCGGATGTTGTTGTCTTTCCGGAGCTGACCCTCTGTGGTTATCCGCCAGAAGACCTGCTGTTGCGGCCCAGTCTCATTGTGCGGGTAGAACAGGCGCTGAACCGACTCAGGGTGGTTAAGGGTATTGGCTTGATTATCGGTGTCCCGCTGATGGGGCCACATGGTCTGGAAAACCAGGCGCTGGTGCTGCGTGATGGTGAGATTGTCGCCCGCTACGGAAAACAGCATCTGCCCAATTACCAGGTTTTTGATGAAAAACGCTATTTTGTGAAAGGTCAGAACACGGTTATTTATGCCTGCAAAGGTGTCAATATTGCCCTGTTGATTTGTGAAGATCTCTGGTACCAGGGGCCGGTTCGCCGGGCTAAAGAAGCCGGAGCAGACCTCATTATCAGTCTCAATGCGTCACCCTTCCACATGAACAAGCAGTCACTGCGTCAGCAGGTAGTTCGTGAGCGCTGTCTGGAGTCGGGCCTTCCTGTCCTTTATACCAACCTGGTGGGTGGTCAGGATGAGCTGGTGTTTGACGGGGGCTCCTTTGCCATGAACGGTAATGGTGAAGTGGCTGTTGGGGCAACCTGGTTTACCGAAGAGTTGTTCTGCGTTGCCTTTGATAAAGGCTCTATGACATTTGAACCGGGAGAGGTTGCTGAAATCCCCGACGTTTGCTCAAGGGTTTATGATGCCCTGGTGACTGGTGTCAGGGATTATGTCAATAAGAATGGTTTTAAGGGCATCGTTCTGGGTTTGTCCGGAGGCATTGACTCTGCCCTGACTCTGGCAGTAGCTACCGATGCCCTGGGTAAAGATCGGGTTCAGGCGGTCATGATGCCCTATCGTTACACCTCCGATATGAGCCTTGAGGATGCGGCAGAAGAGGCGAAAATTCTGGGTATTGACTATAAAGTGCTGCCGATTGAACCGATGTTTGATGCCTTTATGGACACCCTGAGTACCGAGTTTGCCGGTTATGGTCGGGATACCACGGAAGAAAACCTGCAGTCCCGGTGCCGGGGTGTCATGCTGATGGCGATCTCCAATAAGAAGGGTTACCTGGTACTGACTACCGGTAATAAAAGTGAAATGGCAGTGGGATACTGCACGCTCTACGGCGATATGGCCGGTGGTTTTGATGTTCTGAAAGATGTACCGAAAACACTGGTGTTTAAACTGTCCGAATATCGCAATACCCGGGGCTATGTGATTCCCCAGCGAGTGATAGACCGTCCGCCCTCCGCTGAACTTGCCCCGGATCAGGTGGATGAAGACAGCCTGCCGCCCTATGATGAGCTGGATCGCATTCTTGAACTCTATATTGAACAGGATCAAAGCGCCGAATCCATCGTGAAAGAAGGGTTTGACCGGGATACGGTTTATCGCGTTCTGAGGCTGGTGGACATCAATGAGTACAAACGTCGCCAGTCAGCTATTGGGGTCAGAATTACGCCAAGAGGGTTTGGCCGGGATCGTCGCTATCCGGTAACTAATGGCTGGAGACCGGGTGTTTAACGAAGCACCTGAGCCTCAAGCGAGGCTCAGGTAATAATGATGCAGTTTATCCAATGACCGGTGTAACTGGCTTATAGAGCCACTGTTATCAACGATATCATCGGCTCTGCCAACTCTCTGTTGCCGTTCCATCTGGCTACTGAGGATCTGCCGGGTCTGATCCTCTGTCATCTGGTCACGGGCCATGGTGCGGGATAGCTGAACACTCTCTGGCACATCCACGACCAGCACACGGTCCACCAATTCATGCTGACTGGTTTCCAGCATCAACGGCGAAACCAGTATGGCATAACGTGATTCTGCATGGGTCAGCTCAAGGATTATCTGATCCCGTATCAGGGGGTGTAGCAGACCTTCCAGCCATTTTCGTTCATCAGCATCAGCAAAGATGATGGTTCTCAGCTTTCTACGGTCAAGACTGCCATCGAGCAAAATCTCCGGGCCATAGCGCCGTTCAATGTCAGCCAAAGCCGGTTTTCCCGGCTCTACCACCACGCGGGAAGCGATATCCGCATCAACAATACAAATTCCCTTGCTGGCAAAAAAGTCGGTCACTGCCGTCTTGCCGCTGCCAATACCGCCGGTGACTCCAACCGTAAAAGGGCGCTTTTGTTGAACTAAGGGCTGCTGTGAGCTTACCGTGGTCATCCGTTCAAACCCGAAAAGCTCAGATAATCCGCAATCAGTTGATCGCCCCAGACCAGGGCAACAAAGCCGGCAATGGCCAGATAAGGACCAAAGGGAATCGGGTTGGATCGTTCCTGGCGTTGACTGACGATCAACAGTATCGCTGCAACAGTGCCAACCAGTGATGAGAGCAGGATGATCAGGGGCAGCTTCATCCAGCCTAGCCAGGCTCCCAGCGCCGCCAGCAGTTTAAAGTCACCGTAGCCCATGCCTTCCTTGCCGGTCACCAGTTTGAATACCCAGTAAACACTCCACAGGGAAAGATAACCGGCAATGGCTCCCCATAACGCCTGTTCAAGGGTTACCACCAGTTCAAAGCTGTTGACGATCAGGCCTGCCCAGAGGAGTGGCAGAGTAATATCGTCAGGCAGTAGCTGGGTATCGTAGTCGATCATGGTCAGGGTCAGCAGTGACCAGCCGAACAGACAGAAGACCAGTGTCTGTAATGTCACGCCGTAGGTCAGGCCAATCATTACCGTCATCAGGGCGCTGAGTATCTCGATGGCCGGATAGCGCAATGAAATCGGGGTCCGGCAGGCTGAGCATTTACCTCTCAGGAACAGATAGCTGATCACCGGAATATTCTCCCAGGCACGGATTTTATGCTGACAGGAAGGACAGGTAGATGCAGGCACCACAAGGTTAAAAGCAGGCAGAGGATCCGGTATCTTTTCCGGGTGTAAAATAGCTTCACTCTGCTGCTGCCACTGCCTTTCCATCATTATCGGTAACCGGTGGATCACCACATTGAGAAAACTACCGACAATCAAGCCAGAGATGGTCAGCACAAAGGTCAGGTAAGGGGTTGAGGTCTCTATAAGTTCTATAATCGGTGACATTCACACAGTTCCCTGATGGTGATCAGTATGGCTGGCCAGTCCTCCCCGCCAGTACCTGATCGTTTGATAGTCCAATATTGGCATGCCTGTTGCCGTAATCAAACCTCTGAAGCGTAAGGAAAACAACGGCTGAACCGTAAATCGGGATTTGAGCAGGTTCTCAATTCAACTGTTGAATTCTGGCTAAGTTTGCCAGCTATGCCTTGATAGGGGAACTTTCCAATGATCGATCAGTCATAAAAAAACAAATTTGACTATAAATTGTCGTGAAAATGTACGGTCGGACTCTACCCGGTCCATTTTGCACTTTGCCCGACAGGATGTGACTGTCATTTTTGCCCATTGGAGAGTCCAAAAATGTATCTGACAAATGACTGAGGTCCAACAACAATGAACTGCAATTATTCATTAGTCCCTTCCGCACTACCCAGAGCTATCCCGGAAAAACCGTCGGATAATAAGACAGCAGCGGGCATTCCTCAGATTCCCTGCGAACATCGCAGTCCTCCTGCACCTGAGACCGTACCGTTAGCAGATTTCATCATAACCAGGGTTGATGTTAACTCTGAGCCCGCTGCTAAAAAAGCACGGCTTGAAATGCCCAATGTGCTTTCACAACCTGACACAATAGCTCAGATAACACCGGAGGCTTTAACCTCTTGCTTTCAAGAGTCGTGCAACTCGGATGATGGCGAGAAGCTTGCTCGTCTATTATCGGGTACGGATGAAAAAACACGGAAGGAATGGTTCAGTTGCCCACTGTCGTTCAGCGATAAAAAAGACACTCCGATGATATATGCTGCCCGACGTGGTCATGCAGCAGTTGTTGAGACATTAATCGACCATCAGGCAAATCCCTGTGAAAACAATCCATTTTCTTCCCTTCAGAGTAGTGCTCTAACTATTGCTGCGCAGGAAAATCAAACGAAGGTCATTCAGGTGATGACCAAATCCAAACAGTTTGATCCTGACAACCCCAGGAAAGATGGCATCACCGGATTGATCATGGCCATAAAAAAGGGTTACGCCGAGACCACGAAAATCCTTTTGGAGCACAAGGCTGACCCCAACTACAAAATTCGTTGCGCTGGGAGTGATAAGATTGGATTCAGATCCATTGGCAACTTTGGAGAGAGTGAATCAATACCACCAGGAAAGGTTTGGATTACTCCTGTTATGTCTGCAATTGAATATGGCAACCACATTATTCTGGAGCAACTGCTCGCAAATGGTGGAGATCCAAATAATATTGATCCGGCTAATCCCATTCAACAATCACCATTATTTATGGCAAGTTTTTCCACGAATCCTGCAGCAGCAAAGATGATCAAGCTATTATTAAACTGCGGAGCTAATATGCACGAACGGATAGCTCCTCGTGATGAGGCTATCAGGAATTTAACTAAAGAAAAAACTCAACTCCATCATACGCTGCTTGAAATGGCGTGTTTTTACTCTGAAACAGTATCTGATCCTGAATCTGAATTACATCACAATGCTCAAATTTTATGTGATCATTTTCGAACACCTGAAGGTCAATCAGTTGAAAGGTCAACTCTGAAGTGGTTTTATACTGGTCAAGGTTTCTTGAAAAATGTAGTTTTGATCAGTGACTGTTGTGAGAAAGCCCTGACCAGACCACCTCTGAGAGAGTATCTCATACGCCATTTAAGTTTATTAACTTCATTGTTAGATGTGTTTGGTGATGAAGAACCTTCCGAATCCCGCGGGGACAAGTATCAAAGAGCAGTCAGTTGTGCCAAAGAAACAAGACTACGTTTGCACGAAGATTTAAAAAGTGCTAATTCAGCTCAGCTTCGGCAAATGGTAGAAGAAGTACTGGATAAATTTAATGACTACAACATGGATTTTAATGATGAAACGATAAAAAAATTTCTCAAAGCAAATGAGAAAATTGAAGTGGAAAACCCCGCCTTGAAAAAAACAGAGTATCTAATTGAAATTTTTTCTGTGCTATTAGTTAATCCCATGGAAGTTATTAACTACATCTTTCGTCTATTATTTTAACCAGGTGATCATTACGAAGGAGTATTACAGCAAGGTTTGGGCTTATCTCTAATCCATTATTTTATTTTGTCAGTGGCACCATCTTTTATCAGAGAGTATTCTCCATCAGCGCTTCCTGTAGTAAGCTCTGCTCAAACAAGAAAATAGAGCGGAAGATCCCGTTCAAAAAAACAACAAAATGACCTGTAAAAGGGGGATGATCCACATGAAACGTATAGCTGCTGCATTCGCAATGCTGTTGCCTATCATTTCTTTTGCCCAAAACTACTCCATTGGGACAGGTGGACAAAGTGGTATTTATTACCCTTTTGGTGGTGCTCTGGCCAAAGTCTGGTCGGACGAAGTGAGTAGCATCAATGTAAAAGCCGAGGTGACTGCTGCCTCCGTTGAAAACACGATCAAAGTCGTACGTGGCGATATGCTGGCGGGTATTGCCATGGGCAATGTCGTGATGGACGCCTATCAGGGGGAGGGTAAATTTCCCGCAAAAATGCCCGTCAAAGTGTTGTTCGCGCTTTATCCAAACCTTGTTCATCCCATGACACTGCAAAATTCTGATATTCAGACCCTGGATGACCTGAAAGGCAAGCGTGTTTCCCTGGGAGCGCCAGGTTCAGGCACTGCCGTCACTTCGGCAGCCTTACTGAAAACCCTGGGGATTAACCCTGAAAAGGACATCAACGCCGTCTATCTCAATTACTCTGAAACCACCAATGCGCTCGCCAATGGTCAGATTGATGCTGGCTTTATTGTTGGTGGCCAGGGGGTTGGGGCGGTGACCCAGATTGCACTGACCCACAAGCTGCGTGTCATTCCCATTACTCAGGAAGAACGTCAGACATTTATTGCCGAGTATCCAGCCTACAGCGAGTACACCATTCCCGAAGGTGTTTATAACGATGTGCCAGCCACTGACACGCTGAGTATCTGGAACGTGCTGGTGGTACGGGCAGATATGTCAGATGACATGGCGTTTGAACTGACCCGGGCTGCCTATGAAAACATGGATGAAGTCCGCAAGGTGGTAAACGTTGCTGAGGCGACCATTCCGGCTAATGCGAAACAGTTGGCTGGTGTGCCTCTTCATCCGGGTGCTGAAAAGTATCTGAACAGCATTCAATAAATTCAGTACTGAGTCAGCACTGAACAGTAGCGTTAGCCGATTGGGCATCGCTACTTCCTCTCTTGTAATCTGTTGGGCGTATTATATGAGCAGGTTTAATCAGGGACTGGGCTATTTGTTGTTAGCCCTTGCTGTGCTGCTGTCAGTGTTCCAGATCTGGCAGGGTGTGACCTCAACCATTTCTGCAACGTACTTCAGGCCAGCTCACCTGACCTGGGTGATGGTACTGATTTTTCTGCATTATCCACTCATTAAAAACGCCGGGAATAAACAGGAAGGCAGCCCGATAATGGTGGCTGGCCGATTGCTAGACCTTGGGTTCTGTGCTCTGGCCCTGTTTGCCGGATATCAGATCATCCAGTTTGACTATAACGATATTAACTATCTTCTGTTTGGCCTGGCCGATACGGATTTGCTGGCGGGTGTCGTTTTTACGCTGTTATTGTTAGAAGCCTGTCGACGTACTGTAGGCTGGGTCATGGTGATTATTGCCGGTATATTTCTGGCTTACAGTGCTTTTGGCGATCTGCTTCCGGGAACACTGGCAACCAAGGCATACAGTCTGCAGGAATTGGTACAGTTCCAGATTTTTTCCAGTAACGGTATTTTTGGTTCAGCACTGGGTATTGCCGCCACCACCGTATTTATCTTTGTCTTGTTTGGTGCTTTTCTGGAGGTGACCGGGGCGGGTAAATTCTTTATTGATCTGGCTTTTGCCATTGCTGGCAAATATCGAGGCGGACCAGCAAAAGCTGCGGTCATTGCGTCTGCCGGACTGGGCTCAATCTCCGGCTCTGCCATTGCCAACACGGTAACCACCGGTTCAATCACCATCCCCATGATGAAGAGACTGGGTTACAAACCCGAACAGGCAGCAGGTATTGAAGCTGCCGCTTCAACCGGTGGACAGATTATGCCACCGATCATGGGGGCGGGCGCTTTTGTAATGGCACAGTTTACCGGTGTGCCCTACAGCGACATTATGATTGCTTCCATAGTGCCGGCATTGCTTTATTTCTTCTGCACACTGCTTTATGTGCATATCATGGCCTGCAAGTTGGATTTACAGGCGGTCAGTCGTACAGAAGCCGTTCTTAAGGTGATGAAGCAGGGTGCTCACTTCCTGATTCCCCTGGTGCTGATTACTGCATTATTGATGATGGGGTATTCCCCCTTGCTGGTGGGGGTTGCTGGCTGTGCTGCCATATTGGTCACCGCCGCTTTACGCAAACACAGTCGGGTAAGTTTGCCCAAGGTGATTGAAGGTATGAAGGCGGGGGCATTGCTGGCACTTCCTATCTCTGTAGCCTGTGGTGCCGCCGGTATTATTGTCGGTGTTGTTGGGCAGACCGGCATTGGCCTGCAGTTTACCCAGTTTGTTATGGCACTGTCCGGTGGTTACCTGTTCACGGCTTTGTTGTTGATCAGCCTTGTTGCCCTGATTCTGGGCATGGGATTACCGGTTACCGCTGCGTATATTGTGCTTGCTGTTATTGCCGTGCCTTTATTAGGTGATTTCGGGTTACCGTTATTAACCTCCCATCTGATTATTTTCTGGCTGTCACAAACCTCTAATGTCACGCCCCCCATTGCCCTGGCCGCATTTGCCGGTGCGGGTGTGGCTAATGCCAAACCAATGAAGGCTTCGGTTGAGGCATTTAAGCTTGCTGCAGGCTTGTTTGTCATTCCAATGATGATGGCTTATACCGGACTGATTAATACTTCCGCAGATCTATTGGGGCTGGTTATAGCAACCCTGCAAACGGTCGCGATTATTGTGGCAATGGCAATGACTATCGAAGGCTATCTGCTAAGAAAGTTAAATGCCTGGGAGCGATTGATGGCCCTGATTAGTTTGCCTCTGCTGCTATTTAATCCATATGGCGGGGCATTGCCGGGCTTAATGGTCGTGACGGTACTGGTCGCCCTGCAATGGCGAATGGGGGTAAAGCAAAGCCCACGAACCAAAAGCGAGTGAACCTAATAACCGTTTTGAGGTCAAACTGCGGTGTTTATAGTTCAACTGCGCAGGGTTTTATTCTGAAAACAATGGCATCAACCTATACCCGTCCAAAGCCTGATGGCCGGGTTGAACAGCAAGCCGGTTCAAGTGGGACGTCTAACCACTACATAAGTCTATTTAATGGTAAAAGAGTCTCTTGCCATCAGTCCTCTGGTGGTACAGCCAAGAATCTGGACGATAGCAGACGTATTGAAGATGCCTTTTGGCAACAAAAAATGTTGCAAGGGCGTCAAATCACCACGGCTTGTGTGATTACAGCTTACGGCAATGATAGAACGTCTCTTAGAAGCGGTTTCTTCCTGCAAAAACTCTGCTTAAGGAACATTCTCCATAACAATAGAAACATCACCCCGGATCAGGTTGTCCGGGCGTTTAACCTGAAACCAGATCGGAGTAAGAGCGAATTAGCGATAGCGTGCTTCAAAGCGGAATGTTGCCTGAAGGGGCTGTCAATGAACGACCAACGGCTCACACCGGCGGCAGTGGTTAAAGATTTCCCGGATAGCCCGGAGGGCAGAATGGCACTGGCGCACTTCAAGGAAAAATGTTGCCTGAGTGGCCTGGCGTTGAATGACCGGCAGTTCACACCGGATGTCGTGGTTAAGGATTTCCCGGATAGCCCGAAGGGCAGATTGGCCCTGGCGCACTTTAAGGAGCACTGTTACCTGAAGAAGTTGATCTTGAATGGCCAGCAAGTCACAACGGAGGCGGTGGTTAAGGGTTTTCAGGCAGCCGGGGCAACAAGGGCGCTGGGGCGTTTTAAGGAACATTGTTGCTTGAAGGGAGTGAAATTGAATGGCCAACTGGTCTCAGCGGAGGCGGTGGTTAAGGACTTTCAGGCAGTCAACGCAAAACTGGAGCTGGCACGCTTTAAGCAGCAATGTTGCCTGCTGGGGCTGGCGTTGAATGACCGGCAGGTGACACCGGAGGCCGTTGTTAAGGATTTTCAGGCAGCCAAATCAACACTGGGGCTGGCGCGCTTTAAAGCGGAATGTTGCCTGAGAGGTGTGCCACTGAACGGCCAGCAGATGACACCGGATGAAGTGGTCAGGGATTTTCAGGCAGCCAACGCAACACTGGCGCTGGCGCGCTTTAAAGAGCAATGTTGTATGAATGGGCTGGTGTTGAATGGCCAGCAAGTAACACCGGATATGGTGGTCAAGGATTTTCAGGCAGCCAACGCAACACTGGAGCAGGCACGCTTAAAGGCGGAATGCTGTCTGAGAGGGCTCCCATTGAATGACCGACAGGTGACACCAGAGTCAGTGGTCAGGGACTTTCAGGCACTCAGGGCAACACGGGAGCTGGCACGCTTTCAAGCAGAATGTTGCCTGAGGGGCCTGACGTTGAATGGCCGACAGGTGGCACCGGATGTGGTGGTTAAGGATTATGCGCGGGGTGGATGGCTGCTCGAAAGTGCAATTTTTTATGCTCAGCTGGCATTGAGTGGCAGGACATTGAATGGCCGCTATCTGGATAACAAGGAAGTATTGGCCGCGTTTCATCAAGCTCCGGGGGATCATTCTTCAAAGCAGGTCAGGTATCTGATTCAAAGGCTGAGACAATCCTGGCGGTACGATGAAACCAAAGAAGTTCAGGATTTGCTGCAAGCGGCCTGGCGAATCTTGGACAACATATCGGTCAAAGGTGATGAACAACACCGGCTGCAATGCATATTGAAATTCATGGCTATGCATCATGAGTTGCGAATTGATCATAAGCGGGTGTCCGCAGAGCAGGTATTGCATTCCATCAAAATACTGAGGCGTTCATTTCAGAATTCACGCCTGCATTTCTTTTTCCTCGCATACTGCTATATCAACAGCCAGTCTGTTAATAGACGACAGATCCATAAAGATCAGGTTATGGCGTGTCTTCAGAGTTTTCCTGAAGCCAGCAAGCTCCGCCACGCTTTAAGCTGCTGGTTTGAACAATGCAGCCCGGCATCCAATATCATGGATGAGTTGCTGTTCAAATCGGATTTCCTCTCCGAAGTGATACCCGATACAGAGAGCTTTGGCCGAAGAGCAACATCGGTAGAGGTATCCGTTGCCAATCCTGACAGGGAGAAACTATTCCCTTATCAGGCCAGGGAATACCGGGATGAAACAAAACCTGTGTCAGCTACCTGGGCAATGATCGTCAGAGGGTATCAACCCCTGAAACAATGGCCACAAACAGGCGCAACGAGTGTCCGGGGAGTTCCACAGTTAAATGCGCTAACGCTGAAAACACTGGAGGTTATTCAGGAAATCAATGGTGCCAATACTGCTCCAACCATTCTGATTACCGGTTCATACTCACGTTTTTTACAGAACCTCTGCCCGGTATTTAATGATATTGATATTATCTGCACGACAGAAGAGGTCGCCAGAGCGCTTTTTGACAAGCTGCAGGCACTGAACACCGGCAGGGATTCAGAAATTCCAACAGACATCACCATCTCATCAATCCCGGGATGTCAGGCGATTAAACTGCCAAAAGCCTACAATATTCATCTTATAGACGGTGATTTGGGTACGAAAGCAATGGAGTTTCAGGTCAGTGTTGATGACAGAGTCATCCATGAGAATGCAGAGCAATCTGCCGTTCGCGTTCCCGGCGTTGAGAGGCCGGTATGGTATTTGTCGTTTGCTGAAGAAACCAGGCTTATGAACGATACGCTGGAACACCTCGCTGAGAACCTCGACCCGTTGACAGAGCAATTGCAACAAGGGGAGGTATTTGAATTACCCCGAACGCTTCTTTTTAACAACCCTATGAACACAGGGGAACGCATTTATGGCTTGCTGATGCGCTCCCTGCTTACTCTGAATAAAGCCAGGCAATTTATCGCTCTGTACTCTAAGCAACAAACCGGAAGATCAGACTTTCGGACTGACCAGCTGCAAGAACAACAACAACGCCTGCATACACTGACTGCGAAGCTTCAAACGAAATTGAATGGCCATGTTTGCCGTCATGATTTTGAGCACCGGGTAAATGGCTGTCTATCGACCATGCATAATGATTACCAGATCAAGAGGAAGGGCTTTATAAAAGTACTGCTGGCGATGATGCATCCTGAATATGACCAGGTAAATATGATCACCGACTGCTGCTCCCCCGAACACTCCACACAGGAACCTAACCATTATTTTTAGGTCTGACAGTGGTATTTATGGTTAAAGTGCGCCGGGTTTTATTCTGAAAGCAACAGCATCAACCTGCTCATCTCCACATTCTGCTGATCGGTTTGGTCAACAAGCTGGTGCAGGCGGGTTTCCTGATTGTTCAAAAAGCCCCTGTAACTGCAAAAGCGTTGCAAGTCATCCGTCTTATAGAGCCACAGCTACCCCCTCAGATATTGGCAAATGTACTGAGGATGCCTTTTGGCAAAAAAAACATTAGAAGGGCGTCAGATAACCACGGCTGTAGTGCTTGCTACCTATGGAAATGAGAAAACGTCTCTCAGAAGCGGGTTCTTCCTGCAAAAGCTCTGTTTACAGAATATTTTACATAGCAATAGAAAAGTTACCCCGGATCAGGTCATTCAGGCATTCAACCGGCAGCCGGACCGAAAGAGTAAGTACAAATTAGCAATAGCACGCTTCAAGGCCGAATGTTGCCTGAAGTGTCTGCCGTTATATGGTTATCAGGTTACACCGGGTGAAGTGGTTAAGGATTTCCCGGGTAGCCCGGAAGGCAAACTGGGGATAGCGCGTTTTAAGGAACAATGCTGCCTTAAGGGCCTGATGTTGAATGGTCGGCAGATTTCACCGAATACAGTGGTTAAGGATTATCAGGCAGCCAACGCAAAACTGGAGTTGGTGCGCTTTCAGGAACAATGTTGCCTGAGGGGACTGTTGTTGAATGGTCGACAGTTCACACCTGATGCGGTGGTTAGGTGCTATCAGGCATTAAAGGCGACACTGTCGCTAGGGCGTTTTCAGGAACAATGTTGCCTGAAGGGGCTGTTGTTGAATGGCCAGCATGTGACAACGGATACCGTGGTTAAGAATTATCAGGCAATCAAAGCAACACTGGAGGAGGCACGCTTCAAAGCAGAGTGTTGCCTCAGGGGGCTGACATTGAATGGTCGGCAGGTCACAGCGGATGAAGTGGTTGAGGGCTACCAGATAGCCAACGCACCACTGGAGCTGGCACGCTTTAAGGAACAATGTTGCCTGTGGGGCCTGATATTGAATGGTCAGCTGGTCACACCGGATTCGGTGGTCAGGGATTTCCCGGATAGCCCGGAAGGAAGACTGGGGATAGCACGTTTCCAGGCGGAATGTTGCCTGAGGGGGCTGTTATTGAATGGCCAGCAGGTCACACCGGGGGCAGTGGTCAAGGATTATGAGCGTGGTGGCTGGTTGCTCGAGAGAGCTATTTTTTATGCTCAGCTGGCATTGAATGCAAAAGTATCGGATTTTACCTGTCTGGATGATCAGAAAGTATTAGAAGCATTTAATGACGTTCCCGGGGATCATTCTTCAAGGCAAGCCAGGTATTTGATGCAAAGCCTGAAACCACCTCAGCGGTACGATGAAGCCAATGAAGCTCAGGATGTCCTTCAAAAGGCCTGGCAAATCTTAAGCAACGTATCGGTCCGGGACGATGAGCAACTCCGACTGCAATGTATATTGCAATTCATGGCGATGCAGTATGAATTGACCATTGATCATCTGAGAGTAACCGCAGAACAGGTATTGCAATCAATTAACACACTGAGATGCTCATATCAGAATTCACGCCTGTATTTCTTCTTTCTGGCGCAGTGTCATATCGCGAGACAGCCTGTTAATGGACGGCAAATCCATAGGGAGCAGGTTCAGGAATGCCTTCAGAGTTTTCCCGAGGGAAGCAGGCTTCGCAATGCGTTAAGCTGCTGGTTTGAACAATGCAGCTCCGCAGCCAATATAACGGATTCTTTACTGTTTAAACGGGTAAGTGCCGTTACCTCGGGTAGTGATAATTCTGACGTATATAAAGATTTTGTCGTACAACAGGAAGCTTCTGTTGCCATTACCGCTGGTGCAGTTCAAACCCGGAAGCACTTGCCAAAAGAATGGACAGCAACAGGCGGGCCGGGAGCCCCCAACCATTGGATTCCGCAGTTAAATGCGCTAACGCTGAAAACCCTGGAGATTATTCAGGAAATTAATGGTGCTAATACCGATCCAGCCATTCTGATTACCGGTTCATACTCCCGTTTTTTACAGAACCTCTGCCCAGTATTTAATGATATTGACATTATCTGCACGACAGAAGCGTCTGCCAGAGCACTCTTTGATACGCTGCAGTCACTGAATACCGACAGGGACTTTGAAATCCCCAAAAACATCACCATCAGGCTAATACCGGGATGTCCGGCGATTAAACTACCAAACGCTTATAATATTGAGCTTGAATACGGTGATTTGGGTGCCAGGGCAATGGGGATTCAGGTCAGTGTTGATGCCAGAGTCATCCATGACAATGCAGAACGATTGGCTGTTCATGTGCCCGGCGTTGAGAGGCCGGTATGGTATTTGTCGTTTGCTGAAGAAACCAGGCTACTGAACGATACGCTCGAACACCTCGCTGAGAACCTTGATGCGCTGACAGGGCAATTGCAAGAAGGCACGGTATGTGACCTGCCGCGAACCATTCTTTTTAATTTCCCGCAAAGCCCTGATGAGCGTATTTATGGCTTGCTTATGCGCGCCCTGCTTAGCCTGAATAAAGCCTGGCAGTTTATCGTTCTGCACTTTGAACAAAAAAAAGGAAATCCTGACTGTCTTACCGATCAGCTTCAACAAGAGCAACAACGCCTTCGTGTGCTTAGTGCGAATCTTCAAACCAAATTGCATAGCCATGTTTACCGTGATGCTTTTGAGCACAGAGTTAACGACTGGCTAACGACAACTCACCATGTTAATGATTACGAGATCAAGAGGAAGGATTTTGTCAAAGCGCTGCTTGCGATGATGCATCCTGAATAAGTGCAAGTGTGCGCTCGTCCTTTTTTACCGCGTTCACTTTATTTAGACATCCGCAGCGTCTCCTTAATCGCTGCCGTATGATATCAATGTCTGTCGCTCGACACCTTGTGGTTCATAATCGGCAACGTTAATGGGTGAGTTTTTTTCGATGTACTCACGAATCACTTCTGCGTCCATAAAGCCTGTGTCTACAAAGCCCGGATAGGAACTCACATCAGGATAGTTATCACCTCCCCTTGCAGAGAAACTCAGAGTTGCCATCTTATAAGTTTTATTCCTATCCAGTGGTTTCCCGCCAATACGAACATTTTCAATTCCCGATGGGGTGATCACCATCTCAACACCAGAGAAGTGGGCAAATGCACCGCTATTAGCCGACATTTGACCAACAACCTCGAGGTAATCGAGAACCTGCTGACCAGACATCTCAACAGTAGTCAGTGTGTAGCCGAATGGAAATACTATCAGAGCATCTTTATAAGTAATCTCCCCAGCATTGATACTGGCACGAATCCCGCCTCCATTGGTTACCGAAAAGTCAGCACCGGTTTTGTCCATAAAAGCCCGGGTCAGTAACGTGCCCAGATTAGTTGGCTGGAACCGTACTTCATTACGTTCGCCCATTAAGCGTTGGTCGACACTGCCAATTTTAACGTCAACCAGCTTTGCGCCCGCCTCCTGATAAGGAGAAAGAAGCCTCATCATTGCTTCTTGATAAGGAATTCTGGTTTCACTGCCTGTGTGGTTAACAGGGATCAGCTGGTAATCAATAAGTTCGAGATCACCCTGTTGATAAACGAAGTCTGCGCGCCCAACGTATTTGCCCCACTCATGGGCCTGTACGATCCAGGTGTCATTTTGCAGATCAGGCTCAAACAATGGATCCTGGGAGTGACCGCCAACAATCAGGTCGATGCCGTTTACGGTTCGAGCAAGTGTTACATCTCCGGGAGCCTTAACACCATGATTGCCATTGGGGTAGTGACCCATGTGCGTTGAAGCAATGATCACATCGGCCTTCTCTTCCAGTCTGGGCAGTAATTCACGCGCTACCTCAATCGGGCTGGCAAATGTCAGACCTTGCACATTCTCAGGATTAGACGTTTTAGGGGTGTCGTCTGTGGTTAAACCCATAACCGCGACACGAAGGCCATCAAGATTGAACATGGTGTAAGGCACAAACAATGGCTCCCCACTTTTCTGATCGATAATATTGGCTGACAGGAATGGAAACTCCGCCAGTTCTTCCTGCATCATCAATATATCTCGCGGGTTATCAAATTCATGGTTGCCAACAGCCATTGCATCGTACCCAAGCATATTCATGCCTTTGAAGTCAGGGACAGCGTCCTGCAGGTCTGACTCGGGTACACCTGTATTAATGTCGCCCCCGGACAGTAGCAGCACATGTCCACCTTCTTCAGATACTTCTTTGCGAATCTCCTCAATCAAAGTCATGCGGGCTGCCATACCGAACTGATCTTTCCTGTCATGCCAGAACCGGCCATGATGGTCATTAGTGTGCAGTACCGTTAACTGGTAAGTTTTATCCGGGTCGAAGGCGGTGCCCGTTTGTTTTTCCGGGATAAGGGAGTATGCGCTAACCATAACCGCAATAGCAGCGACGGTCAGGGGAGCTGGTTTTGATAATTTAAATGCCATTTAAATGATCTCCTAAGGAATAAAAAGAAAATTGTTTTATTAGGGTTTGCATAAATCTCGTTATATCAAGAGAGGTTAACTACTCAACAGCCGTAGCTCAAATCGGCAGAGATATTAGAGGCTGTTGTAAAAGTTACTGATCATTAACTCAGGATAAAGATCAAAAGTCGTCTATAACTACTGTATCTGATTAGTTGATGGAGAACTATCATGGTGCCCTTCAGACCTGACTGATGACGAGTGGGCAATCCTTAAACCTCTGTTTCCTGACCCTGGCTATGACACTCCGAAGAACGGACGTCCACGTGACTGGAATTATCGTCTGATACTGAATGCCATATTCTATCTCAATAAAACAAGTTGCCAGTGGCGAATGCTTCCTTCTGATTTTCCACCATGGAGCACTGTATACACCTCTTTCCGGATCAGGAAAAAAGATGACACATGGCAGAAGGACATGATGCGCTTCGTGATCAGGTACGAATTCAGGCGGGCAAAGAGCCACAACCAACAGCAGCAAGCATTGACTGTGTTGTTATTGGTTTTAAAGATAAATGCCAATAACATTTTCAATTGGCTGTGTTTTTGGACGAGAACTATCCTGGCTCATTTGAAGCCGTTTTGGGAGCGGGGTGGACCATTTCATTAGGTCTTGATTTTTGACGTTGGTTTCAAGGTTAAAGAACTGCCCCCAGTTTTTTGCCATCACCTTCAGTCGTGGTACCAGTAAGGACTCCATGTTTTTTTGCTGTCTCAGCAACACCCTTATTGTCTCTACCCTCTGTAACTGCCTCGGGAGTGGCCATGGCAGAGAGCAGCAAATCGACCAGATAGCTCATGCAGTCATCAGATGGTTGCTCCAGACAACTGATAAACGCGCTTAAATTGAAGGTTAAGTGATTAAACAACGTAGCGGGGGACTCAAATACATTAGCTATAGGTTTATCCCGAAAAAAGTAGTTTTGACTTCCGTCCAATCTATAGTCAGCCAAGACCCTGCTATGGCTTAACGACTGAGTTTCAATGGCTACTGCCAGGGAAATAAGATTGAGTCTACTCTGCTCGCTCATCAGTAATACGTCCAGACAATTATTGCCATTGATATCTTTGATAGCAGGGTCGCTTCCCCTCTCTATAAGGGGTTGGATATAGGCCTGATCTCGCCTGGCGCAAGCATAATGCAATGGTGTCAGGCCGTATTTATCCTGTGAGTTTATATGCCTGCTGACCGGTAAACTTTCTGATTGTATTATTTTTGTGAACACTGGGTATTGTTTTTGATGCCTACTTGTTGAAGCTTTTTTATGTCCTTTGGCAATCAACAGGTGCAGCAAATTTTTCCTGTTACAGTCCTCAATAAAAGGATCAGCACCCATTTCAGTGATTAAATCAATGGCAACCTCACCACCACCGTTTGCTATAACAGACATTAAACCCGTTACATATTTCCATTCTGGCCACCACAGACAATCATTGATGGACAGGGCTGGATTTTGCTCCAGAATTTCTTTGCCTTCCTGGATAGCCTGGGAAATTTTGGCCATGGTGCTGGTTTTGTGATGCTTGACAGTCAAATCCCAGAACCAATGCTGAATGGGAGTTACCGGCCCATCGGGGTTGGAAGACTCTAAAGTGGATGGTGCATCTGACGATGATGCTTGCATCTTATTAGCCTTTTTAAGGGCTTTAAGATTTTTTCTGGCAATTGCCCCTGACTCAGCCTCAGTAGCCTGATTCTTGGGCAAATCTAGCTGATCATCAAGTTGCGCAAACACACGTTTTACGCCAGAAAACGATGTGGGAACCATATCTGTTTACCCTGTAGTGTGATTGACATCAATCTTCAGGTTCCTGGAAAAATCATCCAGAGCATCACACCAGACCAGAAAAAAAGGAATAAGTTCATTTTAAAGAGTCGATAAAGGTCGACAAGATTGTTCTTAACCGCCTCGTCGTTGCCCGCCCAACGTTCTTTCAGGCAGGGCAGCTCGGAACAAAAGAGTTGCTTGAACTGTTTGAACCACCCAACAAAGACCCCATTGTCTTAAACCAGCAGAAGTGGAGCTACAAGGTAAAGGTACTGAAGCGATATGAAACCATGTATGGATGCGTGCCTATGGAACGTTCTGTTTATCAGGGAGTCAGAGGTGGTGTTACGCTGGCGCCTCTTGATCTTCGCACCGGTATTGTCGGCTCAACTACCCCCAAGTTTGCCAAAACACTCGCTTGGAAATACAGTCAGATGCCCGCTCCTGCTGTTAAAGAAGACTTTGCAACCAACCATCAAAGAACTCTGTCTAACTCGTATATCAAGCATTTATCCGACAGGGTAGGTGCATTAATTGAAGACCAGAAAGACATCGAATATGACTTGCCGCTCCTGTCAGAACCCGTCGAAACCATTGCCATAGGTCTGGATGGCACCTGCATCTTGCTCTGTGAACACGGCTGGAGAGAAGCGATGTGTGGAACCCTGAGTCTTTACTCGGCCAATGGTGATTGATTGCACACTATTTATACCGCCAGCTCACCTGAATATGGCAAGCAAAGCCAGGAGAAAGCTCTGGTTAGAAGATAGGCTCCATAACTTGAAACACACATGCGGTGCGGCCAGGAAAATACTGAAGGAAATTGAATCAGAAGAACTCCCGAAAAAGACGACGGCATTGATAGAAAAGCGTTACAAGGCAGTGGGAACAACTGTGGTCTAACGTTATGTCAGGCAAAGTTCTACTTGATTGCTGAGCCAGCTATTAACCCGAGAGAGCACCCTATTCATGATCATAAAGCTCAAAGAACCCCGCAGACATGACAGATACGGGAACGTTATCGCCTAAAGGCGACATTACCGGTCAGCCAGGTTACATTGAACTCACCGGAATGTGTGGTGCTTAGTTAAACCCGTCTTTTTCGTCTTTATCATCAACATCATCATCATTGGCTTGCCTGATTGGAAACAATCTCTTTCTCAGAGAACCAAACAGATCATTGGGGTTGGGTGCCTGCTCTTCTTTTTCCTTTGCCTCTTTTTTTGCCTCTTGGATTTGTTGCTCAATATCCTTGTCGCTGCTCTGACGCTTGTTATCCATGGCGGTAGCAGCGTTTTCCAGAGCTTTTTTGAATGTCTCACTGCCAAAGAAGCCCTGGTTTGATGGCTTGCTTTTAGCTCCGTTACCTGATTCCGTTTTGTTTGCGTTGTCCGGGCTATTGGCCTGAGCAGTGCTGGTTGATGCCGGAGCCTTCCTGGTCCTGGCGGACAATATTTCCTGGGATATTGGTGGAGGTACTGGTGGTGCAGCGGGAGGCAATGGCGTTGTGGCATCATTGTTCAAAATTGGTTGAGTGGTTTCTCCCGGTTCTTCTGGAGAGAGGGCGGCATTTATGTTGTTCAGGTCAGCGGTTACATCCTCCGGGAGCTGGTCATCAGATACCGACGAGTCTGTGATGTCGTCAGCATCCATGGTATCTGAACTTTTTCTCAGCATCTTTGCCACGGCGGCTTCCAACTCTGCTTTAAACTGGGCATCGTTAAACGTCTTGTTACCGGATGATGTGTTTTTCGTTTCGCCCTTTGGTACGGCAATGTTACTGGTTGCCTTGCTATTCGTCTGAGAAGAGCTTCTCTGCCCGGCTGGTAACTCATCCGCCGCAGGGAACGGTGGAAAGGAAACCGTTGTTTCAGCAGGCTTGTAACCGTTGGATGATAGTGCCGACTGGGAGGGCTGAGCCGTTTCTTCCATTGCTCTGTTTCTTGCCGCTACTTTTTCCATCAGTTCATCGATAAAGGGAAGGTGGCTATTTTCCAATCTCTCCGTCGTCTGAGCCCATTTCTTGGCAACATTGCTATCCAGAGTGTCAACTTCTTCTGGTGTTTTGGGTCTTCTGTCGGCCAGTTTTTTGGTCAATTCCGCCATGAGTTCGGGGTGACTCCCGGGCCGAGAGGCTTTTGGTGTGTTTGCCGTATCGTCATTGGGTGAAAGTGTGTCACTGGTTTGAGTGCTATTGCCTTCGATTGGCTGGTTTGGCTTTATTGATTTTAGTTCCCTTTGTCTATTTTTTAGCTCTCTGAGCAGTGCTGCATGCAAGTTCTCTTGTTTTTCTGGCTGTCGGACTTGCGATTTGGCCGTCTGTTCCGTTTTCGGGTCAGTTGACGGCTCTGCCTGTTGCAGCGTCATTGTCGGCTGAGCGTCGGATTGCTCTGCCGGGATAGAGGCTGTTTCCCGGATTTCTTCCCGGGAGAGGGATGGTGCTGTCATGGTTTCCGGCAAGGGAGAGAGGCTATCAACGGGCGCTGTTTCCTGCGGACTTTCTGCGCTGTCTGGTACGGCGTCAGTTTGCTCTTTCAGAGCTGAAACGGGCTCGGTGACAGCGAGGTCTTCTTCTGTTGGAACACTCTCGGTATGTTCAGCTGCGGGAGTGCTTTCTTGTTCTGTCTCCTGAATCAGTGGAGAGCTTTGTGCGACTGAGTCAGTAGCCTGCTGCTGGGGTAAAGCGGTTTTGGCCTCCTTAGGCTGAGTTGGAGCGGCGGTTTGCGAACTATTCACTGAAGGGAGTGGTACTGGATAAACCGGAGTTGCTTGCTGAGTGCCTACAGGTGGATCGGTGACTATGGGGGCAGCTTGCTTCTGCGCACCGGAAGCAGTTGTTGTGGTTAAGTCTTGCTCTTCAGGGTGAGCATTACCCTTCTCAATACCCGGAGAATCTTCTCTGGCAGTGATAGCCGAACTTTCCCCTGTTGCTGGCCGGGTGCTTGTATCATGGTGCCTGGTCTCGACATAGCTTTTCTCAACGGGGGTTCGATGATGAACGGTGATTGCACACTTTCTGTTACTGAGCTTGTCAAACGCCTGTGCGCCTTCCCCCTGGCCCAAAGTTTCTCTGCCCGCAATCTCGTTATCGTTGCGCACGAGGGACTGTCTTATTTCTTCGGCTTCACTGACACTTGCTTCTGTATTGGCATGCTGCTGACGCTTAAGGGCCTCTATGGTTTTTTCCATTAACTGGTCAAGATTCTTCTGGTTCTCCAATTCATCGCCCGGGGGTATCAGGCTCAGTGGTTTTTCGGACTGAGACTTAAGGGTGATTTTAACGCTAAGGCCAGCCGGGAACTCCATACTCCTAAGCATTGCCAGCACTTGCTCAGGGCTATTAGCTCGAGCTTTATCCAGCGCTTCCAGCGAAATACCGACTACTTTCTTGGCGTTAATGGCACCAAGAACACTGTCTGCCCGTTGCAGTAAATCAGTCCGTTCCTGCAAAAGTTTTGCATCCTGGCTATCCGGTTTATTCTCTTTTAAACCCGTCGTGTGATGAGCGGGTACCTGGGTAGCTGCTGTTTTTAGTGGCGATGGACTGTCTGCACCGGTTACCACGCTTTTCTGTTCAGCTAAATAGCTTGTGGTATCGGCACTTTCAATTTTCCTGCCTCTATGGGTACCAACCGGTGCCTCCGCCTCTTTTGGCGCTGGCTCATAATTGGTGTGGACAGGGCCTGAACCCTCGACTCCTGGCGCTCTGTGACAAAGTGGGTTTCTGGGTAGTTTGAACATAATTGAGTAGGCTGGCCGGTTGTATTGTTAGTGATATCGGCAGCAGGAGGAAATTGTTACCGGTCAGCTTTATTTCAGCTGACCGGCTTTTTTATTTATTTTCTGTCCTATCTCTTTCCCGGGTGAAAACCCATTCTTCATCCGAGGACATGGCCTCATTAAAGGCATAACCTTCGTAGTCAAAACTTTTCATTTTTTCTGGCTGGTCAATATTGTGGTCGATAATGTAGCGACACATCAGGCCCCGGGCTTTTTTGGCGTAGAAACTGATGATTTTGTATTGACCGTTCTTCCAGTCTTTAAATACCGGCGTAATAATCTGGCCATTAATCTGCTTTGGCTGAACAGACTTGAAGTATTCATTGGACGCGAGGTTGACCAGTACCTGGCTCTTCTGACTGGCCAGCTCGTTGTTCAGCTGCTCTGTAATCCTGCTTCCCCAGAACTGGTAAAGGTCTTTCCCCCGCTGATTGGCAAATCGCGTGCCCATTTCCAGACGGTAAGCCTGCATTAAATCCAGCGGGCGAAGCAGGCCATAAAGGCCAGAGAGAATTCGCAGGTGTTTCTGGGCAAATGACAGCTGCTGTTCACTCAGTGTTTCTGCGTCGAGACCAGTGTAGACATCACCCTTGAAGGCCAGTACCGCCTGCTTGGCATTATCCGGACTGAACGGTGTCGACCATGCCTGGAAACGGGCAGCATTGAGCTGGGACAGCTTATCACTGATGCTCATCAGGCTGCCAATCGCTGCCGGGCTTAATTCACGGAGCTCTTCAATCAGCAGGGCGGACTGGTCAAGAAAGTCTGGCTGAGTGAATTTTTTTGTTGTGGGTGGTGTGTCATAGTCCAGGGTTTTCGCTGGAGAAATAACGAGCAGCATTCAACTCTCCCTGATTGTTCAAGCTTAAGATAATGATGACAATAGTAGAGCAGGGAGCGTTCCTTTAATAGGGTTGAATGGGTTAATAAGACCTATCATGTCCATTGATAATGGCTATCACTTTAAGAAACGGGAATGTTCAGATCAATTTGTTGCCACCGCAGCAGTGCAGTCTATTCCCGTACAGTTGAAATAAATAGAAAGCCCCGGCGATCCGGGGCTTTGTCGTGATGAAGAGGAATGAATTACAGATGGGTTTCAGCATACGCTGCCAGTGGTGACCTTGGTACACCCTGAAGCTGCATTGAACCTCCATTGGGGAAATGCTTCAGGCGCTCAGTCATATAGGTTAAGCCGGAGCTGGTGGCGGCCAGATAAGGGGTGTCGATCTGGGCCAGGTTGCCAAGGCAGATCACTTTACTGCCGACGCCGGCGCGGGTGATGATGGTTTTGATCTGGTGGGGAGTCAGATTCTGACATTCATCAATGATGATCAGACTCTGCTGGAAGCTCCTGCCACGGATGTAGTTCAGGGATTTGAAATGCAGCGGTACCCGGTCGAGTATGTACTCCACACTGCTGTTGGTGGATTCGTCATCATTGTGCAGCGCTTCCAGGTTATCGGTTATAGCGCCCAGCCAGGGTTCCATTTTTTCAGCCTCGGTACCTGGCAGGAAGCCAATGTCTTCATCCAATCCCCGGGTGGAACGGGTGGCAATAATTCTCCGGTATTGTTTCGTGGCAATGGTCATTTCAATGGCGGCTGCCAGGGCCAGAATGGTCTTGCCAGAACCGGCGGCACCATTGAGATTCACCAGATGCACATCCGGGTCAATCAGCAGATTCAGGGCCATGGCCTGGTTGATGTTCAAGGGTCTCAACCCCCAGGCTTCCTGATGCATCAGGCTTTCTCTGCTGTAGTGCTGAAGGCTTACCTGGTCGCCCGATAGGTCAATGACTTTTGCTACAAACCCCTGGTCGTCTAAAAGGAACTTGTTGAGATACAACTCTTCGGCAAACTCACTTTTGTCCAGGGTGTGAATGGTTTTACCATCAAGCTGTACTGTTTTTACTTCATTGACCCGGTCCCAGAAGTTGCCTTCATAGTGGATATAACCTTTGGTCAGTAAGCCAATATCACTGACCAGCTGGTCACTGTGATAGTCTTCGGTAAGAATTCCGCAGCCCCTGGCTTTGAGGCGCATATTTATGTCTTTGGTGACCAGTATGAACTGCCGGTCCGGATGGGCTTTCTGGTACTGACAGATGTCGTTAATTATCTGGTTGTCGTTATTACTGCTGGGGAGTGTGGTGATTTTATCGTCGGCATGACTCATCATGATGGAGAGTGTGCCGGATGTTTCCTTGCTGTGGCTTCTCTGGATAGGGACTCCCTGCTCTATCTCCGCAGGTGTTGCAGTACCCAGAATATTATCAATCAGTCGTATGGCCTGACGACAGTCGGCGGCTATGGTTTGTTTGCCGTTCTTGAGTTTGTCCAGTTCTTCCAGAACGGTGATGGGAATGATTACCTGATGTTCTTCAAAGTTGAGGATAGAGTTAGGGTCGTGAATCAGGACGTTACTGTCCAGTATGTAGGTGGTTGTGATGGGTGAGTTTTCTGGCCTGTTTTCCAGGGCATGTCCCATAGGCAGCTCCCTTGTCTGTTTTTGGGTTACTCATATTTGATTCTTATCGAAAAGCGTTAATCCGGCAAGGCTAAATTTCGATGAAGAATAAAAAATTTTTTTTCTCCTCCTAAAGGGTTTAAGTTGATGTGTTTTACTCTTATGCTTGAAAAGTTATATCGTATTTTTTTATAAAAATTTTACTGTTTTTTTGATTGATATTTCTTTTGATTATTACTGTTCTCTCCCATGTCAGCAGGCGAATCGTTAGCATTCGCCTGCTCTGTTAGCTTATCGGTGCTTAGTGTTTCTGGGATCAACAAGAAGCTGTTCCGCTGGGTAGTCCTTCTTCAGTTTATCCCCCAGCAGCGCTTCAAGATCCGGAATCAGAAACGAATCATCTTCACAGGCAAAGCTGATGCTGGTTCCGCTCGCCCCCGCTCTCCCGGTTCTGCCAATTCTGTGAACGTAGTCATCAGGGTCTTCAGGCAGGTTGTAGTTGATCACATGGCTGATTCCGTCAATGTGGATGCCCCGGCCAGCAACATCGGTAGCCACCAGTACTGAAATTTTTCCGGAGCGGAAATCTTCCAGAGTTCTGAGGCGCTTGTTCTGGGGAACTTCGCCAGAGATTTGGTCTGCCCTGATCCCAACCTTTTGCAGCTGTTCGGTCAGCTTGCGGGTCTGGTCCCTGCGATTGGTGAAAACAATGACTTTTTCCAGCTGGTGATGGTTAATCAGGTTTACCAGCAAGGGAAACTTCTGTTCCGATGAGAGAATGTAAACCTTTTGTTCCACCGTGTCGGTGGCGACACTGTCAGGTTCAATCTCAACCTTTACCGGGTTCCAGGTCCACTGTTCTCCAAGCCTTAATACATCATCTGTGAATGTCGCTGAGAATAGCAGCGTCTGACGGTCTCCCGGTCTTGGCGTCATGCGGATAATACGCCGTACCTGCGGGATAAAGCCCATGTCCAGCATGCGGTCCGCTTCGTCGATCACCATGACTTCAACCAGGTCCAGAAACAGGTCTTTACGCTCACAGTAGTCCAGCAGGCGCCCGGGTGTGGCAACGAGAATATCTACATAATTTTCGCCGATACGTTTACGCTGTTTCTCATAATCCATACCACCCACAACGGTGACAACGTGCAGCGGCAGGTATTGGGTCAGGGCTTCAGCGTCCTTACCGATCTGCAATGCCAGCTCCCGTGTGGGGGCAATGATGACCGCACGTGGCTCGCTCAGGTAGCGGGTATCCGGTGCCGGGGTGTCAATCAGCTGCTTGATCGTGCTGATCAGAAATGCTGCCGTTTTACCGGTTCCCGTCTGAGCCTTGCCGATCCCATCCCGACCCGCCAGAGTGCTACCGAGCACCTCTGCCTGAATTGGTGTGCAGTACTTGAAGCCCTGGTCAGCAATCGCATGCATCAGTTCGTCGGGCAGGGCAAAATCATGAAAGCGGGTCTTTTCAGGGTCAGGCGCTACCTGGAACTGATCAATACTCCAGCTTTCCTGCGCCCGGGCAGGACGGTCTGACTTTCTGCTGTTTGTCCGCTTCGGGCGCTTTGATGATTTGACGTTGTTTCTGGAATGCGCAGCCTGTTTTTTGCTGCCGGAAAGCGCTTTCTTCCCTTTTTCAGGGGAAGCATCTTTACTCGCGCTGCTTTTCTTAAAAAATCCTAGAAAACCACTCAATGCCTTAATCTCGTTCCTTTCAGTCCTGAACAATGGCTTTACCAATTGGCAGCCGGGTGAGCCAGCTATAAGGATACAATCTTTATCCTGATCGTCGCAGAGATGGGCGAGGAAGAAGTTAGCTGGTTAATACCATGCCCACTTTACCTAGGAGCCTGTCGGACTTAAGACTGTCCTACTGCGGTTGCGATAAATTGGTCTAAAAATTCCTGCTTCTTCGTCAAATAGCCCCGCTATTCTCCTCAGAAGCAGAAATTTTTACCCTCAATTTCTCGCAATCCTCACTACGGACGCTTAAGTCCGACAGGCTCCTAGGGAGTGGGTACGGTAAAGCGTGAGA
>NZ_PJPV01000138.1 GCF_002864045.1 Endozoicomonas acroporae
AATTTCAGGAGAGGCGACAACTATGCTGACACAGGGGGGGAGCGACAACCCGTCAGACTCATTGAAACCATGTATTAGAGCAGCGCAGGAAGAGCTGCCGCATCAGCTATTATCAGATAGCCTCCAAGTCATGCCTGAATAAGCCGGTAACGAAAGTTAAACAACGCATTGCGAACACCATCTATGAATCCACTACACATTGATCTTCAGACATACCAAGCAACTCACAAAGGGAGTCGCAATTCGGGTTTATAACACCCGTGTCCCTGAACTCTACCAAGCAGGCAGCACGAAAAGCAGCCTCTTGATGGATAGCCATACAGCTGTAGGCCACAGTGGCCACATTCACTGCCAGCATAAGCTTTGTGCGCCTTGATGGGCTCCAGCCCTCCAGAGCGCATTGCGACAGGCCCAGGATACTACCAAAAGTCCCGGTAACTAACGTCACTGAATAACTCTGCCATTTTGGCTGAGAGAAGCCGAAAAGCGAGCTTTCATTGGTGGTCATCGTTTTAAGGCCAAACATGGCAAGATGTGCTGCTGCATCCCCAATATTCATAGATAATAATTCCGTTTTGCTTAAAAAGATTGTTCGATAGACTGCTGTCAGACACTTGGAACTAATGAAAAGTTCCAGATGATTCGTGCTCTTGCCACACCAGCGAAGCACCTCCAAACCTTCACCTTAAGTACTAAAATATGAGCAGTCACAGAATTAACGAATTGATCGAGCTCCTCTCCCCACAGTGGCAAAAACAGGGTCACCTGAACCTGGTACAGATTATTGAAGCCCTGGCCACAGAAGCTGGCCACAAAGGACCTCTTCACGAAGTAACGGATGACCTGCTGATCTATCATCTGAAAATGAAAGGCGAGGCTCCGGATGCGATGATTCCGGGCCTCGCCAAAGATGTTGAGGTCGATTTTAAGGAAGCACTTCTCAAGGCCCGTGGTTGTAAATGACCAATGAAATGCTTCCTTCCCGCCGACTATTGAGAGGTCAGTGCTGCACACCTGAAGACAGAGTCTTCAGAACAGCCTTGAGGGTATTATCATTAGCTTTCAAAGAGCCACCCAGGTAGGCAAATTCCAGCAGTGACTGGTCAGGTTTCCAGCCGTGGGTAAGGCGGTAGATAACACCCACCACACCACCACGCTGGGTGCCTCCGACGCAGTGCACATACACCGGAGCAGGATGAGCACTCAATTGTTCAGCTATATGCCGGATTTGGCTTTGGTCAAGGCTGGCATTCTTGTCAAAGGATAAATTGACAACTTTAATGCCCTGACTTTCCAGCCATTCACGTTCTTTATCAGCCGAGGTGATGGCAAAAACAGTTTTTATGCCAAGCTTGGCAAGACTATGGGCACCATCAGCACTCTCCAGTTCACCTCCCCGGTAGAAGTGATCGTCATATCGAATCAGCCAGGTTTTCAGACCATCTCTCTTGCCAAGAACCTCATAACTCTGATGGTTCCATTCATCTGCTGCTGGCGGCAGGACTCCACGAAAACCGGATTCATAGGCCGTGACTCTGTTCTGTCCCCAGTCACAAGCTTCCTCATGGTCGGAAAGGGCACCAGGAGAAAACATATTGAGTGCCACGAAAAACAGGGAAGGGACCCAGAACCGGCAAAGTTTGACAAAGTACATTACACTAACCTCAATCATTACTTGACAGGGTGTGGTTAAAACTAGCACAACGTTGTTTTTTTTCTAATTGGCTGACTGCCTGAAAACCAAATCCTTGCAACATCACCTTCCAACCACAAAGCCATCTCCTTATTTTCCCGATCCTGCCGATGCAAACAGTCTGAAAAGGCCTCAGAAAGCTCCATGACCACAGCACTCAACAGAATGACCGGCTCCATTTTAGCGTTGACCATTTCGGCATCAGCCGCAGTAAGTAGGGCACAGCCATCAGAGTCCTGGTATCAGCAAGTCTGGTGTGAAGGGATGGATGGTAAAGTGGAGCACCGGCTAAAAGACGGCCGTCGTATTGACTGCCTTACGGATCAATACGCCATTGAGATTGAATTTGCCCGAAAGTGGCCGGAGGCAATCGGTCAGTCATTAAACTACAGCATGCTGACCGGGAAACAAGCGGGGATTGTTCTGATTCTCAAAACGGCCGAAGACCAGTCACACTGGCAGCGGCTGAAGACCGTTATCAAACACTACACACTTCCTATAAAAGCATGGAAACTGGGCCCATGATCAATGGCGTCGGGCCCAGATAAAAAATTCACGATTACCATCACCGCCGGTAATCGGGCTGTCGAAGTAACCTCTCACCTGTAAACCAAGCTCAATGCAGCAGGCTTTGATAGATTGCTCAACCTCTGGATACAACCGGGAATCCCTGACAATCCCTCCCTTACCCAGACCGCCGGGCCCCACCTCAAACTGGGGTTTAACCAGGCTCAGCAGCTGCCCTTCCGGTTTTAGCAGAGGCACCAGCGATGGCAAAATTCTGGTTTGGGAAATAAACGACACATCCATAACCGCAAGATCAAATCCCTGTTGCTGATCCGTATGGTCAAGGAGTGCAGCAGGCAATGCACGGGCATTCATCCCTTCCAGACAGACCACCCTGGGATCCTGACGCAGCGACTCGACCAGCTGGCCATGACCCACCTCAACCCCTACGACTCTGGACGCCCCGGCCTGTAATGCACAATCCGTAAACCCACCGGTAGACTGGCCAACATCAATTACGGTCGCACCGGTCAGGGATATACCTGACACCGCCAGTGCTCCGGCCAGTTTCATTCCGCCCCGGGAGACAAATTGATCGGCTTCATCCTGACAGATATCAATCTCAACCCAGTCAGGGTATTTCTGACCCGCTTTGCCCGGTGTTTCCCAGCCTCCTGACTGCCGGACTTTCACCCTGCCTTCACTGATTAATCGCTGGGCCCGACTTCGGGAAGACACTTTACCCTGATCCACAAGAATAAGATCGAGTCTGCGCATAAATAAACTTTAAATAGAAACGACAACTGATCCGGCATTATAAGTCGTTAACCAAATGAAATCAGTTCAGGTATTGCAATAGCCATACTCAGTGAGGGGATTTAACTGAAACCTGTCAGGAAAATAAGCACAGGCACGGATACTGGAAGAATTAACGAAAGCGCGCTTCATCCGCATCTTTACGGGCCGCTTTCCACTGATAAAGTGCCAAACTGGCGACTTTATCTATTTTATGCAACACCTCTTGCACCCTTCCTTCATCCGCTATGGTCCACGGAGCAGTTATCCCGTGAAGAATATCAACCTGCACTTTTTGAGACACAGGCCGCCCTCTTTTACCCTGGGAACCCGCTTTGCCTGACTCAAGAAAAGCGTCTGCCAATTGTTCATAATCCGCTCGACGCGTCCGACGTATTTCAGGGCATGGGTTGTGAAAAGTCTCCCCCAGAATCTTATTGACAATTTTACCCACATTTTCTCCAGCTGAACTCACTCCTGATAACTCATGCAGCAAGGTAAGAAAGATGCGAGGTCTTATCATACAGGCAATCTGCAAGGCTTCTTTCAGGCTGACATCATCCGGCAGGCCTTGCTCTATTGCTCCCTTCTTTCTGGATGCCTCTTGATTCAATCGATTGACCGCAGCCATTGTCCTCTCTGCTGTCAAGGCATCCACCTTGGCATTCAAGTCTGAAAAGTTCATCAGCAGATCATCAAGGACTTTCATTAGTGCGACAATGTCGTGTTTTGAGCATCGGCCATCTCCTGATCGTCCGGGTAAAGTGGGCGGAGGATCATTAGACGTCACACCAGGATTAGTTTCTTCCCTCACTGGGCCACGATAGTAAAGTGCCCCCGCCGCAAACCCACCTGTAAGGTAACAAATCGTAGGGAAGGAAATCATACCGGTGTAGAGACCAATACCGGCGACCACCCCCACCCCTCCCAATCGTTCACACCAGGTTTTATGCTCCCGGTAAGTGTTTCCAACAACCGGCAACAGCTTTTTGGTCACAGGAACACAGACATCCCACACCCAGGCTTTTGCCCTCTGTAAACGGCCGCCCTCCCCTGCAGGGCCGGGCTGAATCAGATTCCGTGAACCAACTGTTTTGACAGCTAATGCTTCCACACCTCAATCCCCTGAAAACTATAGTGGCTGGATGAGTCCAACCATTATTGGAATAACAGACACAAACCGGGTATTTAGAGTGCTAAGAGGAAACGCCAGTTCCCCGGTATAACTACACACACCGTCAAGTAAGCGTAAAATATTCGTTGGCTGGCTCAGAAAGCTGATCAGCAATAAAGTCACTTATGGTTATTTTTCAACAGACAAAAAAAAGCCACCGGCCCGGTGGCTTTTTTGAATGTTAAAGGCAGGCCTGCCTTTAACGGATCAACAATTAAACTTCGCCGAAGTTCAAAGCATCAGACAGCGCCTGTTCAACTTCAGAAGCCGATACCTTGGCCGGAGTCTCAAACTCAACTTCTTCACGTCCCTTACGACGCTCAGCATGGTAAGTCAGACCGGTACCTGCCGGGATCAGACGACCAACGACCACGTTCTCCTTCAGGCCGCGCAGGTAATCGCGCTTGCCGGTTACCGCCGCTTCGGTCAGGACACGGGTGGTCTCCTGGAAGGAAGCCGCAGAGATGAAGGATTCTGTTGCCAGAGATGCCTTGGTAATACCCAGCAGCACGCGCTCGAACTTGGCCGGGAAGCCGTTTTCACGGTTAACACGGTCATTCTCTTCCAGCAGGCGTGTGTACTCCAGCTGGTCACCACGGATAAAGGACGAGTCACCGGTATCGGTGATTTCTACCTTACGCAGCATCTGACGCAGAATGGTCTCAATGTGCTTATCGTTAATCTTTACACCCTGCAGACGGTATACGTCCTGGATTTCGTTAACGATGTAGCGAGCCAGTTCACCAACACCCAGCAGACGCAATACGTCGTGTGGATTGGTCGGGCCGTCGGAGATAACTTCACCGCGGGTTACCTGCTCACCCTCAAACACGTTGAGGTGACGCCATTTTGGAATCAGCTCTTCATAAGGATCAGTACCGTCAGTTGGTGTAATCACCAGACGCTTCTTACCTTTGGTTTCCTTACCGAAGCCGATGGTTCCGGAGATTTCTGCCAGAATCGAGTGCTCTTTTGGCTTACGGGCCTCAAAGAGGTCAGCAACCCTTGGCAGACCACCGGTGATGTCCCGGTTACCGGAAGACTGCTGAGGAATACGGGCAAGTACCGCACCCACTTCCACCGTGGCACCATCCACCAGGTTCACCAGGGCGTTCGCTGGCAGGAAGTACTGGGCAGGAACGTCAGTACCTGGCAGCTTCAGCTCGTTACCATTGGCATCTTTCAGCTGAATGGCTGGACGAATATCCTTACCGGCGGACGGACGATCCTTCGGATCCATCACTTCCATATTGGACAGACCGGTCAGTTCGTCAGTCTGCGTCTTCACGGTGATGTTTTCATCCATACCCTGGAATTCAACAATACCGGCGGTTTCCGTGATGATCGGGTGAGTGTGTGGATCCCACTTGGCCACCGTCTGACCCGCTTCCACCAGGTCGCCGTCCTTCACCGAAATCATTGCACCGTAAGGCAGCTTGTAACGCTCACGCTCACGGCCAAATTCGTCAGCAATGGCCAGCTGTCCGGAACGGCTGACCGCTACCAGAGTGCCATCCTTACGTTCAACCGACTTCAGGTTCAGCAGACGGATAGAACCCTTGTTCTTCACCGTTACGCTGTCTGCCGCTGCGTTTCTCGATGCCGCACCACCGATGTGGAAGGTACGCATGGTCAGCTGTGTGCCCGGCTCACCGATGGACTGTGCGGCGATAACACCCACTGCCTCACCTTTGTTCACCAGGTGACCACGACCCAGGTCACGGCCGTAACACTTGGAACAGATACCGTGACGGGTTTCACAGGTAATCGGTGAACGTACGCGCATCTCGTCAACATTCATGGTTTCGAGACGCTTCACCCACATTTCATCAATCAGGGTGCCGGCAGGTACGGCAATTTCACTGTCGCTGCCTGGCTTGAGTACGTCTTCTGCCACCACACGGCCGAGAATACGCTCACCCAATGGCTCTACGATATCACCGCCTTCAATGTGCGGCGTCATCAGCAGGCCGTCGCTGGTGCCACAGTCGTCTTCAGTGACCACCAGATCCTGGGCAACGTCAACCAGACGACGGGTCAGGTAACCGGAGTTCGCTGTTTTCAGCGCGGTATCCGCCAGACCCTTACGAGCACCGTGGGTGGAGATAAAGTACTGGAGTACGTTCAGACCTTCACGGAAGTTCGCGGTAATCGGCGTTTCGATGATGGAGCCGTCTGGCTTGGCCATCAGACCACGCATACCGGCCAGCTGACGAATCTGTGCCGCACTACCCCGGGCTCCGGAGTCCGCCATCATGTAGACGCTGTTGAAGGATTCCTGCTCTTCTTCCTCGCCCTGCTTGTTGATCACCGTGTCGGACTTCAGGTTATCCATCATCCGCTTGGCCAGCATTTCGTTGGCACGGGACCAGATATCGATAACCTTGTTGTACTTCTCACCGGCTGTTACCAGACCAGAAGCAAACTGGTTTTCGATTTCCTTAACCTCTTCGTTGGCGTCATCAATGATGCGCGCCTTCTCAGGAGGAATAACGAAATCGTTAACACCGATGGAAGTACCGGAAATCGTTGCGTACTGGAAGCCCAGATACATCATCTGGTCAGCGAAGATAACGGTTTCTTTCAGACCAACGTTACGGTAACAGGCATTCAACAGGCCGGAGATCGCCTTCTTCTTCATGGCCTGGTTAACCAGGGCAAAAGGCAGCCCTTGAGGCACAATATCCCACAGGATCATTCGACCAACGGTGGTATCCGCCAGGAACTTGTTGTCGTGCTCGACACCTTCACCGTCCCGGTATTTCTCATGGACACGCACCTTGATGCGGGCATGCAGATCAACCGCCTTGGTACGGTAAGCTCGCATGACTTCGTCGATATCAACGAAGGCCATGCCTTCACCCTTGGCATTGATGCGCTCACGGGTGATGTAGTACAGACCCAGTACCACGTCCTGGGATGGTACGATGATCGGCTCACCGTTGGCGGGTGCCAGGATGTTGTTGGTGGACATCATCAGGGCACGGGCTTCCAGCTGGGCTTCCAGCGTCAGCGGTACATGCACCGCCATCTGGTCACCGTCGAAGTCAGCGTTATAGGCGGCACACACCAGCGGGTGCAGCTGAATCGCCTTACCTTCAATCAGTACCGGTTCGAACGCCTGAATACCCAGACGGTGCAGGGTAGGCGCACGGTTCAGCATGACCGGGTGTTCGCGGATGACGTCTGCCAGAACGTCCCACACCTCAGGGGTTTCCCGCTCAACCATCTTCTTGGCAGCTTTGATGGTGGTTGCCAGACCTTTGGCTTCCAGCTTACCGAAGATAAATGGCTTGAACAGTTCCAGCGCCATCTTCTTGGGCAGACCACACTGGTGCAGACGCAGAGTAGGACCTACGGTAATAACCGAACGACCAGAGTAGTCTACACGCTTACCCAGCAGGTTCTGACGGAAACGACCCTGCTTACCCTTGATCATGTCAGCCAGGGACTTCAGAGGACGCTTGTTAGAACCGGTGATGGCACGACCACGACGGCCGTTGTCCAGCAGTGCGTCAACGGACTCCTGCAGCATCCGCTTTTCGTTACGGACGATGATGTCCGGCGCGTTCAGGTCCAGCAGACGCTTCAGACGGTTGTTACGGTTGATCACCCGGCGATACAGATCGTTCAGGTCAGACGTGGCAAAACGGCCACCGTCCAGCGGCACCAGAGGGCGCAGATCTGGCGGCAGAACCGGCAGAACGGTCAGGATCATCCACTCAGGGTTGTTGCCTGAGTTATGGAACGCTTCCAGCAGCTTCAGACGCTTGCTCAGCTTCTTCAGCTTGGTTTCAGAGTTGGTCTGTGGAATCTCTTCACGCAGCGTGTTGACTTCGTCTTCGATGTCGATATCCGCCAGCAGACCTTTGATGGCTTCAGCACCCATGCGGGCATCAAAGTCATCACCAAACTCTTCCAGGGCTTCGTAGTATTGCTCATCCGACAGCAGCTGGTTTTTCTCCAGCGTGGTCATGCCCGGATCAACAACAACGTAAGATTCAAAGTACAGTACCCGCTCGATATCACGCAGGGTCATGTCCAGCAACAGACCGATACGGGATGGCAGGGATTTCAGGAACCAGATGTGAGCCACCGGGCTGGCCAGCTCAATGTGACCCATGCGCTCACGACGCACCTTGGCCAGGGCAACCTCAACACCACATTTCTCACAAATAACACCACGGTGCTTCAGTCGCTTGTACTTGCCACAGAGGCACTCGTAGTCTTTGACCGGGCCAAAAATCTTGGCACAGAACAGACCGTCACGCTCAGGCTTGAACGTACGGTAATTGATGGTTTCCGGCTTTTTCACTTCGCCGTATGACCAGGACCGGATCATGTCCGGCGAAGCCAGCGCAATCCGAATAGCGTCGAATTCGTCCGTCTGGCCCTGTGTCTTGAGCAGATTCAATAAGTCTTTCAAGATCGTATCTCCTCGCGGTGCAAGGTGCCTGCTGTTCTATCAGAAAGCAGGCACCCTGGCCACACGTTCGTTATTCGGTTTCCAGTTCGATGTCGATGCCCAGTGAGCGGATTTCCTTCAACAGTACGTTGAAGGATTCCGGCATACCGGCTTCCATTCTGTGGTCGCCATCCACGATGTTTTTGTACATCTTGGTACGGCCAGTGACGTCATCGGACTTCACAGTCAGCATTTCCTGCAGAGTGTAAGCAGCACCGTAAGCTTCCAGTGCCCAGACCTCCATCTCCCCGAAACGCTGGCCACCGAATTGTGCCTTACCACCCAGAGGCTGCTGGGTAACCAGAGAGTAAGAACCAGTAGAACGAGCGTGCATCTTGTCGTCTACCAAGTGGTTCAGCTTGAGCATGTACATGTAGCCAACGGTGACCGGACGCTCAAAGGATTCGCCAGTACGACCGTCAAACAGCTTGACCTGGCCACTGTCGTTCATATCCGCCAGGCGCAGCAGACGCTTGATCTCGGTCTCTTTGGCGCCGTCAAATACCGCCGTTGCCATCGGGACACCGCCACGCAGGTTGCGGGCCAGTTCCAGCACTTCGGTATCGCTGAAGGAGTCAACTTCCACCGGGCTGGAACCAGGAATACCGTTGTAAACCTCGTCCAGGAACTTGCGCAGTTCCGCCATGCTCTGCTGAGCTTCCAGCATGCGGTTGATCTTGACGCCAAGGCCCTTGGCCGCAGCACCCAGGTGAGTCTCCAGCACCTGACCAACGTTCATTCGCGATGGTACACCCAGAGGGTTCAGTACGATATCAACCGGATTACCCTCTTCATCGTGCGGCATGTCTTCTACCGGCATGATGATGGAGATAACACCCTTGTTACCGTGACGACCCGCCATCTTGTCACCAGGCTGGATACGACGCTTGATAGCCAGGTAGACCTTGACAATCTTCAGCACGCCTGGAGCCATATCATCGCCAGTCTGGAGCTTCTTCTTCTTGTCTTCGAAGCGCTCATCCAGCTGGGCACGACGCTCTTTCAGCTGTTCTCTGGACAGATCCAGCATCTCATTGAGTGCCTCGTCTTCCATGGACAGTTTGAACCACTGTTCGTGCTCCAGGCCATCCAGATAGCTGTCGCTGATCCGGTCACCCTTGCCAAGACCCGGGGCGCGAACCACCGGCTGATCACACAGGGCACCACGCAGACGGGCGAAGGTGTCATGCTCAACCACACGGAACTCTTCATTCAGGTCCTTGCGGTATTCATCCAGTTGCGCCTTTTCAATAGAAAGTGCACGGGAGTCCTTCTCTACGCCATCACGGGTAAAGACCTGAACGTCAATAACGGTACCTTTGACACTGGTCGGTACACGCAGAGAGGTATCCTTAACATCGGATGCCTTCTCACCGAAGATGGCACGCAGCAGTTTCTCTTCCGGCGTCAGCTGGGTTTCACCTTTTGGCGTCACCTTACCCACCAGAATGTCACCAGCGCCCACTTCTGCACCCACATAAACGATACCGGCTTCATCCAGCTTGTTCAGGGCGGACTCACCAACGTTGGGAATATCGCCAGTGATCTCTTCGGAACCCAGCTTGGTGTCACGGGCCACACAGGTCAGTTCCTGGATGTGGATGGTGGTAAAGCGGTCTTCCTGAACGACACGCTCAGAGATGAGAATGGAGTCCTCAAAGTTGTAACCGTTCCAGGGCATGAACGCGACGCGCATGTTCTGACCCAGCGCCAGTTCACCCATGTCCACAGACGGACCATCCGCCATGATGTCGCCACGGGCAATCTGATCGCCCGCCTTCACCAGGGAACGCTGGTTAATACAGGTGTTCTGGTTAGAACGGGTGTATTTGGTCAGGTTGTAGATATCAACACCGGCCTCACCTGGCTGTACTTCATCATCGTTCACACGAACCACGATACGGGCCGCATCAACGGTATCAATCACACCGCCACGACGGGCAACCACACAGACACCGGAGTCAGAAGCCACGTTACGCTCCATACCGGTACCCACCAGAGGCTTCTCTGCTCTCAGGGTTGGTACGGCCTGACGTTGCATGTTCGATCCCATCAAGGCACGGTTAGCGTCGTCGTGCTCAAGGAATGGAATCAGAGAGGCTGCAACCGATACCATCTGTTTGGTGGATACGTCCATGTACTGGACTTTATCCGGGCTCATCAGGGTGGCTTCACCACGGTAACGAACAACAACCAGCTCTTCCGTCAGTTGTCGTTTTTCGTCCATGGCCGCAGAAGCCTGGGCGATAACGTATTCACCTTCTTCGATAGCAGACAGGTAATCCACGTCATCAGTTACCTGGCCATCAACAACGCGACGATATGGCGCTTCCAGGAAGCCATAGTCGTTGGTACGGGCGTAGGTTGCCAGCGAGTTGATCAGACCGATGTTTGGACCTTCAGGCGTCTCGATCGGGCAGACACGACCGTAGTGAGTCGCGTGTACGTCACGAACCTCAAAGCCAGCGCGCTCACGGGTCAGACCGCCCGGGCCCAACGCAGATACACGACGCTTGTGAGTAATCTCGGACAGCGGGTTGTTCTGGTCCATAAACTGGGACAGCTGGCTGGAACCGAAGAACTCCTTGATCGCCGCCGCTACTGGTTTGGCATTGATCAGATCCTGCGGCATCAGGCCTTCGGATTCCGCCAGGCTCAGACGTTCCTTAACGGCACGCTCAACACGTACCAGACCGACACGGAACTGATTCTCAGCCATTTCACCCACGGAACGTACACGACGGTTACCCAGGTGATCGATATCGTCACAGATCCCTTTACCGTTGCGGATATCAACGAGGATGCGCAGGACATCAATAATGTCGGAGTTATCCAGAACACCGGAACCGGTATCTTCATCACGTCCCAGACGACGGTTGAACTTCATTCGACCGACGGCAGACAGATCATAACGCTCGGTGGAGAAGAACAGGTTCTGGAACAGGGCTTCAGCAGCATCCTGCGTTGGCGGCTCGCCAGGACGCATCATGCGGTAGATTTCAACGAGCGCTTCCAGGCGGTTGGTGGTGGTGTCTGCACGCAGGGTGTCAGACATGAACGGACCACACTCCAGCTCATTGATGTACAGCGTTTCTACGGTTTTGATACCGGCAGACAGCAGTTTTTCATAAACTTCAGGGGTGATCTCAGTGTTGCACTCAACAATGATTTCACCAGTAGATTTATGAATAACAGTCTTCGCCAGAACACGGCCATAGATATAATCTACCGGCGCTTCCAGGTTCTTGATGTTGGCTTTCTGCAGGTCGCGGAGGTGTCGTGCAGTGACTCGGCGGCCCTGTTCGACAATCACATTACCGTCGTTATCGTAGATGTCAAAGCTGGCCGCCTCGCCTCTCAGACGATCGGCAACAAACTCGGTGCTGACATTTTCAGCGCCAATGTTGAATTCAACAAAATCAAAGAAATTATCAAGAATTTCTTCATTGGAAAGCCCGATGGCTCTCAGCAGAATGGTGGCAGGCAGCTTACGACGACGGTCGATACGGACATACATCAGATCCTTTGGATCGAACTCAAAGTCCAGCCATGAACCACGGTAAGGAATAACACGGGCAGAATACAGCAGCTTACCGGAGGAGTGCGTCTTACCCCGGTCATTATCAAAGAATACGCCCGGAGAGCGATGCAGCTGGGATACGATAACACGCTCTGTACCATTGATAACAAAGGTACCGTTATCGGTCATGAGCGGAATTTCGCCCATGTACACTTCCTGCTCTTTGATATCCTTGATTGCCTTGTTAGCAGAGTCTTTATCGTAGATAATCAGACGCACCTTGACGCGCAGAGGTACTGCGTAAGTGACACCCCTGAGCTGGCATTCCTTGACATCAAACGCAGGAGCACCCAGTCTGTAGCTAACATATTCAAGGGCGGCATTGCCGGAATAGCTTACGATTGGAAAGACGGATTTGAAGGCTGCGTGCAGCCCGATATCTTCTCTGGCTGCCGGTTCTTTATCTGACTGCAACAGCTTGTGATATGAATCAAGCTGAATCGCCAGCAGATACGGCACATTCATGACACTCGGCAGCTTGCCGAAGTCCTTGCGGATGCGTTTTTTCTCTGTATACGAGTATGCCATCAGCGTTCCCCAGCTTGGTTACCTGTTTTTGACTTCAGGCGGCGTCGCCTGGCCATAGTAGGTTAGTTCGAGAGCGGGTGGCTCCCTGTCAAAACCAATAAATTTTCAGCTTTTATGGTCATCTACTGACCTGTATCACAGACACCCCTGAGGTGTTGCAGATACTCTTAATGCCGTTACAGACACTGTGCATCGTTGTAGACACTTCATGTCGTGATAGACATCAACCGTTGTATGAGCTTTAGCGCCTGAACAGAAAGCAACCTGATACTATTGTTCAGATTTACTACCCTGCTTTCACGGCAATACCGCTTACATCGCACAAGGCAACGGAAGCGGTATTCAAATCTGCCCAATGGGTTATTGGACAGCCTCCTAATATATATCAGGCTGGGCAAAACGGTCAGCGCATGAATTCTCTACAGCAATCTACCATCATCTCACAGCTTGATCTGAAGTGGTACTGCAATTACCGGAAAACCCCTGTATTTAAACGTTTTACACCATCACAAAAAGCCTTCTCCAGATTGATCAGTTTCTGTGACGACTTTTCCAGATCCATACCTCTGCCACAACGATCTGCCAAAACAGCAATACCCCGATCAACATCACGAAAAACCCCGTCCAGCCATAAAGACTGAAAAGAATGGGAAGTTTCATGATTTAGAACAGGATCTACGTGCAAATACAGTTACTCAGACGATATAGCTCATACAACGGAAAAAAGGCCGGCACCCTCGCAGGCACCAGCCACCTGAATCTATTATGCAACAGACCCGGGATTATGCAATGCTTTTATAGAAATTACTTGATTTCTACTTTAGCACCAGCTTCTTCCAGCTGCTTCTTCAGCTCTTCAGCTTCTTCTTTAGAAGCGCCTTCTTTCAGAGGAGCTGGAGCGCCGTCTACAACAGCCTTGGCTTCTTTCAGACCCAGGCCAGTAGCAGCACGTACTACCTTGATGACGTTAACTTTCTTCTCGCCAGCGTCAGCCAGGATTACGTCGAACTCAGTTTTTTCTTCAGCAGCGGCAGCAGCTTCAGCAGGAGCAGCAGCAACAGCAACAGCAGCAGCAGCAGAAACGCCGAACTTTTCTTCCATAGCGGAAACCAGTTCAACAACGTCCATTACAGACATTTCAGCGATCGCATTCAGGATATCTTCTTTGGACAGAGCCATCTCTATATCTCCAAAAATCTTGGTTGGGGCAAACAAACAGCCAGCCCCGGAATTTGTTTAAGCAAAAAAGCAAGAAAACCAATCCGGCAAGGATTAAGCGGCTTTCTTCTTCTCGTCGGCAACAGCTGCCACAACACGGGTAATGCTTGCAGGAATCTCGTTCAGAGTTCTTGCCAGCTTGGTTACCGGTGCGATCATTACGCTCATCAGCATTGCGCGAGCCTGATCCAGAGTAGGCATCTTGGCCAGAACATCGATCTGTTCTGCACCCAGCAACTGTCCAGAAATAGACAGAGCTTTGATGTCCAGCTCTTTATTCTCTTTGGCAAAATCCTTCATCAGACGCGCAGCGGCACCCGGATCTTCCATAGAGAAAGCAAGCACAGTAGGGCCTACCAGAACTTCCTGCAGGCACTGAAGTTCAGTACCTTCTACAGCGCGCTTGGCCAGGGTGTTACGAACTACCTTCAGGTAGACGCCACCTTCACGAGCCTGCTTACGCAGAGCAGTCATTTGACTAACAGTAAGACCACGGTAGTCCGCGATTACAGCCGACAGAGCGCTTTGTGCAGCCTCGCTGACTTCGGCCACAATAGCCTTCTTGTCTTCGAGTCCTAACGCCATGGGCTTTACTCCAAACTTATGAAGTTTCACTTATGATTTATCCGAGATAAATCATTAAGCGCTTACAATACGGTGATGGGTGTATATCGTTTTGGATAAAACGCATACTCACCGTCTACGCAGGACATTAAGCCCTCTGCCTATAACCCTTTCCAAAGAAAGGCCCCTGAACAAACAGGCACGGCGCTTGGACACCTGCGATCTTTGACGACCCCCGAAGGAGCCTGTCCGAGAATAGACTGCCCTACTGCGGCGGCAGCAAATTGGTCTAAAAATCCGCTTTTGTTCGGCAAATAGCCCCGCTATTCACCTCACAAAACCGAATTTTTATCCTCAATTTTCTGCCGTCCTCGCTACGGGCGCTATTCTCGGACAGACTCCTTGAAAGCAGGGACCCCAAAGAGGGTTGCGGCTGGCTTGCACCAGCCAGAAATCTGATAATCCAGATTCCAGTCATTCTTTCTATCGCTTACGCAGACAGAGAAGACATGTCGATAGTCAGACCCGGACCCATAGTAGAGGACAGGGTAACTTTCTTCATGTAAACGCCTTTGCTGGAAGAAGGCTTCAGCTTCTTCAGATCAACCAGCAGAGCTTCAACGTTCTGCTTCAGGGCAGCCGCGTCAAAGTCGATCTTACCAACGCCAGCGTGGATGATACCGTTCTTGTCAGTACGGAAACGAACCTGACCAGCCTTGGCGTTCTTAACCGCTTCAGCAACGTTAGGTGTTACAGTACCAACCTTAGGGTTAGGCATCAGGCCGCGTGGACCCAGAATCTGACCCAGCTGACCAACAACGCGCATCGCATCCGGAGAAGCGATCACTACGTCGAAGTCCATTTGACCCGCTTTAACCTGCTCAGCCAGGTCTTCCATACCAACCACTTCAGCACCCGCTTCTTTAGCGGCTTCAGCGTTAGCACCCTGGGTGAACACAGCGACGCGAACGTCTTTACCAGTACCGTTAGGCAGCACGGTAGAACCACGAACCACCTGGTCAGATTTACGAGGATCCACACCCAGGTTGACAGAAACTTCGATCGTTTCCTTGAACTTGACGCTGGAGATCTCTTTCAGCAGGCTGGCGGCCTCTTCAAAGCCGTAAGACTTGGTAGAGTCGACCTTTTCAGCAATCAGCCTGGCACGCTTTGACATCTTAGCCATTACTCAACACCCTCCACGATCAGACCCATGGAACGAGCTGAACCAGCAATGGTACGTACCGCTGCGTCTTCATCAGCAGCTGTCAGATCAGGCTCTTTGATCTTGGCAACTTCAAGCAGTTGCTCGCGAGTCACAGTACCGACTTTCTCGGTATTTGGACGGCCAGAACCCTTCTTCAGCTTCAGCGTCTTCAGCAGCAGAACGGAGGCTGGCGGAGTCTTGGTTTCGAAAGTGAAACTGCGATCGCTGTAAACAGTAATAACAACAGGAATCGGCATGCCAGCATCCATTTTCTGGGTGCTTGCGTTGAACGCCTTACAGAATTCCATGATGTTAACACCGTGCTGACCCAGGGCAGGACCAACAGGTGGGGATGGGTTCGCCTGTCCAGCAGGCACTTGCAGCTTAATATAAGCTTGTACTTTCTTGGCCATTGTTAACCTCTACGTGGGTCACTGCCTCATTCGACGCTCTTTCCCAGACTCCTTTACAAGAAACCCCGAAAAAACATCAAATTCCACGGCTACCCGTCTACAAAGCGCGGTAGTTTACAGAAATCATCCCGAAAGCACCAGCGCAAAAACACGTAAGATAATTGCAATTTACACAATTATCGTTTTCCACCCGAACAATAAAGGAGGATGCAAGCCCAACCCCCAAAAACACAAAACCCCGTTGCCAGAACTGGCAAACGGGGTTAAGGGATCAATTCGATCAGCTTACACTTTTTCAACCTGGCCAAACTCAAGCTCTACCGGCGTTGAGCGACCAAAGATCATTACCGCCACCTGGAGACGACTCTTCTCGTAGTTAACGCCTTCCACCACACCGTTAAAGTCGGCAAAAGGACCTTCGATAACACGAACCATCTCACCCGGCTCAAACAGAGTCTTGGGCCTTGGAGCCTCAGCACCTTCGTGCACGCGACGAAGAATGGCATCCGCTTCTTTTTCAGTGATCGGCGCAGGCTTGTCGGCGGTACCACCGATAAAGCCCATAACCCGCGGCGTATCTTTAATCAGATGCCACGAGTCTTCGTTCATCTCCATCTGGACTAACACATAGCCCGGAAAGAATTTTCTTTCGCTCTTGCGCTTCTGGCCGTTTTTAATCTCTACCACTTCCTCGGTAGGCACCAGAATTTCGCCAAAATACTCTTCCATACCAAGACGCTTGATACGCTCATTCAGAGAGCGCAACACCTGCTTCTCGTATCCAGAGTAGGCATGAACCACATACCATCGTTTCGCCATGTCCTGTCCCTATCAAATCAGGCTGCTGATCATCCAGCCTAGCAGAGAATCGAGCCCCCACAAAATAAGGCCCATCACTAACACGACGGCAACCACCACCAGAGTAGTTTGCACCGTCTCCTGACGAGTAGGCCAGACAACCTTGCGAATCTCGGTTTTGGCATCCTTCAGCAACGTCCAGAAGGCACCACCCTTTACCGTCTGCAGAGCAACAAACCCGGCAACCGCCGCGATTACCAGCAGACCGACAACCCTGAGAAGGAGCGACTCAGCAGAGAAGTAATAATTACCGTAAACACCAACAGCGACCAGAACCGCCACAAGGCCCCATTTGAGACCATCCAGACGACCCGAAGTCGCAATTTCAGAATTTCCACTCATCAGCTTGATTTTCTCTATCCAGGCTTTCTTGAAAAGATCTTTAAAAGACCTCTGAGAACAAGCACCCCAGGAGCTTGATCATTGGAAATGGCAGGCCAGGAGGGAATCGAACCCCCAACCCCCGGTTTTGGAGACCGGTGCTCTACCAATTGAACTACTGGCCTAAATCACTATCACACTGGATTGCAGTGCCGGTGAATTATAATCATGATTAACCGACCTGAAAAGCCTTTCGACTTATCGAGCACAAAAACCAATCAGCACCCGAGAAAAGAGATACGCATCTCTCAAAAAAAACATTTCAACAAACACCTGAAAAGGGAAGAAAATATGAAAACCCCTTTCGTTTCAGTATCTTATCACATCAACCGGTCTTTTCAAGCCCCTTCAACCTCGCCACTCATGCCGCCTGTGGATGCATACAAATCATGCAAACAAAAAATAGACGACAAATCCCTAGTGGTACGCTCAAGGTCTCAAGCCGCCGCATATAAAACAGGAATCGACAGAAAAAAGCAAGAACAGAGGAAAGAAAAGTTGGCAGTGGGCAGTGGGCAGTGGGCAGAAAAAGAAAAAGAAAAAGAAAAAGCGTAAGCAAGCTTCTTTTTCTGCTCATGCCAACTGCCAACTACCCACTGCCCACTTTAAATCAGGATGCAAAATAAAGACATGCCACTGACTGTCTTGCTAAGCTGTGTAAACACAGGCAAGAGGGCAAAGGCATGGACCAGCAGGACTATTTGCAATACATAGAAACCGATTCAGCCAAGCGGTGTGGTAAGCCCTGTATAAAGGGTACAAGAATAACCGTTATCGATATTCTTGAAATGCTGGCTGAGGGTATGAGTACTGATGAAATCCTGACAGACCACCCCAACCTGAAAGCAGTGCAGATAAAAGCTGCCCTGCTTTATGCTGCGAATACCATAAAAGGTGCAGCCTGATGCTGCTCCTTGATGAAAATCTTTCACCCCGGTTAATAGCACGAATAGAAACCCGATTTCCGAAAAGCCTGCATGTTATTCATGCCAGCCTGGACAACTCTCCGGACACTGAGTTATGGAGCTTTGCAAAAGCAAATGACCTTGCCGTTGTCAGTAAAGATATGGATTTTTTATCAATGCTGGAAGCATTCGGACATCCACCAAAACTGATTCGTTTGACAGCCGGTAATGTCAGGCCTGCGCTTGTCGAGGGTATTTTAATAGACAATCAACAGGCTATACATAGTTTCCTGAACGATAAAAGCACAGGATTATTGGCCCTCTGAAAGAGCCAACCTGATACCCCCCTCACTCTTTACATACAAAAAACACCTGAAAACGATTGAGAAATAGCCAAAGAAGCATTAACTAGCTGTAACTATTCAGTGAACCCAGCAAACCAGCTTACCAGACTGGTAAGGAATACCTGCCTTATAAGGGCTACGGACTTGGATGAGCTTTTTTCAGCCAGGTGGGTCATGGATTCGAAATTCTTTGAGACGAGTTTCATCCATCTGCCAAGGTAGCCACTGACTTAAA
>NZ_PJPV01000139.1 GCF_002864045.1 Endozoicomonas acroporae
TGGGCAGTTGCTATGCAAGGCGCAACGTAGGGAGCATAGCCTTAGCTATGTGACCGGAGTTGCAACGCCGCAGAGTGACTGCCCACTTAGTCAGAAATATATGATTTCATTTGGTTAACTACTTAACTGCCGGTTTCAAACACCTTTGATTTTATCGTAAGTCTTGTAGAGAATCGCTTCTTCCTTGGTAATTCGCTTGCTCAATGCCTTGATGATGTTGTTGCAGTCCTGCTGAAAGTTTTTGTTGGTATTCTCACCATTTTCATACAGGGCGAAAAAAACCATCACGTCGGCAGAAATCTTATCCATATCCAGCGCATAGTCAGTCAGGGTAGACTTCAGACTGTCATCGTTCTCAGCGGCTTCTCGCAATACCGGATACAGGTACTTATCTTCTTTGTTTAAGTGGGCCAGCAGCATTTTTTTTGCGGAAAGTATCAAATTTCGACCTTGCTGGTTGTCAACACCCACTTCACGTGCTTGTAAAAGCAGGTCACTGATTTGCACGTGTTCACTTTTGAATTCCCGGATTAACTGAGACATTTGTGTTCACTCCCTGAACATAACGGTTTCTAATATTTTAGGACGCTATTACTACATTCGTCTCAAACCGTTAATTATTAACCGTTTTGAGTGGCTGGCTCACCTTCAGACTCTGCTTCGACCGCTATTGCCCGGGCAGCCCACTGGCCATCGATAAACAAAGGCATTGTTTATTTTTTGTCTTTTTGGGCAGTTTTTACCCTGCAAAATCCCCCTTTGTGTCAAAAATCCTCTGCTATTCTTGTTTGGTGTGAAAAATCATTGGGGCTCAAATGAGTACGACCTTTTTAGAAATTACCACCTTCATTTGGGAATATTTACTGATCTATCTGCTGCTGAGTGCGGGTGTTTACTTCACTGTCAGAAGCCGGTTTGTCCAGTTTCGTTATTTTTTTCACGCATGGAAGCTGACGCTGGGGTCTCGAAAGACATCAGGTAATGAAATCTCTTCTTTTCAGGCCCTTTGTACCAGCCTGGCTGCACACGTAGGTACTGGTAACCTGGCCGGGGTTGCCATTGCCATCTTTATCGGTGGCCCCGGTGCGGTGTTCTGGATGTGGATCGTTGCCCTGCTGGGGATGGCCTCCAGTTTTGTGGAGAACACGCTGGCGCAGCTCTATAAAACCAACAATAAAGATGGAACCTTTCGTGGTGGCCCTGCTTACTATATAGAGAAGGCACTTGGCCTGCGCTGGCTGGGTATTTTATTTTCAGTTCTATTGCTAACGACCTTCGGGTTTGTCTTCAATGCGGTTCATGCTAACTCGGTATCCCAGGCGGTTTCCGGTCATATGGCGATAAGTCCGGTATTGGTCGGCCTGGTCATTGCCGGTGTGACCGCTGTGATTATTTTCAGAGGGATCCACTCGATTGTTCATTTTGCAGAGTTAGTGGTTCCGGTAATGGCCCTGGCTTATCTGCTGATTGCTTTTGGTGTTGTCGCTTTTCATTTGAAGGAAATGCCTGCCGTTATTACGTTGATTTTTGACAGTGCATTTGGTCTGCATTCAGCCACAGGTGGTGCTATTGGTTATTCCGTGGCACAGGCCATGATGCAGGGAATCAAGCGAGGCCTGTTTTCCAATGAGGCTGGTATGGGCAGTGGCCCCAATGCTGCTGCGACAGCGACACCCAAACCAAACCATCCGGCGGCTCAGGGCATTGTGTCGATGATCAGCGTGTTTATCGATACCATTGTGATCTGTACAGCGACCGCTGCCATTGTGCTGCTATCCGGCCAGCTGGAATCAGGCGGTACCTTTAATGGTATCCAGCTGACTCAGGCTGCGCTCGCTGGTATTGTCGGTGGCTGGGGGCAGTGGTTTATTTCCATTGCTGTCATCTTTTTTGGTTTTACATCAGTGATCGCCAATTATTACTACGGTGAGTCAAACCTGCTGTTTATTCGTAACAGTCCCCGGTTATTGCAGGTTTATCGATCTGTTGTCGTATTTTTGGTCTTTCTTGGTTCAATCGCATCCCTCGAGATGGTATGGATGGTTGCTGACCTTGCCATGGGGCTGATGGCACTGATTAATCTAGTGATCATCCTGTTGCTCAGTGGCCCGGTTATGCAGGTATTGAGGGATTATGATTTACAGTCAGGATCCGGCCGCTCCCCTGAGTTTAACCGCATTCGTTTTCCTTTTCTGGATCGAACGATTGATAAGGACGTCTGGGTTCATAAACCTGAGTCTGAGGACTCTCTCGAGCGCATTGGTAATGCCAATTTTCAGGAAACGAAGTCCTGTTAGCAAAAGTTGAAACGTTGATGTTGGTTGATCTTTATCAGGGATTGCTTGTTTGAGGAATGTTGTTGACAAGGTAGTCTTTTACATTGCCTCGTGTTATCTATAACTAAACAATGAAAGAGTATTATCAATAGTGTCATTTAATTGATAATTGGTATGCTCATTATTTGTTTCCTGATGAAAAAGCCTGTTTTGATGTTTGCTATTTTGAAATGGTGGGGCTTCCTGATTGTTTAGGAAATGTTTTATTTTACCGTAAGGGTATTCTAAATTTTTGTTCAGGCTTTCAATCGCATCAGTTGTTATTTGTGCGTATTGGGGATCGCGTTATGCGTATTTCTGTGGTTTGTTATTTGGCCTGAATTGGACATAGGATGTGTTGTTTTTAAAGGGTTTCAGGCAGTTTTTAAAGGATTTCTATTGTTTGGTTGATAGGTGTTTATACTTATCATTCAAGGTTTATTCCCTAATGTTATAAATTTTAATTTGAAATAAAAATCGAGAATACACAATGCGCCGGAAATTTTATGAATAACTTAATAGACTCCATCAATGGTCTGCTATGGGGCAGCATTCTTATGTACCTGCTTATGGGGGCAGGTCTGCTTTTCACGGTAAAAACCCGCTTTGTTCAGATTCGCCGGTTTACTCTGGCAATGAAAACCATGCTGTGCAGCCGTGCGACTGATTGTTCTACTCATGTCTCTCCGTTTCAGGCGTTTTGTACCAGTCTTGCTGCACGGATAGGTACTGGTAACATCGCGGGTGTCGCGGTTGCCATTACTATGGGTGGGCCTGGTGCTGTTTTCTGGATGTGGCTGATCGCGGTTCTGGGTATGTCCACCAGTCTTGCCGAGAATATTCTTGCCCAGCTTTATAAGACCAACAACGGTGATGGTACTTATCGAGGTGGCCCGGCTTATTACATTGAGAAAGCCCTTGGGCAGCGCTGGCTGGGTATTATCTTCTCCATCTCCCTGATTATTGCGTTTGGCTTTGCCTTTAACAGTGTGCAGTCTAACTCCATTGCAGCGGCATTCAGTGGCTACGAAATTCCAACGGAAGCTATTGGTATGGGGCTGGCAATGGTGAGTGCCCTGATCATCTTCGGTGGTATTCGTTCCATTGCCAAAGTGGCAGAGATGGTCGTACCGATCATGGCTTTTGGCTATCTGGGTGTGGCCCTGGTGGTGGTATTTATGAATATCACAGAGCTGCCGGCGGTCTTCAGCCTGATTATCAAGAGCGCTTTTGGTCTTGATAGTGCTGTCGGTGGTGGAGCGGGTTACGCGGTATCCCAGGCGATGCAGCAGGGTATCAAGCGTGGTTTGTTCTCCAATGAAGCGGGTATGGGTAGTGCCCCTAACGCAGCAGCAACGGCACACTCGAATCATCCTGCCAACCAGGGCCTGATGGGGATGCTGGGCGTATTTATGGATACGATCATTGTCTGTACTGCGACCGCTTCTATTATCCTGATGTCCGGCGTAATGGACGGTTCTGGCGCAACAGGTATCGAGTTGACGCAGCTGGCTCTGGAAAGCCAGGTGGGGCCGATCGGTAAGCACATGGTAGCTGCGGCTATTCTGTTGTTTGCTTTCAGTTCGATCATTGCCAATTACTACTATGGTGAATCAAACCTGCGCTTTATCATGGACAAGAATTGGCTGGTAAACGTTTATCGTTTTGCTGTACTGGGTATGGTGATCTGGGGGGCAAGCAGCAGCTTGCCAACCGTGTGGGCGTTTGCTGATGCCTCCATGGGGATCATGGCACTGATTAACCTGACGGCTATTCTGATGCTTTCTGGTATTGTTGTTCAGGTTCTGAAGGACTTTGATGACCAGGTGGCATCCGGTGTGACGCCGGTATTCAATCGTCGCAAGTTCCCATTCCTTGATAAAACCATGGACGCAGACGTATGGACCGAGCACAGCTCAGGTCCGGTTGAAAACTCTGATAAGGCAAAAGTTAAACGCACTGCGGCACCAGACGTTTAATTCCGACTTGGCTGAAATCAGTGAAGGCCACTTTTTTGGTGGCCTTTTTTATCCTGAGACAGTTGTTGACGATAATTACGCAGTGCGGACAAAACCGTGAGCCGACAAAAAGGTGGCGTTTCTTATTCAGGATGCAGCAACGCAAGCAGTGCTTTGATAAATTCCTTTCTCTTGATCTCGAAATCGTTAACATGCGCAGTGGTCGATAGCCAGTTGTTCACTCTGAGTTCAAAGTCATTGCGGCAAATATGGTTGGTCAATTTGATTCCAAGATTCTCAGTAAGAGCATGGAGGCGTTGTTGTTCGCGAAATTGTTCGGTCTGACAGTCAGGTTTTACGGGTTTGCCGTCAACGTGCAAAGCGATAAACTGGCTGGCTTTATGCAAGGTAAGCAGGGCGCGCATAAGCAAACCGTAAATACGTTCATCGGCGTTTTGAGGTGAATTAAAAAGAATGGTCCGTGGTATATGAAATGCCGCTTCTTTTTGCAATTGCCCGGTCAAAGAGTCAAGGTTTTCAGTGAGGTATTCCAGGGTATCGTTCAGTAACCGGATTTCTTCAGCAAACGGCAAACACATTACCGGCCTTTCAACGCCAGGAACGTGGATGGCCAATTCTGCGGTATTTCTACGGGCTGCCCTGCCATCAATATTGACCTGAAGTCCCATTGCTTTCATCCCCAAATCACCCTCTTTAAGCTGAATATTGTAAGCGCCTGGCAGTTTAATCGCCTGACATCCCGGGATAAGCCCGATGGCGACGCTTTTGGGGATGTCTGAGTCCATGTCGCTGTTAAGAGTCTGCAGCTTTTTAACGAGTCTTCTGGCCGGCTCTTTGTCCGTGCAGATAATGTCAATATCATTGAATGATGAGCAGAGGTTCTGTAAAAAACGGGCATATGAGCCGGTAATCAGAATTTGAGGATTGCTATAAAGACTATTGATTTCCTGAATAACCTCCAGTGCTTCCAACGTTAATGCGTTTAACCGCGTGACCGGACTGTCCAAACCCGGCCTGCTTGACCATTGCTTCACCGTTTGCACTACATAGGCGGTAGCTGTCTGAGTGGTGGACGTATTGTCTGTTTTATCCCGGCATTCACTGCCAGAACTGGCGGCGGATGCCGTGACCGATGTTGTTCTTCGGCCAGAACTCTCTACACCGGGGGGGGCGTGGGGGAGTTGTTCTTTATGGTCATGCCCATCGGTATTTGCACGATTGGCTGAATGTCTGTTGCCATCACCGGGAACGGTACTTTCCGGTTGAAACAGTAACTCATCCATTATGTTGGCTTCGCAGCTGTAATGTTCAAACCAGCAGCCCAGGGCGCGGCGCAGCTTGCTTCCTTCAGGAAAACTCTGAAGACTCTCCAGAACCTGATACCTGTGGATTTGTCGTCCATTAACAGATTGGCGGGCAATATGGCATTGTGCCAGGAAGAAGAAATGCAGTCGTGAGTTCTGAAATGAGCGCCTCAGTCTTTTGATGGACTGCAATACCTGTTCTGCTGATACTCTCTGATGATTTATTGGCAGCCCATGCTGCATCGCCATGCATTGCAACATACATTGCAACTGATGTTGCTCATCGTCTTTGGCCGACACATGGTTTAAGATTTGCCAGGCTTCTTGCAGTAAGTCCTGCGCGTCGTTGGTTTCATCGTAACACTGAGATCGTTTCAGCCTTTGCATCAGATACCTGGCTTTCCTTGAAGAGTGATCCCCGGATGCCTCATTAAACGCTGCTAATACGTCCTTGTTATCCAGATAGTTGCCATTCAATTCTGTTGCATTCAATACCAGCCTGGAGTAAAAAATCGCTTTTTCGAGCAGCCAGCCACCTTGTTCATAACCTTTAATGACTGCATCCGGTTTGACCTGCTGGCCATTCAGCATCAGGCCCCTCAGGCAACATTCCGCTTTGAAGCGTGCTATCCCCAGTTTTCCTTTCGGGCTCTCCGGGAAATCCTTGACCACCGCCTCCGGTGTGACCTGTTGACCATTCAATGGGAGGCCTTTCAGGCAGCATTGCTCCTTAAAACGTGCTATACCCAGTTTGCCATGCTGGCTATCCGGGAACTCCTTAACTACCACATCTGGTGTGACTTGCAGGCCATTTAACAGCAGGCCTTTCAGGCAGCATTCCGCTTTGAAGCGTGCTCTGCCCAGCCTGCCATCTGAATTATCCGGGAAATCCCTGACCACCATATCCGGTATGATTTGCTGGCCATTCAACGGCAGGCCCTTCAGGCAACATTTCGCTTTGAAGCGTGCTGCCGCCAATCTGCCCTCTGGGCTTTCCGGGAAATCCTTAACCACCGCGCCCGATGTGACCGGCTGGCCATTCAACGGCAGCCCCCTCAGGCAACATTGTGCTTTAAAGTGTCCCAGCTCCAGTGCGGCCTTGGTTGCCTGATAATCCGCCACCACCTTATCCGGTGTGATCTGCTGACAGTTTAACGGCAGGCCTCTCAGGCAATATTCTGCTTGAAATCGCACTATCCCCAGTCTGCCTTCCGGACTGTCCGGGAAATCCTTTAGCACCGCCTCCGGTGTGACCTGTCGGCCATTCAACGTGAAGCCTTTCAGGCAACATTCCGCTTTGAAGCGTGCTATTGCCAGTCTGGCTTCCGGACTGTCCGGAAAATCCTTTAGCACCGCTTCCGGTGTGACCCGCTGGCCATTCAACGTCAAGCCTTTCAGCCAACATTGTTCCTTAAAACGCGCCAGCTCGATTGTTGCTTTGGCGGCCTGAAACCCCCTGACCACCACATCCGGTGTGACCAGCTGGCCGTTCAACGGCAAACCTCTCAGGCAACATTCCGCTTTGAAACGCAGGGGCTCCAGTGTTGCTCTGGCGACCTGATACCCCTTAACCACCGCATCCGGTGTAACCTGCTGGTCATTCAACGAGAGGCCCAGCAGGCAACATTGTTCCTTAAAGCGGGCTATTCCCAGTGTGCCCTCTTGATTATCCGGGTAAGCCTTAATTACTGCGTCCGGTGTGATCAGTCGGCCATTCAACGTCAGGCCCCTGAGACAACATTCTGCCTTGAAGCGCGCTATCCCCAGTTGTCCTTCCGGACTGTTCGGGAAATCATTAACCACCGCACCCGGTGTGACCAGCTGGCCTTTTAACCGCAGACCTCTCAGGCAACATTGTTCCTTAAAGCGCGCTATCCCCAGTTTGTCTTTCGGGCTCGTGGCAAAATGCCTGACTACTTCGTCCGGTGTGACCTGTCCGCCATTCAACAGCAGGCCCCTAAGGCAACATTCTGCTTTGAAAAGCGCCAGCTCCAGTGTTGCCCTGGTGGCCTGAAAGCCCTTAACCACTTCCTCCGGTGTGACCTGCTGGCCATGCAGTGGCAGACTCTTCAGGCAGCATTCTTCCTTAAAGCGTACGATTGCTAGCTGGTATTTATTGTTTCGACATGGCTCCCGGTTGAATTCTTGAATGACCTGATCCGGGGTCACTTTTCTATTGTTAAGAAGAATGTTTTGTAAGCAGAGCTTTTGCAGGAAGAAGCCGCTGCGCAGAGACGATGTGTCCATCCCATAGGCTCTCAGTACATCAGCTGATGTGACTTGACGTCCATTTAATGGTTTTTTCCCCCAAAAGGCATCCTCAACACATTTGCCATTATTCAGGGAGCGAGCAGTACTTTTAAACGACGGACGGTTTGAGACTCTTTTGCCGCTGAATGTATTTCCGGAGTGCGGAGAACTCGCGCTTGAAGCAGGTTGTTGATCACCAGCAGGCTTTGGGTGGGAGTAGGCGGATGCGATTGCTTTCAGAATAAAACCCTGCACACTTGGAATATAAATACCGCCGTTTGACCTTCAAATGATTATCAGGTTCAAAATTTCAGGATCAAGACTGAACGATCCTGATTGTGGAAGAGGCACGGCAGAAGTTGGAAACTGTCGCTTAATGAAATTATGCAAGATTATCGTCGTTCAACTGACTTGCCTTCTGCTTCAGTCGAGAATAAAAGTCGTCTCTTTCAGCCAACCAGCCGCCACGTTCATAGTCCCTGCCAACCTCATCTGCACAGATCGCCTGGCGCTTTAAGGGCAGGCCGTTCAGGCAGCATTCCGCTTTGAAACGCACCAACGCCAGTATTGCTTTTGCTGCCGTATAATCCTTGACCACATCATCCGGTGTGATCTCTCGGCCAGCTAACGGCGGTTGCCTAAGGCAACATGCCGCTTTGAAGTGCGCCCTCTCAAGTTTGCCTCTCGCGCTATTCGGAAAAGCGTTAAGCAAATCACCCGGTCTGATCTGTTGGTCTCTCAACGGTATACGCCTCAGGCAACACTGCCCAAAGAAGCGCGCTATCTCCAGTTGGCCTCCCGGACTATTCCGGAAAGCCTTGGCCACCATGTGTGGTAAGACCGGATTACCCAATGGCAGGCCTCTTAAGCAACATCCCTGCTTGAAGAACGCTATCTCCAGTTTGCCTTCCGGACTATCCGGGAAAGTCTCAAGCACCGCCTTCAGTGAAGGCCGCCGACCATGAGGCGGCGGTTCCCTCAGGTAACACTGCGCCTTGAAGATGGCCATCTCAAGTTTGCCTTCCGGACTATCCGGGAAAGCCTTGATCACAGCTTCCGGTGAAACCTGCTGGCCATACAGCAGCAGTTCCCTCAGGCAACATTGAGCTTTGAAGAGCGCCATCTCAAGTCTGCCTTTCGGAGTATTCGGGAACGCTTCGAGCGCAGCTTCCGTTGAGACCATCTGGCCATGCAGCGGCATTTTTTTCAGGCAACAATGCGCTTTGAAGAACGCTAACCTCTCTTTGCCTTCCGGGCTATCCGGGAACGCCTCGACCACAGCTTCCGTTGAGACCTTCTGGCCATTCAACGGCGTGCCCCTGATGCAACAATTTGCTTTGAAACGCGCTATCCCCAGTTTGCTTTTTGGACTGTCCGGGAAAGCATTAACCACTTCATCCGGTGTGAGCTGACGATCATTCCATAGCAGGCCCCTCAGGTAACATTCCACTTTGTTGTCCGCTCTTTCAAAAAGCAACAAGGACATGCTTTTATCGTTGACCAACATTTTTTTAATGACATGGTCTGATCGAAGGCACGACACATGACGTGTATGGGTCGCACTGAAATGAACAAAATCAAAAAAAGACAAATTACTGGCAATGATTTCCAGTAGTTCATCAGGAAGTTTGTTCAAATAACAGCTAACAGGTTGGCAATGTACTTTTTTTACCGTTCTGATACCAAAAAACGCGAATGGAATTGACGAGTCAGGGGTTTGGGGATCAAGAATGTACGCCTGTACTCGGGGCGACACAGCAGGGGCTGGAAACATAATATAGGTCCTTGTTCACCTTTTTTTCTATGAGCCCGGGGTCTGAAAAAAGTTCCACTCGAGGCAATGACTGGCTTGCCTCGAGTAAAAAATTATTATGCTGGTCGATGACATATCAGGGCTATTTAAAAGTCGCGCAGCCCTGAAACGTTTCAAGGCAGGGCTGGATCAAGCTGGTTGTGGATGGTTCTGATAAATAACCTGGCATCAGTAAGCTCAAGATCTGCAAGAGACAGCGCCAGGTGGTTTTTGTTGCCATCGGTTATCAATCGCAGGCCGTCAAAGTTCAGCTCACCAAGCGTGCTTGGGATCCGCAGCCGAATCAGTCCATTGTGCCTGAATTCAATCGTTGACAAATCAGGGTTGAATTCAAGTGTGTCAGCGGAGCCTGCTATCAGGAGCGGCTTGAGCAGTGTTTCCAGCGTGCTATCAATCGGCTCAGCATGTTCTTTCGCAAGCAGTGGATAAACCGGAGTGAGCAGAGCCATTGACAGGGAGGCGGATAAACGAAGCTGGCTCTGGCTGGAAAGTGCCCTGCGCAGTTGCCATCGTGACAGCATGCGCTGTTCTATCAGGTATTCACCAAGCAGCTGGTCAGGTCTTGTTGACCGTTGAATGGCGGCATCAAGCTGTTCTGGTGAGATATATCCTTTTTTTATCAGGATCTGGCCCAGCCTTGAGTTGTGGTAAACTGCCTGCCGTTTTTGTTCTTCCATCATTAAGGTCCATGATCTTGCCGGAGCATTGCTTTCAATATCGGCCAACGGGATAATGGTTTGATCATTGCGGATGGTCGAAAGCGGTTGGTCAAACCAGTGCGAAAATCGTTTTCGCCAACTATTCTCGTCATGGCTCGTTGATAACGTGCCATGAATGTTTTCTTCAACAGGCTCATTCATGTCAAAAAATACGGTAGATACTGAGAGCTTTGCCTTTGAGCAGTCTTTGGCGGAGCTGGAGACATTGGTCCAGAAAATGGAGTCCGGCGATTTGAGCCTGGAAGAATCTCTGAAGGCCTTTGAACAGGGCATTAAACTGACCCGTGGCTGCCAGAAAGCATTGACCGATGCCGAGCAGAAAGTTCAGCAGCTGCTTGTGCAAAATGGTGAACTGACCACAGAGCCATTTGCTGTTGACGGTGCAGAGCCTTCAGCAGATAGAGGGCTGTGAAGATGGCAAGCCCTGTGCCGCTTTCAAAATTTATCGAGCAGTGTCGTTTACAGGTGGATCAAGCGCTCTCTAAAGTCCTGCCTGATGACAGTAAGGTCAGCCCTTTGCTGCTGGAAGCGATGCGATACAGTGTTTTTAATGGTGGCAAAAGAGTGCGACCAACGCTGGTCTATGCTGCCTGCCATGCTTTTGGAGGGGATGTTAAGCAGGCCAACCCTGCTGCCTGCGCTGTTGAATTAATCCATGCCTACTCACTGGTTCATGATGATTTGCCGGCAATGGATGATGATGACCTGCGCAGGGGTAAGCCAACCTGTCACAAGGCATACGATGAGGCAACTGCGATTCTGGTGGGCGACACGCTGCAGAGTCAGGCCTTTGAGGTGTTGGGCAATGCCCGTTTATGTCCTGATTCAACCCTGACTGACAGTGTTCGATTGCAGCTGGTGACGATCCTCAGCCAGGCGTCGGGATTGGCTGGCATGGCGGGTGGTCAGGCGATGGACCAGTGCGCCGCAGGGACGGAGCTGAACCAGCAGCAGCTTGAGTTGATGCATACCCATAAAACCGGTGCTCTGATTCGGGCCAGTGTCCGTATGGGAGCATTGTGTGCCAGGCCGTTGCAGGGCGAGGAGTTGCAGTCACTGGATCATTATGCAAGAGCTATTGGTCTTGCCTTCCAGGTTTGGGACGATATTTTGGACGTTATTGCTGATACGGAGACGCTGGGCAAGCTTCAGGGAGCGGATATGGCTCTGGACAAACCAACTTATGTTTCCCTGATGGGGCTGGAGGCAGCGAAAGCTTATGCCAGAGAGCTTCACCATACTGCCATCAGCGCCCTTTCCGGATTCGACCATTGTGCTGATTTTCTTCGCCAGATTGCCGATTACATCATTCGAAGAAGCTACTAGCGTTGTAGGTGGCTTCAGGAATCCAACCTATCTGATTTGTCAATTCTATGGGCTAGGCTGCACAACAAGATTGTGCGATGCTATTCCAGTCAGGTTGGGTGTACAATGCCAGCCAGCGGATCATCCCAGACGTTATTACGAGCACATGTTTCACGAGATACCCAAGACACTGCCTGATACTCCTTTGCTGGACCAGGTAAATAATCCGGAACAACTCCGCGCACTTGAAGAATCCCGTCTGCCACAACTGGCCCGGGAGCTGCGGGAGTTTTTATTGTATTCCGTTGGGCGGACAGGGGGGCATTTTGGTGCCGGGCTTGGTGTAGTGGAGCTGACCATTGCGCTGCACTATATGTTTAACACTCCGGAAGACCGTTTGGTCTGGGATGTGGGGCACCAGGCTTATCCGCATAAAATTCTGACGGGGCGCAGGGACAGAATGTCATCCCTGAGACAAAAGGATGGCCTCGCCGCTTTCCCGAAAAGAGACGAAAGTGAGTTCGATACGTTTGGTGTCGGGCATTCCAGTACGTCTATCAGTGCGGCGCTTGGCATGGCCATTGCCGCCCGGGCCAAAGGTGAAAAGAGGCGCACTGTTGCGGTGATTGGCGATGGCTCCATGACGGCGGGTATGGCCTATGAAGCCATGAATCACGCAGCGGATGTAAAGGCCAATATGCTGGTGATTCTTAATGATAACGATATGTCCATTTCCAGAAGTGTTGGCGGGCTCTCCAACTATCTGGCCAAAATACTTGCCAGCCGGACTTACCACCATATTCGTGAAGGCAGTAAAAAGGTTCTGAATGTTATTCCCCGTGCCTGGGAGCTGGCAAGACGAACCGAAGAACACGTCAAGGGAATGGTGGTTCCCGGAACGTTGTTTGAAGAGATGGGGTTCAACTATATCGGCCCTATTGATGGTCATGACCTGCCCATGCTGGTTCATACCCTGAGAAATATGAGAGACCTTGAAGGTCCTCAGTTTTTGCATGTGGTGACTCAGAAGGGGAAAGGGTTTAATCCGGCCGAGCAGGATCCGATTGGTTACCATGCTATTACCAAGCTGGAGCCACAGGCAGCCGGGAACCAGAAGACGGTTGCCCCCAGAAAGCCCAAATACGCCAATGTTTTTGGACAGTGGTTGTATGATATGGCCGCAGCGGATGAGCGGTTGATGGGTATTACGCCGGCAATGAAAGAAGGCTCTGACCTGATTCGTTTTGCGGATCACTTTCCGGAGCGTTACTTTGATGCGGCGATTGCCGAACAGCACTGTGTCACCCTGGCGGCAGGCATGGCCTGTGAAGGCCTCAAGCCCGTTGTTGCGATCTACTCGACATTCCTGCAGCGTGCTTATGATCAGCTGATTCATGATGTCGCAGTGCAGAATCTGGATGTGCTGTTTGCCATCGACCGTGCCGGTATGGTGGGGGAAGATGGCCCAACCCACGGTGGCTGCTACGACATTGCCTATCTGCGTTGTATCCCCGATATGCTGGTGATGACGCCGGGTGATGAAAATGAAACCAGGCAGCTGTTGTCTACAGGTTTTCTTTATAAAGGTCCGGCATCGGTTCGTTATCCCCGGGGAACAGGACCAGGTGCTGAGATTTGCCTTGATCTTGCACCTTTGCCTGTTGGTAAGGGGGAAATTCGTCGTAAAGGAAGCCGGGTAGCGCTGCTGGTGTTTGGCACCTTGCTGGGGAATGCCCTGGCAGCTGCTGAGTCGCTGGATGCAACCGTTGCCAATATGCGGTTTGTTAAACCTCTGGATGAAGCGCTGGTCAAAGAGCTTGCTGCTAACCATGAGTTGTTGGTGACCCTGGAAGAAGGGTGTATTGCCGGTGGTGCAGGCTCAGGCGTGATGGAATATCTGCAGAAGCAGGAAATTACTGTGCCGGTGCTGAACCTTGGTATTCCTGATACTTACATTGAAGCGGCGAGCCATAAGGAGCAGTTGGCTCAGTGCGGGCTGGGTCAGGAGGGTATTATTCGTTCGGTTCGTGACCGGATGGAGCGGATAGAGCGGAAGTCATTTCATCTTGGCAAAGCAGCTACTCCCGCTTAAGGAGTTTGCCCTGGACAACTGTCTTTCACACGACAGCGTCGAGATGAAAAAAAGGGAGCCAGCTGGCTCCCTTTTTGATGTTATTGGATTTGTTCAGGCCATGTTGTACATGTGCCCCAGCTTCCACACTTTGGTGGCCAGATAACGCTCGTTGTGAGGGTTTTGACCGGTCTGGTGCGGGATTCTTTCGGCAACCTGAATGCCCAGGTTGGTAAGGGATTCAACTTTGCGTGGATTGTTGGTCATCAGTTTCAGGCTGGAAACGCCAAGATGATCAAGCATGGTTTTGCACATGTCATACTTGCGCATATCCGGTTCAAAACCCAGTTCTTCGTTTGCCTGAACCGTATCCATGCCACTGTCCTGAAGGTGATAGGCGCGAACCTTATTCAGCAGACCAATGCCACGGCCTTCCTGGCGGAGATAAAGCAATACTCCCCGGCCTTCTTCAGCAATACGCTCCAGGGCCGCCTGAAGCTGCGGGCCGCAGTCGCAGCGCATGCTGAACAGTGCATCGCCCGTCAGACATTCGGAATGAACCCTGGCAAGTACCGGTCCCCCCTGACTGACATTCCCCATGGTTAATGCCAGATGCTCCTTGCCCGTACCACTGTCTTCGAAGCCATACATGATGAATTCGCCATAGGGCGTGGGTAAGCGAGATTCTGCAACAAAACTAACAGACACTCACTGCTCCTTATGTAATTCGTGACCGGATTGTATCAGTCTGTGAGGCGTCAGGCGAGTATGGTAATAAGGCAGAAAAATAGAGAGAACTACCGGCTGACCCGTAACAATGGGTTAGTAATTTGCCTCAATCTGCATGACTCCACGATGCTCTGACAGTTTGACGTGTTTCAGAAAGCTCCTGGTAATACGATGTCAGGGTAGGAGCCTTCGATAACGGTTACTTCTACGTGGTTTACCTGAATGTTGCCCAGAAGAAAGGTTGGCAGTCTCATTATGTATTCTTTTTTCTAATACTTACTGCTTTTGATGATATCCGGGTTAACCCGGTTAACAATCTCTATGTAGGGTTATGTGAGAACTTCCTTCAGATAGACATAGTGAATGGCCTGCAGGCATAAAAATGCAAAGACGCCTGCCACCAGGTCATCAACCATAATGCCAATACCGCCGTGAACTTTTTTATCCAGCCAGCTGATCGGCCAGGGCTTCCAGATATCAAACAGCCTGAACAGGACAAAGCCCAGAAGAATCCAGGGCCATCCTACCGGGGCAGCAATCATGGTTATCCAGAAGCCGCAGAATTCATCCCAGACGATCGCTGGATGGTCATGCACCCCCAGATCTTTTGCGGTTCGCCCGCAGAGCCAGAAACCCACCACGGAAGCGACCACTATAACCCCAAGGTATGTCCAGAGACTTAATCCCTGCAGTAGCAGGTAAAAGAACACGGCGGCAATGGTGCCGAAGGTACCGGGCGCTTTAGGAGCCAGCCCGCTGCCGCAGCCAAAGGCGAGAAAGTGAACAGGATTTTTCCAGCAGGTTTCTCTTGGTGCTATGCCTTGTCTGGTAGAGAGCGTCATGGGCTTTATATTCTTTCAGAAATCAAAAATGAGTGTAGGCTTTTTTGCTGAGCAGGTTGCCCTGTGGGTCTCTGATTATTCCAGACTCATCATTAATCTGGCCAATACAGGTAATGCGACAGCCATCTGAGAGTTTTGCTGGCAGCGTCTGAGCCAGTTGGCGGGGAATCGTGAAACAGAGTTCGTAATCGTCACCACCGGTCAGGGCCAGGGTGAGGGCGCTATCCTGGTCATGGCACCGGCCAAGGGCTGCAGACCTGGGAACCAGATCGGGCTCGATTTCTGCGCCCACGTTGCTGGCTTCGAGGATATGGCCAAGATCACCCAGCAGCCCATCGGAAATATCCAGGGCCGAGGTAGCACCTGCCTGGCGCAGCCATTGCCCGGCGAATAGACGGGGGGAGGGGTACCAATAGCGATGTAACAGGTATTTAAGGCTTTCATCACCGCAGGTTTCCGGTGTCTCGCCGCTCAACACAGAAGGCAGCGCCCCGGCGGCATCACCCAGGGTGCCGGTAATACAGATAAGATCACCGGGCCGGGCACTACTGCGTAACAGGGCCTCTCCTTTGGGGACCAGCCCCTGGACCTGTAGCGATAGGGTTAGCGGTCCTTTTGTGGTATCTCCACCAATCAACGGGATTTTAAATCGCTGGGCAAGCTGGGCAAGACCTTCAGAGAACTCTTTCAGCCAGAGCTCGGAAACCCTGGGCAGGGTCAGGCCAAGGGTAAAACTGTGCGGTTCTGCCCCCATGGCGGCAAGATCACTGAGGCTGACGGCCAGGGCGCGGTAACCAAGGGCGAAAGGATCGCACTCACCGGGAAAGTGAACCCCTTCCACCAGGGTGTCCAGTGACTGGGCAAGCTGCATATCCGGGGGGATGTCAAAGAGCGCACAGTCATCGCCAATGCCAAGAATGCTGCTGGTATATTGCCCTTGAATCCGTGCGATCTCAGGGCGAGCAAAATAGCGTTTGATCAGCTCGAATTCACCCATTACACCAGTGGCCATAAATCCCCGTTACATGGTCAAGTCGTCTTCTGTGCCTGACATCCGTGATGGCGTAAGCCGCTTATAATCAGCCTATTTTTTCCGGTAGGCTTGCACTTCCTCAGAACGCAGGCGTGGTGCCAGCTTGTCGAGGATGCCGTTAATGTAGCGATGGGAGTCCTGGGCACCAAAGCGCTTGACCAGTTCAATGGCTTCATTGATCACCACCCGGTAAGGAACATCCTTCCGGTTGATCAGTTCAAAGCAGCCAATGCGCAGGGCTGACAGCTCCACCGGGTCAAGCTGGCTCAATGGGCGGTCCAGTACGGCGGTCATCGCTTCATCAAGCTGGTTGGTTTGATTGGGCACACCATGAATGATGGCACTGAAATAGCCGGCATCCACTTTGCTGAAATCGTTGTCCGTGCGGAATTGCGCTTCAATCTGGTTCAGTGGTGATTTGGCAATTTGCCACTGATACAGTGCCTGAAGGGCCAGCTGTCGTGCTCTTCTGCGAGCCGACGGGTTGAGCCGGTCTGCGCTCTTCTTTTGAATGGGGTTGCCTTGTGGGTTATTCATTGGCGAGGTGCTCACCTCAAGCCTCCAGATTCTATAAAAGGGATATCATTTGAAAGGCGTGTGCCTTTCCACCCTTGCTGCCAGATTTGTCCAGGTTTGTTACCGTCAGAGCATCAAGGGGAAGCAATTCATCTTCCAGATTAACCTGAGACGGCTGTTAAACACATTCGTTAGCAACGCAATCAAAGTGCGGTGTACCACCAGAAGGTGAACCAACCAAATAGTAATAGCAAAGGCAACTTCTGTATTAAATACAGATGAACGATATCCGATCAGTTTACATGATCGGGTAACGTTCATTGTGATTTTTTTACACTATTGAGGGGCTATGTCCATGGGATGAGTTACTCACCAAATGGCAGATACTCCACAACTTCCAGGTCAAACCCGGAAAGAGCCGCAAAGCGGATGGGCGAGCTTAACAGGCGCATCTTGCCAACGCCCAGGTCCCGCAAAATCTGTGAGCCGGTGCCAATGGCCTGGTAGGCTCTGGACATGCCATCGGAAGACGAACGCTCATTGGCATCAACAAAGCGCTCCAGGGCCATTCCCAGGTCCTGGTGGCTGCCGGAATCCAGCAGTACCACAACCCCGCTGCCTTCTTCGGCGACCCTGGCCATGGCTTTATGCAGAGACCAGCTGGTGCGGGTAGCGTCACTGTGGGCTGCCAGCAGGTCACGGAACGGTTCCATGGCATGAACACGAACCACGGTTGGTGAGTCCGGCGTGATATAGCCTTTGCTGAGCGCCAGGTGTTTGCAGTCGCTGATGCTGTCCTGGTAAACCGAAAGATCAAACTGGCCAAAGTCGGTATTAATGACCCGCTGCTCAACCTTTTCTACGGTTTTTTCATGGATAATCCGGTAGTGGATCAGGTCGGCAATAGTACCGACTTTCAGGTCATGCTTTTCTGCAAACGCTTCCAGGTCAGGGCGACGGGCCATTGAGCCATCTTCATTCATGATCTCAATAATGGCGGCTGCCGGTGTCAGCCCTGCCAGACGGGCAAGATCACAACCGGCTTCTGTGTGGCCAGCGCGGCTCAAGACCCCGCCGGGTCTGGCACGAAGTGGGAAAATATGACCTGGCTGGACAATGTCGGCCGGGCGTGAAAGTGGGTCAACCGCCGTTAAAATGGTTCTGGCCCGGTCCTGAGCGGAAATACCTGTGGTCACCCCTTCTGCCGCTTCAATGGATACGGTGAATGGTGTGCCATAGCCAGACTGGTTGTCCGAAGCCCCCACCATCGGCGGAAGGCCGAGGAAATCACAACGATCGCCGGTCAGTGTCAGGCATAGCAGCCCCCTGGCCTCACGGGTCATAAAGTTAACAATTTCCGGGGTGATTTTCTCCGCAGCGATGATCAGATCACCTTCGTTCTCACGGTCTTCATCATCCATCAGTATGACCGGCTTACCGAGGCGAATGTCCTCTAGAAGTTCTTCGATGGAGTTCAGCTGCATAATGTCCCTCTGATACCCGGTGGTTTCCGGTACGATTTCTTATCAGCTATAAGCGAAAAAATGTGTGGCGGCTATTTTACTCTTTTCGTCAGGGGTTAAAAGTGGTTTATGGGGGATTTGTGCTTTGTTGTGATTTGCCTGTAATGTTTTAGGCTAAGCGTATTATTGGTGTTTATCTGGCTGGTCACTATTCAATGGAATGATAAAGGGACTAATCATAATGTTTGGAAATACATCGGATGTATTAAAGTCTTCTGCTGACGTTCTTGAAAATTGGAACAGTGCAGGTAACCACAGCCGCTGGCGATCCCTGGCTATGCAAAAGGTGAATACGTCAGATGGACGACTGGTTTATAAGCTGGAGGTCAAGGAAGGTTTTTTTTCTTATCTGATCAATCATGTCAAATGTTTCCTCCTCGCACCCCATTACAGGAAAACCATGGAGGAAGCGCTTCAGGCACCCACCATAGAGAAAAGCATAAAGGATCGGTATGTTGCAGGGGTTAACAAGGGGGTTGTGCCCTTTGTGAGTCACATACCATATCAGGAATCATTGCCAGCAATCGAGGGTGGCCAGAATGCAAATCGTCAGACAACCGGATCGACAGAGTCAGGCGATGATTCAGGTTATGAAACGGCCAGTAATCTGAGTGACATTCCTGACCCATTGGATGTAGATGACATGGAACGTGTATATAGGCTGCCTGATGAAGTGCAGGGTGAAGGTTATTCTGAGAGCCCTGTGAGCCATAACCATGCTGACACGTTTAATGATGAACTCCAGCAAGCATTAGCGGACAGCAGGGTGACCGAAGTCACGGATCAGTTGAGACGTGCTGACCGGGAGGCAGTTGAGCTGGCAGAAGCTTTAAGTCATAGCCTGGCTACTGCAACTGATGAGAATGATCCCGCTTTGGGCCGGGCGTTAGCGCTCAGCAGAAAGTCGCAGCAACGGGATGAGCAAATGCGTAGTGCCAGAGAGCGGGCAGATGTGGCAAAGGCCATTCAGCGTAGTCTGAACTCAGGCACGGTTGCTGAAAGTGATCCCGATATGGCGCTGGGTATCGCTGCAAGTAAACAAACGAACGCCGTTGAGCAAGAACAATTTATCCGGCAAGAGCAAAAGGCGCAGGCCATATTAGCGAAATACCACCGGAAGTTTGTTCCGACGGCTCGCGATGGCGATTGTTTTTATGATGGTATGTCCAGGGTTAGAGGTCATTCCAGCATCAGGGAATTAAGAAACCGATCCTACCAGGAGGGAATGCAGTGCCTGCAAGGCAATCGTAAGCTGCAGTTTGACTCGGCACTCACTGTTACGTTTAAAGAACAAATTGAACAGTTACAGAATCCCCATAATTATGCCGAACAGATTGATCTTCGTCTGATGGCATACACTGAAAATTGCTGGATCATTGTTTGCGATCTTGATGAAAAGGTACTCAACGTTGCAGGTCCTGAAGGTGAGCTTGAAGAGTATCCAAAAAAAACATTGTCTGAAGTCATGGGGCAATACCCTGAGGCAGAATTATTTGTGTACGATATAGAGGCCAAACACTACATGACAGGCAGGAAAAAGTAGTACTTAACGCATCAGAATAGAAAAAACCGAAAGCACGCCAACAATTGTCTACTAACGAGATCCTCACTCGTTGGAGTGTGCTTTTCTCAGGCCCGCAACGGATCGGAAAATTTATCAGGCTTGGGCAGTATTTCTAATTGAGTGGTTAAGCTTTCCAGGATATTTTCTATCTGGCCTGAATCAAGACGTGCGTTTAAAAGGTCTGAGATGATTTTCTCCTGCTCATTTCTAAGTTCTTGTTTCAATCTTTTCAAGCTTTTATCAGGGCCTTCTCTACAAATTCTTATTTCATACTGAAGGCAACCAGAGCAATCTTTTTGTCCGGGCGGGACTCCCACACAGTCGTGACCCATCCTGTCGAGCAGGGATAGCAATAGCTCACCTATTTTTTGCTGTTGTATGCGATTCCAAATGAGGGTGCCATCAGAATTATTCGGTCGGCCGAAATCAGAAATTTTCAGCCTGTTATCTCGGGCAACATACAGGACATTTTTCTGGCTAATATCTGCACTGATAATCCTGCCTTTTTGCAGTATGTGGAGATACCCTCTTAATAATTCGGCTATAAAAAAGTTCAGCTGTTTGCTATTCAACCTTGTTTTGTCTTGCCCCCATAAACCAATGAGTTGATATACATTGCAGTCTGCCAGCTCCATAGCAATGGTAGAACTATCCAGAGAGTAGTCCAACATAGTTACAATATTTACATGTGGGTTTAATGCTTTGAGAGCATTGATTTCAATTTCACCGTAATGGCTGGGTTTTTTCAGTGCGACATATTTGTTTTCTGTATTTCCTGTTATTTTTTCAGCAAGAAACACTTTCGAGAAACAACCTTCGCCAATCTGGTGTTTTTTTATATATCTTCCAGACATGAGCGCTACAGTTTCATTGTTTTCGTCAAAATGTGCTTGTGGTGGATGTTGATAAGTTGATTCAGATGGATTAACAGATTGCATTTACTAACCTCAATTTTCGGTTAAGTTATCGTTAATGGTTGTAAGTAGTTCTTCCTTTGCTTTCACATAAATCACTAACCGTTATATTAGTAATAACAACACCTTGTTTCTTCAAATAAAATGGAACATTTTAAGCAGAAAATCCCCATCTTTGGTTGGGAGCAGCTTATCAAGACAATGGTCGCGCTGTGATTTTCCAGTCATTACCTATTGCCCGGATATCTTTGATAACCAGCTCTTTTTTTTCAGACATGCTTTGCAATGGTAAGTTCAATAGAGGTCTTGCTGCTGAGCCCATCAGGACCGGAGCCATGAATACCACCAGCTCATCAATCAGGTTTTCAGCCATCATACTGCCAGCCAGTTGAGCGCCGGTTTCCAGTAGCACCTCGTTACACTCCCTGCGTCCCAGTTCTGCTAACAGTGCCGGGAGGTTAACTCTGCCAGCCGTTTGGTCTTCGGCATTATCTAAAACCAGCACTTCTGCACCCGCTTGCTCCAGCCGGGCTTTTTTCTCAGGGCAGCATGGTGAGGTGGTAACGATCAGGCAATGCCCGGGGCCTGAAATAACTTTGGCATCAACGGGCGTTTGCAGTGTGGAGTCCAGAACCACCCGCAGAGGCTGACGTTTGCAGATCGCTTCGGCATTGGTCAAACCCAGTTCATCGGGGCGAACCGTCAGTGACGAATTGTCGTAAAGGATCGAACCTACCCCGGTGATAATGGCACAACTCTGTGCCCTGAGTTTTTGCACTTCACTGCGAGCCTTGGGGCCGGTAATCCATTGGGATTCACCGCTGGCCATGGCGGTTCTGCCATCCAGGCTCATGGCCAGTTTTGCTCTGACCAGCGGCATGCCCGTAGACATGCGCTTGAAAAAACCTTCATTCAGGGCTCGGGCTTCATCGGCAAGAACGCCGGATTGGATTTCTATTCCCGCTTCCTGAAGCAGGGCCATGCCTTTACCGGATACGGCCGGGTTGTCATCCTTTATAGCCGCAACCACCCGTGCGACACCGGCAGCCTTGAGGGCTTCTGCACAGGGCGGTGTTCTGCCAAAATGGCTGCAAGGCTCCAGGGTTACATAGGCTGTGGCACCCTTGGCCTTGGTGCCAGCCATGCGTAGTGCATGCACTTCGGCGTGAGGCTCTCCTGCCTTTTCGTGCCAGCCTTCGCCAACAATATGACCGTTGACGTCTACAATTAAACAGCCAACTCTCGGGTTGGGCATGGTTGTATACCAACCTGAGCGAGCCAGCTCGATAGCCTTAGCCATAAAGCCGCTGTCTATCGCTTCTTGGGTCATTGGAACCTCGGTTATTACTTTTTATTATCGATAACAATATGGCTGAAGGAGCCATCCGCATTGATTTTGAAAGCTTTGCCAAAACCAACGGTATACTGGCCATTTTCAGGTGTCAGGGCAAAGAGGTGAAAGTCCGGCAGATTGCGCAAGACTTCCACCGTATTGCCAAATTTTTCCTGAATCAGGTCCAGCCAGTGGTCACAGCGTTCGGTGCCTCTTGCCAGCTCATCGGCCTGACAATGGAAAAAGGCACGCTCCCGGGCAAACAGGTTTTTGGTTTCTGACTCAGGGGCGGCAAACAGGATTGAGCACACAGGGTTAGCCAGCAGGTTGGGAGTGTGGTGAGCCAGCTCGCTGACGAATATATAAAAAGTACCGTCTTCCCCCCGCAGGTAGGGAGTGTAGCTGATTTCCGGTCTCCCTTGTGGAGAAAGCGTGGAAAGCGTTAATGTTTGATGGCTGTTCACCAGCTTCTCGCAGCGTTCAGCGATGGCCGCAAGTTCTTCACCTTCTATAACTGCTACTTTCTTGCTCATGACTACCTTGGATGAGAATCAGCATCATTAGCGGAGTAATATAACCTATTGCGAGCTTTATTGTCTCTTCGTATAAGTAGCTAACCATATGGAATCATATATTTCTGACTCCTTGTTCAGGCACTCTGCTTCGTTACAACTCCGGTCACATAGCTACGGCTATGCTCCCTCCGTTGTGCCTCGCATAGTACCTGCCCAAGTAGCCAGAAATATATGATTCCATATGGCCAGCTACTTAGATGACGTGCCCAAAGGAGTAAGATAAT
>NZ_PJPV01000014.1 GCF_002864045.1 Endozoicomonas acroporae
GGTGCGATTTACTCACCAGGCCATCCATTATTTCCTGTTGGGTGAGCGCATTAAAATCTTGAGCAGGATTTACTGAACGGCGCAGTAGATATTGAGAAGAGTATGCGGTAGAAGATTGGTAAAATTCATTACGCCTTGGAGCTGTGCGGGGGGGAGGATCCCATTGTCTGACTGTGGTATGTCTGTATCGTCCGCGCCTTGAAGAAGCGGCATGGTCATTGGGTTGGTTGTAAGCATTATTTGATCTTGTGTATTGACCACTGATACCAGCAGAGCTTTTATCCATAATTATATTTCATTAATGCATGAAAATATAAAAAGCAGACTGCTGTTTTGTTCAAAAGTTCATTTTGCTACAACGTCTATCAACGTAAACGGTTGGGGAAACACATCTACTCCTGATGCCATCAACCCGTTATTTTCAAATCATCCGGGGCGAGATGTATGGGCAACAGGTGTTCAACACTGGCATTCCTTCCCGGCATGTGAAAACGGATCTTGAGTCATGATAGGAGGAAGGCGATTACTGGCTGGTTGTTTTCTTTCTCTTTGCCGGTTTACCGGTTTGCTCCTCTGAATGTTCTTCGGTAGTCAAGTAACCATGATCTGAGGGTTGCCTGCCTTTATCAGCAGTAACGTATGCCTCATCTGCCCGCCTTCTTTTAAGTGATACAGAGCCATGCTCCTGTGGCGGGATGCCTATCCTGGTCTTTATTTGATTAATGTATGGTTTCATTAAACCCTGATTCGAGAGCATGTTAACCGGAATTTCAATGACCTCAAATCCTGCTTTTTGCAACAGTGCGATTTTCAGCAGAGTAGAACCATTCCTGGTTTTGAAATCACCCCCCACGTAATGAAATGGTCCCTGAATTTCAATCACCATGTTGTGATCTGGCAGTAGCAGGTCAACCGGAGGCAATGAGTTCAGACTCTTTTCTTCTTCAATCTGCAAAGATGGAATGCATGATTGGAGTTGATCGCGGAAGACGGATTGAGGTTTTGAAACGATTGTCTGGTAATGGGGTACGACCGGACACGCTCTCCCAAGCCAACTTGCGGCCTGGACAATGGTGCGTTGATCCTCTTTATTGTTCAGGAATGTATTTTCCAGTCGGGCAAACAGGTCATCCATGGGCTTTTCAAGCACGTGATTTTTATTGGCATTGGCGACCAGAGACAGCCTGGCACAGCAGACCATTACTCCCCAGAGAGACATCAATATCGCTTGCTGAGAGAGCTGAGGGTTTTTACTGATTCGGCAGACCAGCGACTCGAACGTGGATGTAAACACGTTCAGCTCAACGAACTCACCCAGTTTCGCCATGGCCCACAGAAGGTTGGCGATTTCCTGTGGTTTAAAGTTAGCTTTCTGTGCGTTCACGTGGGGCAACAGCGCGGCCACGGCCTCGTTGAGACCTGGTGTCTGCTTCTGTCCGTTGTCCACCAGTTTCGCCATGACCCACAGCAGGTTGGCGATACTCTGGGCATTAAACCGGCCTTTCAGTGCGCTCACGAAGGGCAACAGCTCGGCTACGGCTTCTTTGAGCCCTGGTGTCTGCTCCTGCCCGTTGTCCACCAGTTTCGCCATGGCCCACAGCAGGTTGGCGATTTCCTGTGGTTTAAAGTGAGCTTTCTGTATGTTCACGTGGGGCAACAGCGCGGCCACGGCCTCGTTGAGCTCTGGCGTCCGCTCCTGACCGTTGTCCATCAGTTTTGCTACGGCCCACAGCAGGTTGGCGATTTCCTGTGGTTTAAAGTGAGCTTTCTGTATGTTCACGTGGGGCAACAGCGCGGCCACGGCCTCGTTGAGCTCTGGTGTCCGCTCCTGACCGTTGTCCACCAGTTTTGCTACGGCCCACAGCAGGTTGGCGATTTCCTGTGGTTTAAAGTGAGTTTTCTGTATGTTCACGTGGGGTAGCAGGGCGACCATAGCCTCTTTGAGTTCTGGTGTCCGTTCCTGCCCGTTGTCTACCAGTTTCGCCATGGCCCACAGCAGGTTGGCGATATCCTGGGCATTAAATTGGTCTTTCTGTACGTTCACGTTGGGCAACAGCGTGGCCACGGCTTCTTTGATTTCTGGTGTTTGCTCCTGCCCGTTATCCACCAGCTTTGCCATGGCCCACAGCAGGTTGGCGATATGCTGAGGAATAAATTGGTCTGTCTGTGCGTTCACGTGGGGCAATAGCGCGGCCACGGCCTCGTTGAGCCCAGGTGACCGAGCCTGGCCGTTGTCCACCAGTTTCGCCATGGCCCAGAGCAGGTTGGCGATACCCTGTGGTTTAAAGTTAGCTTTCTGTGTGTTCACGAGGAGCAACAGCGTGGTAACGGCTTTGTTGAGTTCTGGTGTTCGCTCCTGCCCGTTGTCCACCAGTTTCACTATGGCCCACAGCAGGTTGGCGATTTCCTGTGGTTTAAAGTGAGCTTTCTGTGCGTTCACGTGGGGCAACAGCGCGGCCACAGCCTCTTTGAGCTCTGGTGTCCGGTCCTGCCCGCTGTTCACCAGTTTCGCCGTGGCCCACAGCAGGTTGGCGATACCCTGGGCATCAATATCCCATGCTTCAGGTTTTTGGTTGCACTTGAATATTATTGCATCAAGCAGAGTGGACAATAAGGCAGCTTGACTGAGCTGAACACGCTCATCCATGGGTTTATGAGGGGTAAAAACACCTGCTGAAGTCAATGAATGCATTGTTGTCGTCAGGCTTCGCCAATTCCAGCTCCGCGTTGCTGTGAAATTTTGCAGCAAACGTATCAGCTGGCTTTGTTCCGCTCGATTTAACGGTCTTTTAGCAGTTGACGTGTATTTTTTAATTGAACTGGCATATTGACCGTGATTTCTCCCATCATAGCGATTTCCGAAACGACCCGATTTACTCACCAGATCATCCATTATTTCCTGTTTGATGAGAGCATTAAAATCTTGAGCAGGGTTCACTGATCGGAACATTAGATTTTGAGAAGGGCATGCGACAGAAGAGTGGTAAAATTCATTATGCCCCGGGGCTGTGCGGAGGGTATTAACCCATTTTCTGACTGTGGTATGTCTATATCGTCCGCGCCTTGAAGAAGCGGCATAGTCATTCGGTTGGTTGTAATCATTATTTGATCTTG
>NZ_PJPV01000140.1 GCF_002864045.1 Endozoicomonas acroporae
GACAAGATTCTGCAGCGCTGGTATTCAACCTATACCAATGCCCGTATGGAAGGGTTGAACAGCTTGTTCCAAGCGGCCAGAGCAAGGGCTAAAGGTTACCGGAACACAGGCACGTTCATAACGATGATTTACCTGATCGCCAGCCCTGTGGCAGACATCCTGAAATCCATATGAAACGGCGAAGAGCCATAATTTTATGCACACAGGAGCGCGTCTTTTCTCTGCCGGGGGAGGTAATCTTAACCGCCTGCTTTCTGGCGGTTTAAACACCCGAAATGCTGGGGGATTAAAAAAGCCTCACTTGACTATATTTTGACCGATTGACCAGTATCACTTTTTGTTTAAGTAACACCCTTAGTAACACCACAGGGCTTTATAAAACTAAAGTCCTTGTCTGCCAGGGGATATAAAGCCCGTTTCAGTTGCCGCCGCCTCTGACTAAGGCTGACAAAGGCAGAGTCAGGCAGATTAAAGGGCGTAAATTCTAGAGTTTACGCCCTTTTTCTTTTTGGGAATTTTTGTTTCTGATGAAGAACTCGCATTACACGAATATCTTTACCATCCACCCAGTATGAAACAATCATGGATACTTCCGGAATGATCAGTAATCTGCCACGGATGCCTTCACGCTGAACCCCCATAAGCGGTTGTTCTAATAAGTTTTCAACTTTCGCTTCAATGATCAGATCAGTCTTTTCTGCGGCTTCAGGATTAAAATCATAAAGAAACTCAAAGATCTTTTCCCGATCATTCAGAGACTCTTCTTCCCATAAAATCATCACTGGCTGCCTCTGTTGCGAATTTTCGCTTTGCGCTTAGCCATCTCGTCTTTGGCTTTATCGTGTTCAACAAAATTCGTTGCTCCAGAGTCCAGTTTCTCAAATGCCTGGTTGACTTGTTGGGTTAGCCATTGATCGTGGGAGGATAACTTACGCTGTTGTTCAGCCAGTTGCTCAGTAAACTCCCGGCATGCGTCACTGATAGTGCGCCCCTGACTTTCAGCCATTTTTTGAGCCAGGCGTTTTGTTTCCTCATCGACTCGAAATTGTATTCTTGTTTCCATCATGGTTTCCTTATTGCTGTGAGTACAAATGTTAGCACGGTATAGAGAGGCTCACAAAAAACGAGTTAGGTGATTTGGCTATATCAGCATGGAACACGGTAAATCCAATTAGCCCCTCAAATGCCCCTCGTTTGGAAATTCAAAAATTACATGCAGAAAAAATAAGGGCTTATTAAGTCGATGTATTCCTGATAGGGGTTGAAAGGCAGGCGAACTCTCTGCAAAACTCGCTGGTCTTCGACTTATGACTATAATGCTGGACAGACGAAAAGCCTATGACCAGACGTCGGCATAAATGAAACAATGTTATGCAAAGAAAACCAACCACGGGCAGTGGTTGAGGCACCGGTAACCAGCCATCAATTTGTTCTGCCTTCGGGATCAAACATCCATAACTAAATCATGGTACTGACTACTAATGAATAACAGTAACTCCCCCGCCAAACCAACCATGGATTATGCCCAATTGCTGGAAGCCCTGAATCAGGCCAGCACCTTTGATCTGTTCCGGCTGAATGCCATGATTGATCGTGAGCTAGAGTCGTCAGAGCGTATTGGCCGGATCAAGGCGGCGCTGACCGTTGGACAGAAGCTGAGCTACTTTGACCGAAACAGCAACTCACTGCGTGACTGCGAGGTGTTGCAGCTTAGGCAAAAGCGGGCACTGGTACTGGATTTACTGATGGCAAACGCTGGACGGTGCCCTACTACATGCTCAATCTTGAAGGTGCCGATGCTCGCGTTAATCATGAAGCTCAACAAGGCCTGAGTCGCCATGCCATTGCTGTGGGAGATCTGCTGGGTTTTAAAGATAAGCATGGGGAAGAACATTTTGGTCATGTCCTTCGTCTGAATACTAAATCAGTCTCCCTGCAGGTGGCTGAAAGACAATGGCGGGTTGCTTATTCTCTGCTCTACCGTGTTCTGGATGGGCAGGGTGACCAGGAAGGGGAGCTGTTGATTGACGGTGAGAGGGCAGATCAAAGCGGTGATACTGTCCAGGGTTCATTGCTTGAGCTCAAATAAAATGAAAATATGGTTTGCTAATGCATTCAGAATAATCTACCGGGTTTGTCCAGCCAGCTGATGAATTAACCGCGCCGCCAGCCGGGCCGTGTGTGCATCAATATCATGTTTCGGGCAAGTTTCAGCGATATCAAAGAGTTTCAGCTTGCCGCAATGTTTGATGATATCCAGCAAAGGTTCAACAACCTCCGGTGGAATGCCTCTGGCAGCGGGTGCGCTGACGCCGGGGGCCAGGGCGGCAGGGAAGGCATCAATGTCGATGGTCAGGTAAATATGATCCACCCGGTCGATAAACTGTTGGAGATCTTGCTGTAACGATGGCAGGTTCAGCAGTGTCATTTCTTTATCGAGTCGATAGGTGACACCCAGTTCATCAGCTCGATTAAAAAGCGCCTGAGTGTTACTGCTTGCACTGATGCCAAAACAAAGATATTTAAACGGGACGCTGTGCTCACGGGCGTATTCAGAAGCCTGCCAGAATGGAGTTCCTGAGCTGGGACCCACTTCGGGTAAGCGAAGGTCAAAGTGGGCATCAAAATTGATGATGCCGACATTGATCGGGTCTTTACCCTGCCTCTGTTTTTCCAGATGCATCATCAGTCCCTGGTAAGAAGCCCAGCCAATTTCATGGCCTCCTCCCAAACCAATCACTAATTGATCATTGTCTAATAGTTGGCACATCTGCTCGGCATAGTCCTCTTGTGCCTGTTCAAGGTTGGTGCCATGGCAGCGAATGTTGCCTGCATCCCAAACCGGGGCAGTGCGATTCCAGGGAAGGTTGGCCAGTGCCTGTCGGATATGGTCGGGCCCTTTGGCGGCCCCGGGTCGGCCCTGATTTCTCCGGACGCCTTCATCAGACTCAAATCCCAGTAAAGCAGCTCCTGGTTTGCCCCCCAGTGCATAAGGGCGAACTTTCTGGTGCCAGCGCTGTGCAGCCTGTGGATCGGTTTCCTGATCGATACGGCCAGACCAGGAGAATGGTGGGTTTCCGGAGATGGTTGATTGCACAATTTGGCCACTTTTTATGATCAGGGAAGGAGAGATGCCCGTGAGTCCGGCCGCCAGAGAGGCAGGATGGCTGACAGGCCAGAGTAACAGGTCGGCATCAAGTCCTGCTCTGATTCGGCCAGTTTTATCCTGCAGACCCAGTGCCTGTGCCGCATGGCGGGTACAACCGGCCAGTGCCTCGGAAGGCGTCATACGAAACAGGGTACAGGCCATATTCATCATCAGTCGTATGGAGGCGAAAGGGGAGGTGCCGGGGTTCAGGTCGGTAGCAATGGCAATGGGAACGCCAGCCTTTCTTAATGCTTCAATAGGCGGCAACTTGGTTTCCCGAAGAAAGTAGAAGGCTCCCGGCAACAGAGTGGCTACCGTGTTGCTGTTTTTTAACGCCTCAATACCGGACTGGCTGAGGTATTCCAGATGGTCCACGGATAGCGCCTGATATTTTACCGCCAGTTGGGTGCCGCCGCTGTCAGAGAGTTGCTCGCCATGGAGTTTGATGTTCAACCCATGTACTTTGGCTGCCTTAAATACCCGTTCGGTCTGTTCCGGTGAGAAGGCAATGTTTTCGCAGAACACATCCACGGCATCGGCCAGCTGTTCCCTGGCCACCGCAGGCATCATCTCAGTGCAAACGTGCTGAATGTAATCGTCAGCCCGGTTTTTGTATTCCGGTGGCAAAGCGTGGGCACCCAGAAAAGTACGAACGACAGTGACAGGGTACTCACTGGCCAACAGACTTGCGGCCCGGAGCATTTTGGTTTCGGTTTCCGTATCCAGGCCGTAGCCGGATTTGATTTCCAGTGTGGTCACCCCTTCAGCCAGTAATGCCTCAAGTCGTGGACGGGAGTCGTCAACCAGTGCTTCAACCGTGGCTGCCCGGGTGGCTTTGACGGTGGAGAGAATGCCGCCTCCCTGTTTGGCGATGGTTTCATAGCTGACGCCTTCAAGCCGCTGTTCAAACTCTCTGGAGCGGTCGCCGGCATAGACAAGGTGGGTGTGGCAGTCGATCAGGCCGGGTGTTAACCATTGTCCTTGTCCATTGATGGTCTCTTTGGTCTTGCTGCCAGGTGGTAAGTCGGATTCTGCCCCTGCCCATACAATCTTTCCGCCCTGCACCAGAACGGCTCCCTGACGGATGCTGTTATAGGGGCAGGTTGACGTGTGAGCCGGATCCATGGTGGCCAGGTGAATATTCCGGATGAGGAGGTCGCAGGAGGTCAATGATTCGTCAGCGTGACTGTTGTTCATGGTGTCCGGCCGCTATTGGTTGACTGAGTGATGAACGATTGCTTCAAGAATAATCGGCATTTTTAGCAGAATCGCACAAATTGGATTATTATTAGGTTGTATATACAACTATATACAATAAAACTATACAAGCAAGCTGGGGTTTCCCGGGATCGCCGGAACGTCTGAAAGCTCCAATTGGCACAAATAAATTATGAATCAGAGCCTGTTACCCCGTTATCAGCAGATTAAGCACTTTATTCTGGACAAGATTGAGTGCGGTGAGTGGACAGAATCCCGCAAGGTGCCTTCTGAGAATGAGCTCTGTCAGCAATTTTCGGTGAGCCGAATGACCGCCAGGAAGGCGCTGCAGGAGCTGACGGCATCAGGCGTGTTGATGCGTCAGCAGGGGCTCGGCACGTTTGTGGCTCCCATTGAGCCACAATCGTCAATATTGACGGTAAAAAATATTGCCGACGAGATCAGGGGGCGAGGGCATGGTTACAGCAACCGGGTATTGCTTTTGTGTGAAGAAAAGGCGTCCGAGGCCATTGCGGTTTCTCTTGAGTTACCGGAGTCAGCGACCGTTTTTCATTCCATTATTATTCACTATGAAAATGGCCTGCCACTACAGTGGGAAGAGCGGCATATTAACCCGCGGTTTGCTCCGGATTACCTGAAACAGGATTTTTCAAGGGAAACGCCCAATGTTTATCTGACCAGGGTTGCAGCGCTTACAGAAGCGACACATGTCGTGGAAGCGGTATTGCCTTCAAAAGAAGTGGCCGAAGCACTGGCTATGGAAGGTGCTCCCTGTCTGAGAATCACGAGAAGAAGCTGGTGTCGGCACGGTGTCGTCAGTCTGGCCAGGCTGATGCACCCCGGTGACCGATACCGCCTGGGAGACCACTTACAGTTTTCCTGATGACCTGCCGACAAGTCGGATCACAGGAGTAACACCGACAGCCTCCCGGGGTAATAACAACGACTGTGCAGGCGACAGTTCCACAATAAAGCAGCGTAACGTAAAGGACGGTGAATATGGCAAGTGAACAGGAGAAGATGCTTATAGCCGGTGGTAAAGAACCCGTTGGTAAAACCGGCAGTAAGGGGCATCAGCGGTTTGATCCGGACCGAATCATTCGGGCTCCCAGAGGTTCTGAGCTGAATACCTGCAGCTGGCAGGTAGAAGCCCCTCTGCGTATGTTGATGAATAATCTGGATCCGGAGGTGGCAGAGCATCCTGAACAGCTGGTGGTTTATGGCGGTATTGGCCGGGCCGCCCGGGATTGGGCTTGCTACGACCAGATAGTGGCCACTCTGAAACGTCTGCAAATCGATGAAACATTGCTGGTCCAGTCCGGAAAGCCGGTCGGAGTATTCAAGACCCACCCCGGTGCTCCCCGGGTGTTGATTGCCAACTCAAACATTGTGCCTTACTGGGCAAGCTGGGAGTACTTCCATGAGTTGGATAAACAGGGCCTGATGATGTATGGCCAGATGACCGCAGGCTCCTGGATCTACATCGGTTCCCAGGGCATTGTGCAGGGTACCTACGAAACCTTTGTGGCCATGGCCAAAACCCACTTCCGGGGGGATGCTTCGGGCAAGTGGATTCTCACCGGTGGTCTTGGCGGCATGGGGGGCGCGCAGCCTCTGGCGGCGACCATGGCCGGTTTTTCCATGCTGGCCTGTGAAGTGGATGAGTCCCGAATCGACTTTCGCCTGAAAACCCGTTACCTGGATAAAAAAGCAGCGACGTTGGATGAAGCGCTGGCGATGATTGAACAGGCCAAATCGGCAGGCAAGGCGATTTCGGTGGGTTTGCTGGCGAATGCGGCGGATATATTCCCCGAGCTGGTTGAACGCAATATTACGCCGGATGTGGTGACGGATCAGACATCAGCCCATGACCCATTAAATGGTTATTTGCCTAAAGGGTGGACGTTGGCACAGGCCTGCGAACGTCGTCAGGCGGATGAAGCGGCGGTTACCCGTGCTGCACGAGAATCTATGGCTGTGCAGGTGCGGGCCATGCTGGAGCTGCAGAAGCGGGGGGCGGCAACTGTTGATTACGGCAACAATATAAGACAGATGGCGAAAGAGGTCGGGGTTGAAAACGCATTTGACTTCCCCGGTTTTGTGCCTGCTTATATTCGTCCACTCTTTTGCCAGGGTATTGGTCCTTTCCGCTGGGCAGCCCTGTCCGGTGACCCTGAAGATATCTACAAGACTGACCAGAAAGTCAAAGAGCTGATTCCCGACGATGCACACCTTCATAATTGGCTGGATATGGCCAGAGAGCGGATTGCTTTCCAGGGGCTGCCAGCCCGCATCTGCTGGGTTGGTTTGCAAGACCGGGCCCGACTTGGGCAGGCCTTTAACGATATGGTGGCCAGTGGTGAGCTGAGTGCGCCAGTGGTGATTGGCCGCGATCATCTGGATTCCGGCTCGGTTGCCAGCCCTAACCGGGAAACCGAAGGGATGCAGGATGGCAGTGATGCCGTCTCTGACTGGCCGTTGCTGAATGCCCTGTTGAACACTGCCTCGGGGGCAACCTGGGTGAGTCTGCATCATGGTGGTGGTGTGGGTATTGGTTACAGCCAGCATTCTGGTGTGGTGATTGTCGCTGATGGTACCGATGAAGCCCGGGAAAAACTGGGCAGAGTGCTGTGGAATGACCCGGGAACCGGGGTCATGCGCCATGCCGATGCAGGGTATGACATTGCCCGTGAGTGTGCACAGGACAATAGTCTGGACCTGCCCATGCAGTCGGGAGGGCAAAGGTATGAATGAGTTAGTGATTTCCCCCGGAAAATTATCGCTGAGTGACCTGCACAGGGTTAGCCGTCACGAGGTTCAGATCAAGCTGGCCCCGGACTGTTATGAGGCTATCCATCAAAGTGTGGCCTGCGTGAATCATGCGCTGGCAGAAAATCGGGTTGTTTATGGTATCAATACCGGTTTTGGTCTGCTGGCCAATACCCGGATTCCGGATCAGGAGCTGGAGGATTTGCAAAGGAGTATCGTGCTTTCCCATTCGACAGGTGTCGGACAGTTTATGGATGAAAGCACTGTCCGCCTGATGATGGTATTAAAAATCAACAGCCTTGCCCGGGGATTGTCGGGAGTGAGGCTGGAATTGATTGAAGCACTGATTCAACTGATTAATCTGGGGGTTTACCCCTGTGTCCCCGAGAAGGGGTCAGTCGGGGCCAGTGGTGATCTTGCGCCGTTGGCTCACATGAGCTGTTTATTGCTGGGTGAAGGTCATGCCCTGGTGGATGGTCAGCAGTTGACGGCCATGGAAGCCCTGACCTACGCCGGTATGGAGCCCATGAAGCTGGCACCGAAGGAAGGACTGGCACTATTGAATGGTACTCAGGCCAGTACGGCCTTTGCCTTGCAGGGACTGTTTGGTGCAGAAGATTTAATGGCATCAGCCATTATCGCCGGAAGCCTCTCCATTGAAGCAGCCATGGCCAGCCGTCGTCCTTTTGATCCTCGCATTCACGAGGCGCGGGGGTTGCAAGGGCAAATTGATATTGCTCATGCCTACCGTACCATGCTGGATCACAGTGACATTGAGCAGGCACACATAGATTGTGACAAGGTACAGGATCCGTATTCACTAAGATGCCAGCCCCAGGTGATGGGAGCCTGTCTGGAGCAGATGCGTTATGCTGCTGGCCTGCTTGCAGTGGAAGCCAATGGCGTTACCGATAACCCCCTGGTCTTTGCTGAGCAGAATGAAATACTTTCCGGTGGCAACTTTCATGCAGAGCCAACCGGCATGGCTGCCGAAGCATTGGCTCTGGCCATTGCAGAAATCGGTGCCATCAGTGAACGACGCATTGCGTTGCTGGTGGATCAACACCTGAGCGGATTGCCGCCATTTCTGGTGAAGAACAGTGGCGTCAATTCCGGGTTTATGATTGCCCATAACACGGCGGCTGCCCTGGCCAGTGAAAATCGTTGTCTCTGTCATCCTTCGGTTGCCGATAGTCTGCCCACTTCTGCCAACCAGGAAGACCATGTCTCCATGGCAACTTATGGTGCCCGTCGTTTACGGGAGATGAACAGCAATACGGCGTTTATTGTGGGTATTGAATTGCTGGCGGCGGCACAGGGAGTGGATATGAGGAAACCCTGCAAAACCTCGGAAACGTTACAGCGGGTGATGAAAACAGTGAGAAAGGATATACCCTTCTATGATCAGGACCGGTATTTCTTTCCTGATATCCAGAAGGCATCCGAGCTGGTGGCCAGTGGTGAGTTGAGCGTTTATATGCCAGCAGAGCTGTTGCCAGGCCAATCTTAGTTTGTGCAGGTGGCTAACTGCTCAACATATGGTTAACCCATTCACGAGTCGGTTCCCTTCGGGAATCGACCTGTGCACGAAACCAATCTGCGCTATCCATATCTATTTTGGAGTTTTTGTTATGGAACTTGTCAAAACACATGAATAGTTAATTAATCCTTACCTGTCTCGCAACAAGCTTTGTTGACAACAGCCCCTTGAAGAGAAAGGTTTCTTCGCTAACGCCATGCTCATACTCAACTTCATAAAGCAACGTAAATGGTAGCCCGTCATTGCTGCCCAGCCAGTCGCTAAAACTGGAAAACCAGCCAACATATTGATGACTTTTATAATTGCCCAGCTCTTTCGCTAATAACGGCTTGTAGGTTTCCCGGTGCTGGCCGGTGGTGGTAATCCAGTGATCTCTGGTTCGGATAATCAGTGCAGACTTATCGGTTGAGAGACTGTTGATATCCAGGTTTGAGAAATAGCTGTCAACTTTCTGCTGATAAAAGAACTGCAGACTGATAAAGCCAGTGATAAAGGCTGACAGAGCAATGATGAATGCAATACCAATCCGTGCCAGCCATGAGCCTAATTGGTTATTTACCAGGGTTTTATTTTGCATAGCCATGCCTGCCTTTTTGAACCGTTCTTGAATAAATAGCGTCATTACTTTGGCTATCGGACGAATGGCAAAAAAAAGTAGCTGATCTGTCAAAAGAAGCGTGGCTGGGATTACTGCACGATTAGCGGTATGGATGGTTTCACTCTATACAAAGCCGGGTTTAGTGGTTTTATTATTCTAATCAACGGGATATGTCGTATTTATGGTGAATTTGCCCTGTTGGTAAAACGACCTGCTGGGTTTTGCTGCCACCGGGTTTGTGAGTGGTCAGCCCTGCACCATTACTGAACTTAACTATCCTGTTTAAAGGGCTGCAGGACGGTGCCGACAGATTGAGCAATGGACTTCAGCGCGCTGTCAAAAAACTCATTGGTCGAGGAAAAAATTATGAAAACAAGGATGTCGGAAATCCGTAAGATGTCGGGTTTTACCCTGATTGAATTGATGATCGTTGTGGCGATCATTGGTATTTTGGCATCGGTAGCGATTCCACAGTATCAAGCGTATACCAGGAACTCAACGGCTCAGGCAGCACTGAGCGAAGTGAAAGCATTTCAGACAGCTGTAGCGATTTGCGCACAGACAGCTACCATTCAATCCTGTAAACCCGGTGCTCCCGGTAGCGGTGTACCCTCGGTGGACGGCACCAGAGTGTCTGTTGGTACATATATAGACAATACTTATGCAGAGCTGATAGTGACGCCAGCGAGTTCATTTGGTGCTCAAACTCTGATTTTCCAATCGGATGCCACCGGTGGTAACTGGAAGATGTCTTGCCAAAATGGTGGAGATACAACGGCAAATAATCTTTGTGGTACAGATGCCGTCACTAAGTCCAAGCAATGGAGCGGTAAATCTGATGGTACTTTTGGAGGTTAACGCTTGCCTCGTTGTTCCCACGCTCTGCGTGGGAACGCCTGACCATACAGTCGTCCGCCCCACACACTGCTTCGTTCCCATGCTCTGCATGGGAATGCCAACCGCAAACACCAGCAGCTCCCGTTCTCAAACAAGCCCCAAGGCCTTGAAAGCAATTCACCACAAACTCTATAAAAACAATGGCTGAACATTCGGCCAGCTCTGGTATGCATTCCCACGCAGAGCATAGGAGCGAGACTCTTGGGGGTAGACTGCGCATTTACCCGGTTTTCTGACTACCAGGCTCAACCAGAAACTCAATCAACTCTCTAACTTGCTTCCTGTTCACATAGTCCTGTAAATCTTCCATCCGTTTACTGCCAATCGTTGGGCACTTATCTGAAATCTGCCGGGATAATAATTCTCGTAAATCCGTTATACACCCAGCCAACTCGCGGGCATTGCTTTTCCCGATGCCTGGAATACTCAGCGCACGGATCTGTTGCTCCAGGCTTTTTGGTGGGCGAATGGATTCGAAGTATTGTTGGACTTCCTGCGGATGCATACCTGCCGATTGCAGTGAATGGGGTGTCAGCTGCAGAATATCCACCAGTGTCTGGATTGTTCCCGTTTGAACCCATTGATGAATAGCCGGTTTGCTGATCGCGGCAATATCAAGCCCCTGTTTACCGGTTAGCCATATCAGGCGAGCGACAAACTGCTGTTCACAACCCGGTGCCATAGAGTGGCAGGTAAAGGGCGTATAACGGGTTGTATCCGGGAGTTTCGGGCTTACCCTGTTTGCCGGACGAAACAACACCTTACCAAAGACCGGTATGGCACTGCCTTTGAGCTTGATACTGATTTGATCCCCCACGGCAATCGCTTTCTTTTCCAGATTCTGAACAGTGCCCAGTGAAAGGGTTGAGAGGGTTCTGTTTTTGAACAGTACGGGCTTAATATGAACCACGGGTGTGATATTGCCGGTTCGCCCAATGGTAAATTCAATCGCCTCCACTTTTGATGTGGTGGTTGCTGGTGGGAACTTCCATGCCATGGCCCAGGCAGGTGTATCACCTGTCCAGCCCAGCTGCTTTTTGAAAGTTTTGCTGTCGGCCTTAATCACAATTCCATCCATTAAAAATACGGGTTTTTTGATGGTTGCGTAGTGCTCAAGGTGCTGTTTGATTTCAGGGTAGGATGTTGTTTTGTGGGTATGCTCCAGGGGCAGAGGAAAGCCCATGCCCGCTAAAGCGGTTATTGATTGTAAACCGCTATTAAACGGGCTGTTTACCCACTGCCATGGGAAAAAATCAAAGGCTTTTACGGCTTCTGTTTCTGGATCAGACCGATTGAGCTGACCGGCAACCAGGTGTCGGGCACTGGCATACTGCTTAAGAATTGATGGAGACATAATATCAAGCCGTGCAAATAGCTCTCCATGAAGAATGAGTTGGTTTTTTTCATCATTACCCAGTGTTTTTGTGATCAATGGCATCTGGCGGATATGATGGAGGATATCGACTCCAACTTCGCCATTTCCTCGGGTGGAAGCCTGGATTAACCGTCCGTTTTTATAGACCAGCTCCACCGCAACGCCATCAATCTTCGGCTGTACCAAAAAACCACTGTCAGCGATTCGCTGTAAAAAGCGTTTTACTTCCTCTGCAGACTGCGCTTTCTTCAAGCTGCCCATTGGAGCCTGATGGTGAATTGTGTATTTATTGTGAGGAGTTTGGGGAAGGGATTTCTCTGTTGCGATGGAAGGGAAACAAGCTTGCCAGTATTTCAGCCTGGCAAGCAAGTCGTCGTATTCACCATCGCTGATAATCGGGGCGTTCTGGTTGAAGTACAGTTCATCATGGTAAGCCACTTCATCCGATAGACTGCTGATCTGCTCAGTGGCTTCTCCCTGATTCCACTGTGGGCAGTTATCTGCCCAGGCTGGTAGAAGAAAGATTATCCACAGGAGCGATATTGTTTTTTTCATGCTTCGATTAAAGCATGAAAAGGCGAGTGGTACCCCTCTTTTAGCTTTTCAGCAGCCTTAAAGCCGGTTAACTGTGATAACCGTTTGGATTCGCCGACTGCCAGCGCCAGCTATCAGACACCATATCTTCCAACCCTTTTTCTGCTTTCCAGCCCAGTTCACTCAGGGCTTTGTCCGGATTGGCATAACAAGCGGCAATATCACCGGAGCGTCTTGGGGCGATCTGGTAAGGGACTGGCTGTTGTGATGCCTGTTCAAAAGCGCTGACCATTTCCAGCACGCTATAGCCTGTACCAACCCCCAGGTTCCAGGCATGGATACCCTCAGTTTTCTGCAGCTTCTTGATAGCACGCACATGGCCAATAGCGAGGTCAACCACATGGATATAGTCCCTGACTCCGGTTCCGTCGTGGGTTGGGTAGTCGTTACCGAAGACACTGAGCTTGTCCAGCTTACCGATGGCAACCTGAGAGATATAAGGCATCAGGTTGTTGGGAATATCATTCGGGTCTTCACCGATTCTACCGGAAGGGTGAGCACCAACCGGGTTAAAGTAACGCAGCAAGGCAATTCGCCAGCTATTGTCAGATACCTGAAGGTCCTGAAGGATTTCTTCTATCATCAACTTCGAACGACCATAAGGGTTGGTGGCTGAGGTCGGGAAGTCCTCGCTGATGGGGAGGCTGGCAGGGTCGCCATATACCGTGGCAGAAGAGCTGAACACCAGGGTTTTCACCTTGGCCTGTTTCATGGCTTCCAGTAACACCAGTGTTCCATGCACATTGTTATCGTAGTAAGCCAGGGGCATGGAGACGGATTCGCCAACGGCTTTCAGACCGGCAAAATGAATAACAGAGGATATCTCATGGTTGCTGAACAGTGAGTGCAACAGCTCATGGTCGCGAATATCCCCTTTGACAAACTTCAGTGTCTTACCAGTGATCTCCTGAACCCGCTTCAAAGACTCCTCACTGCTGTTACTGAGGTTATCCAGAACAATGATTTCATAACCATCGTTGATGAGTTCGACGCAAGTGTGGCTGCCAATATAGCCAGCGCCCCCGGTTACCAGAATTTTTTTGTTCATAGTGTTGTTGCTCAAGGCTGCCTCCGTGTGTTTTAAAGCTGCTCGATGATCCGCATGGACAGATCCACAGACTGGCAGTCTTTGGTTAGTGTGCCAATAGAGATAAAGTCGACTCCGGTTTCGGCAATGGGCACCAGCGTCTGATCATTAATACCACCGGACGCTTCCAGTTTTGGGGCTTTTCCGGGAAGTTCCCGGTTCAACCGGACGGTTTCGGCCAGCTGGGCCAGCGGGAAGTTATCAAGCATGATGATATCGGCTCCAGCCTCTCGGGCAATATTGAATTCTTCCATGCTTTCCACTTCGATCTCTACCGGCTTGCCGGGGGCGATTTCGTGAGCTTTGCCGACCGCCTGAGCAATGCCACCACAGGCGGCAATATGATTTTCCTTAATTAAAAAGGCATCAAAGAGTCCGATTCGGTGGTTGTAGCAGCCTCCGGCAGCGACGGCGTATTTCTGGGCAACCCGCAGGCCCGGCAGGGTCTTGCGGGTATCCAGCAATTTGACGCCGGTGCTATTGACCAGACTAGCATAGCGCTGGCAGCGGGTTGCGGTGCCGGAGAGGGTCTGCAGAAAATTCATCGCGGCCCTTTCGCCGGTCAGAAGGCTTTGGGCAGCACCTTTCAGAACTACCAGCACCTGGTTCGGCTCAACCCGTTCACCTTCCTCTATATGCCATTCCAGCTGGACATTGGAATCAATCTGACGGAAGACCTCGTCAAACCAGGGGCGTCCACAGATGATGGCATGGTCTCGACAGATAATTCTGGCGACAGATTGTTGGGTTTTTGGAATCAGGGCAGCGGTAATGTCTCCGGAGCCTATATCTTCAGCCAATGCCTGGCGAACATTGGCTTCTACGGCACCGTAAAGCTGGTCTCGCAGAACCGGGCTCAGGTTTTCAGGCAGTGTATAGGATACTTTCATGGTCATTCCGGAGGTTACTGGTGTTCTTTGGCGAGGATTATATACATAAAGGAGAAGCCGTTGCAGGCTGGCCTGTTTTGACGCCTGTAGCATTTAATTGGTCCATCAGTTGGTGGTGGCTGTTGACGGTGACTCCCAGGGAATTGGCTTGTTGGATCAGAAAACCGTTGATAAAGGCCAGTTCCGTGGCTCTTCCCTTACGTGCGTCCTGGCAGGTTGATGACAGATTGCTGGCAGTGATCTGGCAGACACCATATACGCTGTCTTTAAGTGCGGTGGCTGGGATCCCCAGCGCAGCCAGAACCCCGCTGGTCTCAATGATTAATTGATCCAGCCAGGCCTGTTTTTCACCATTATCCAGCAGCTCGCCATTACGGCAGTCGAACAATGCCGTGAGGCCGTTGATACAACTGTTAATGGCCAGCTTTTCCCATAACTTCTGCTCAATGGGATCGCACGGGCTGACCTTTAATCTGAAATTGTCGCAAAGGTCATGAAAGCCCTGTTCGGATCGTTGCTGATTGCTGAGGAGGCCAATCCAGGTCTGACCCTGGCCAGCGTGATGTACCTCAAAGGGGGCTGACAGATAAGCACCATCGGTACTGGAGCCTGCCCAAACTGTTTGCGTTGGCAAAGCATTTCTGATGGTCTGCTGGCTCCCCATGCCATTTTGTAGCAACAGTATCTGGCAGTTATCCGCCAGATGTGGCTTTATGCTGTTCAGTGCGGACAGTGAATCCTGAGCCTTGGTGCAGACAATCAGCCGGTTGATGGTGCTGTCGATGGTTTCTGGCGAGACGAAATCGACAGCAAATCGAGAGGTCTGGTCTGGCGTTGATAACTTAAGTGAAATGCGTCTCTTGTTAAATTGCTGATAACTGCTTTCTCTCAGGATCAGGCGGGGGCTTTCGCCCTTATGGCAAAGGCTGGCGGCCCAAAGGCAACCGATGCTGCCAGCGCCCAGAATATACCAGGGATCATTGTCCATAAATCTCTAAAGTCCATCAGCGAATAGAAGATGCGCCGAGTCTACCATTTGCTGCCTATACTCAAACAGCTGGTGTTTTCCAGCTTTTCTAAACAAGAGTGGGAGATAGACAATGAGTCATACCTATAAAATGACTGAACTGGTAGGCAGTTCAACGGTCAGTAGTGATGATGCTATTCAAAATGCCATCGCTGCCGCTGGCATGACCCTGGAGCATATGGGCTGGTTTGAAGTGGTGGAGCAACGAGGCCATATCGAGGATGGCAAAATTGCCCATTGGCAGGTGACGGTAAAAATTGGCTTCAGGCTTAAGGGCAAAGATCAGTAGTTTCCGTCAAAAGGATCTGATCCTGCATATTCACCTGAACCTTGCCACTGGTGTATTGATTTTCTCCATGGTCTTTCCAATACAATCATGGATACAATAGTTGTTAATTGTTTCTTTCGATTTCTCAAGGAGATCATTCGCTATGCCTTCATTTGACATTGTCTCTGAAGTGGATATGCATGAGCTGGCCAACGCTGTTGACCAGGCAAACCGTGAACTGACTACCCGCTTTGACTTTCGGGGCGTTGCTGCCAGCTTTGAGAAAAGTGGCGAAAAACAGATCGTTATGACCACCGATGCCGACTTTCAGTTGGTTCAAATGGTAGAAATGTTGAAAACCAAGATGGTCAAACGGGGTATTGATGTTAAATGCCTTGAAGTAAAAGACCACTACGGTTCTGGTAAACAGGTCAAGCAGGAAGTGGTGGTTCGGCAGGGGCTGGAAAAGGATATTGCCAAAAAGATTGTGAAAATGATCAAGGATGCCAAGCTGAAGGTTCAGGCCGCCATCCAGGGTGATCAGGTCCGGGTGACCGGCAAGAAAAGGGACGATTTGCAGACTGTGATTGCCTTTTTGCGGGAAGCCGATCTGGACATGCCGTTGCAGTACAATAATTTCAGAGATTGATTGACTGTTTGTGACACAGAAAACCGTTTTCATTGGATGATGGAAACGGTTTTTTATTTCTCGGCTAAGCTGATATCTTCTTTTTTAAAATAAAACTTTTATTACAAGAAGCATGGTGCTGTAAAATTTCATATTTGCGATGGAGCATATTGCATGGGGCTGGCAGCAGATTCTTCGAAGAATTGGGGTGACGCTTGGAAAAGCTTTTTTAATCGTCGGGTGATTGCACTTCTTTTTCTTGGTTTTTCAGCAGGCCTGCCCATTCTGTTGATTTTCAGTAGCCTTTCTCTCTGGCTTCGTGAGGCTGGGGTAGAACGCAGTGCCGTCACTTTTTTCAGCTGGGCAGCGTTAGGTTATTCCTTCAAGTTTGTCTGGGCACCGCTGGTTGACCGCATTCCACTGCCGGTTCTGCACGATTTGCTTGGGCGTCGGCGGTCATGGTTATTGTTATCCCAGGCCTCGATTATTGCCGCGCTGTTGTTTATGGCAACCCATAACCCTGCTGAAGGTCTGTTCTGGATAGCCTGTGGTGCGGTAATGCTTGGCTTTTCCTCGGCCACACAGGATATCGTTATTGATGCCTATCGAATAGAAGCAGCGGATGATGACCTGCAGGCCATGATGTCCTCTGCTTACATTGCCGGGTATCGAGTGGGTATGCTGGTGGCCGGTGCTGGCACCCTGGCACTGGCCAGCTGGTTTACCATGACGGACGAAGGCAATTACGACTATCTGGCCTGGGCCTGGGCCTATCGCTGTATGGCCGTGTTTATGCTGATTGGGGTGGTTACCACGCTGATGGTTGCTGAGCCGGATGTTGATCGTACTTCAGAGTCGGTACACAGCACTGTTGATTATCTTCGCTTTCTGTTGCTCTTTGCCTTGGCGGCGACCGTATTTGTCATCTCTTTTACTCAGCTGGCTGATGTTTTTGGTGCTCTGAAAACCTTTTTGGTGGAGACCGGGCTGTCTACGCCCATCGCCGGTTTTCTGGCCGGTGCCGGTCGATTTGCAGGCAGTGTGGCTGTTGCTGGGGTTACTGCCTGGTTGCTGGTAAAAGTTCATCTGGCCCCAAGAGCAATGGTGAAGGAAACTTATGTCGCTCCCTTTGCCGATTTCTTTGAGCGTTATGGCAAAGTAGCTATCTATATATTGCTATTGGTAGGCACCTACCGTATTGCTGATATTGTTATGGGCACCATATCCAATGTGTTCTACAACGATATGGGCTACACCAAAGAGCAAATCGCTACCATTACCAAAACCTTTGGCCTGATCATGACCATTGCCGGTGGTTTTTTGGGCGGAGTGTTAGCCATTCGCTTCGGTGTGTTGAGAATTCTTTGGGTAGGCGCATTGCTGGCGGCATTGTCGAATGTGCTGTTTGCGTTTCTGGCCAATCTTGAACCCTCCAGCCTCTATTTAAGTCTGGTGATTGCGGCAGATAATCTCAGTGGTGGCATGTCGTCCGCCGCGTTTATTGCCTTTTTATCCAGCCTGACCAATCGGGCCTTTACGGCCATGCAGTACGCTATTTTCAGCTCGCTGATGACGTTGCTGCCCAAGCTGTTGGCCGGTTATTCAGGCACCTTTGTGGATTCCCTGGATTATCCGGTCTTCTTTATTGGCTCAGCGCTGTTGGGGCTGCCGGTTTTATGGCTAGTGTCGTATGTAGGGCGATTGCTGGAACGTCATCAGGCGGGTAACTCAACCTGCTGAGGGCTGCATCCTGAAGAGGATAGCTACTCCTGTGGAAGAATTCAGAGTGTGTTGCAAAAGGCTATTCAGCCTTTTGCAACATCCTGTTAATGGGGTTCAGCCGGTGTGTCGTTTGATGAGTCCAGGAGTTCGGCAATCAGTCTCTGCCGCCAAAATTCCCGGGTTCCGTCGTTGGGCAGTTTGTTCAGTGTATCCTGACAGATATGAACCATCGCCTTGAGAATATTTTCTTCCGGGTAATTCAGGTTTTCCAGCTGGCGAATAATTTCGACGGCCAGGGCAATATCTTCCGACGCTCCATCCATGTATTTACTCTCCATGCCATTGATGCGCTTTCAGGTTGATTTTTCCGGATGAAATTGTCACTCCCTCCTGCTCCAAACGTTGTTTTTGCAGGCTGTACCGGCTCGACCCATCAGGGAATGAAATCTGACCTTTGCCGTTAATCACCCGGTGCCAGGGAAGGTCGGTCCCGGCGGGCAGCTGTTTCAGGATATTGCCCACAACGCGCGCATAACCGGGGGCTCCTGCCATATCTGCCAGTTGGCCATAGGTTACCACACAGCCTTTCGGAATCCTGCTGATCAGATACCATATTTCCGAAGGGGTAAAGGGGGCGGTCAATGTTGGTTCTCCACGATACTTTCTATGATGATCGCCATGATACTCTTCATCATAAGTTCGACCACAAATAATAGATGTCAGGATATTTGAAAAGTTTGGAATGGGAAAGGAAATTGTGGATTCTGTCGTATTTATGAATTTTACAGGTGGATAACCTGTTCGGGAGAATTCCTTTTATGTTGCTCCAAAGGAGCCTTCGCTGTTTATCAAGGCTGCTGGGAATATTCTGTCTGTTTTCTATCAGTATGACATGGGCTGATACCGTCTGGATGAACAATGGTGATGTGTTGTCTGGCGACATTGTCAAGCTGGATTCTGGCAAGCTGAGTTTACAAACAAAGTATGCAGGAACTATTGAACTGGATTGGCGCTATGTCTCGGCCCTGGACTCGGATAAAACATTCTGGGTCAGCCTGATTGGTGAAGAGAAGGCCAGATTGCGGCGGTTTGAAGGCCAGCAGACAGGCGTTACGGTTATTGATGAGAGTGGTCGAAAGCGTTCTTTCTCAGCAGTATGGCCGGTTGCCGCTATCCATATTGAAAAGCCGGTGATTGCCGATACCTGGGTGCTGGGAGGTAAGCTTGTTGCCACGCTGGACAGCAAATCCGGCAACGATGATGAGTTTTTGACTGGTGTTGAAGGCAAGCTCAATATTGATGACCAGTGGAATAAAAATGCTTTTTACTGGGATATTGAAGTGGAAGACGATGACGGCATTAAAAGCTCTGAGTGGCAGGTTGGCTATTCATACAGCCGTTACCTGGATGAGCACTGGTTTGTGCAGGGAGCCGCAGAACAAGAATATGATTCGGAAGAGGATCTGAGAACCCGTACATCCGTGGGTGGTGCCTTGGGCTATCGTTTTTGGGAAACCGCTGAAAGAGCGCTGAAAACCAGTGGGGGTATCAGTCAGCTCTGGGAGGATTATATTGCCAATGAATCGCAGCGGGATTATGCCCTGACCTGGATCTTTAACTACCGAACACGACTCATGAATAACTGGGAATATTTTGCCAACAGCAGAACGTTCTTCCGGCTAAAACAGTCTACGACACTGGTTAATGTCAATCAGGGGTTAAACATTGGGCTGACTGATCGCATTACCTGGAATCTGACGTATATTGTTGATTACGACAGTGACCCGGTTGATAAGACCCGGAATGTCGACAGCCGAATCAAAATGGGGATTGGTTACCAATGGTGAGGTCCGGTGCGCTGCAGATGGGTGCATACTGGCAGTCGTCCTCTTGTGGGCATAAAAAACCGGGTTCTTATCAGGCAGCGCCGGAACGGGTATTGCCTTGAGGGTGGGAAAGCCGGTTTCTGTTGCTCAGGCTGCTCAGTAAGTTGCTTCTCTTCACGCTGTTCCTGTAAAGCTCGCATAGTGGTTTCCAGCCAGTTGGCTGCACGATAGAGCAGCGAGTGTCTGGTTAAATTGTCAGAGTGTTGATGTTCAAGGGGAAAAATCAGGGTTTTTCTGACTTTCATTGCTACCGGGTACTTTTTCAGAATTACTTCTGTTAATAGCGGCAGCTGGGCGTTTTGATTGATGACAGATTACGTTTTTTTACCCTCTCGCCTTTGGCAATGTACTGGTTACAAGCGGGCTCCCGGAAGTAAAGAGGTGCTGCCCGAACAGTAAGCAGACACTCCAAAACCTCGGGCTGGTAAAAGACGGGATCGTCAATCGGGCATAGTACGGGCTAATGGGGTCATAAACCAGAGACTGAGACGCTTTCAACCACTTCTTCACTGAGAGGCGTCATTTCAGCGTAGGCTTTTCTATCCCGTTGTGATGTCGGGCAGGGTTGATTTCCGTGTGAACAGAAAACACAGCAATCGCCTTCCTGTGGGGTAATCAGTTTCTGGCAGTTTCTGCATTCGTAAAGGTAAACACAGGCATCCTGAGGCATGGTTTCAACCGCATGGTGCAGACAGTCGGGGCAGGTGATGATGGACGTAGATACAAGCGTTTTTGCGCTTAAGGTATAGTTTTTACTGGACATACTCTATTCTCCTGGCACTTTCTGTGCCGTTCGTTGCATTTTTCTCTTTGGGCATAGGATAGAGTTATCGGCCTCCGTGTTGGTTTATTGACAATGAATACTTAAATCAAGGTGCACTGTCGTTTTTTTAGCGAACAAATACGTCACAAAAGCACCTCTTTTTAAACTACCCTATCTGACTTTTTATAAAAAGAGCAGCATGAATCAGGCCAGTTATGCTGCAAGCATAAAAGGGGAATATGACCGTTTACTGACAGCCATAAAAAAACCGGACATTTCTGTCCGGTTTTGTATGGGAGCAATTAAACGAACTTAGTCGTTTTCAGCCTGAATTGCCGTCAGGGCAATGGTGTAAACGATATCGTCAACCAGTGCACCACGGGAAAGGTCATTAACAGGCTTGTTAAGACCCTGAAGCATTGGACCGACACTGATAACGTCTGCACTGCGCTGTACCGCTTTGTAGGTAGTGTTACCTGTGTTGAGATCCGGGAAGATAAACACGGTCGCACGACCCGCGACGTTACTGCCGGGAGCCTTGCTCTGGGCTACCGACTCAACGGAGGCGGCATCGTATTGCAGAGGGCCATCGATAATCAGGTCCGGGCGTTTGGCTTTAACGATTTCAGTGGCCTCGCGCACTTTCTCGACATCGGCACCGATGCCAGAGGTTCCGGTGCTGTAGCTGATCATCGCAATACGTGGCTCAATACCGAACGCAGTGGCTGAGTCAGCGCTTTGAATGGCGATATTGGCCAACTGCTCTGCATCCGGGTTTGGATTAACGGCACAGTCGCCGTATACCAGAACCTGGTCAGGCAGCAGCATGAAGAAGACGGAGGAAACCAGTCCGCCAGCATCTTTTTTCGTCTTGACCAGCTGGAAAGCCGGACGGATGGTGTTGGCGGTGGTGTGTACTGCACCAGAGACCAGACCGTCTACCTCGTTCAGAGCCAGCATCATGGTACCGAGTACTACCGTATCTTCCAGCTGAGCTTCCGCCATCGGGGCGGTAAGGCCTTTGTTCTTGCGCAGCTCAACCATCGGGTCAACATAGCGGGTGCGGATGCTCTCAGGTTCCATGATGATCAGGCCATCCGGCAGTGTGATGCCGTTGTCTTTAGCGACCTGTTCAATAACGCTGCGCTGCCCGAGAAGGATACACTGGGCGATACCACGCTCCTGACAGATAACGGCAGCCTGAATAGTGCGTGGCTCATCGCCTTCTGGCAGAACAATACGCTTATTGGCACCCAGGGCTCTCTGAACCAGTTGGTAACGGAAGGCCGGAGGGGAGAGTCTGCGCTCTGCCAGGGCGGAGCATTGTTGCTTCAGCCACTCGGTGTTCAGGTTGGCAGCAATGGTGTCCATGACCAGTTCAACACGAGCAGCGTCGTCAACCGGCAATTCATTATGGCGACGATCCAACAGGGTTGCCGTGGTGTAAGAGTCTTCCCCGGTGAGCATGACAGGAAGACCAGTACCGATGGCCTTGCTGCACAGCTCCATGATGGGTTTGGATGGTGTGATACCACTGGTCAGCAGAAGACCCGCCAGGGGAACACCGTTCAGGGCCGCCATACAGGTGGCCAGAATGATGTCATCACGGTCGCCCGGAGTAATCACCAGATTACCTGGCTTCAGGTGATGAATCATATTGGTGGGCGTTCTGGCGCTCAGGGTGTAAGAAGTCACCCGACGGGTATCCATCTCACCGGCGTTGATGATGTCTGCCTTCAGGTGCTCGGCAATATCCATGGTTCTTGGGGAAGCCAGGTTATTGTCAAACGGAATATAGCCCAGTGGCTGGAATGGCTTGCGGGCAAATTCTGGCAGGCTCTGGAAATGGCCATCTTTATTCAGACTGGCAACCATGTCCGGCGTCAGTTTATTCAGGGCATAGCCGACAACATTCGGGTTCTTGATGCCACCAAAGCTGTCGGCAGCGATTTCCAGTTTGTCGGCCAGGTCTCCCAGAGAGTCATTACCGGGCTCAGACACCAGGATGATGTCAGCATTAATGGTTTTGGCAATGTTGCTGTTCAGGCGATTGGCGTAGGGCATTTCCCGGGTCGGAACCAGACCTTCTACCACCATCACGTCGCAGTCCTGAGAAGCCTGTTCAAACAGGGCTACGATCTCTTCCATCAGGACATCGCCCTTGTTGTCACCCAACAGGTCTTCAGCACGATGTGAAGTAATGGGGGTAGGTGGCTCATGGTCCATGATACGCTGAACCAGTTTGGTGGAACGCTCTGGTCCAGTGTCGCCTACATGCAACTGGGCAATAGGCTTGAAGAACTTGACTCTGAGACCGAGATTATCGAGTGCTCGAACCAGGCCCAGGGTAACGGAGGTCAGGCCAACACCATAACGTGTTGGTGCCAGGAAAAATGTACGCATATCCGGACGAATCCTTCTCATGAAATACTGATATAAAAACAGGAGGTGAAACCTCCTGTTGCTTACATCATTTAGATAACCAGTTTAGCCAGCAATCAGCGCTTCGGTATCACGGGCAATCATCAGTTCTTCGTTGGTCGCGACAACCATGGCTACGGTTGAGCCGGGCTTGGTGATAACACCGCTCTTGCCACGGAAGGTCTCTTCGTTGGCTTGTTCATCAACGTCAAAGCCGAAGATGGACAGACGCTCCATTACATTCTTACGGATCATGCTGGAGTTCTCACCGATACCACCAGTGAAGACCAGTGCATCAATGCGGCCCAGTTCAGCAGCAAAACCAGCCAGTTTTTTGGCCAGAACGTGGCAGAAGATGTCCAGAGTGAGCTGGGCACGCTGATGACCTTCTGCTGCGGCATTTTCAAGAACACGGCAATCGTTGTCCAATCCGGACAGACCCAGCATGCCGGATTTTTTGTTCAGAAGGTCGATGATCTCGTCCAGGGAGTAGCCGCACTGCTTGTTCAGGAAACTGAAGACGTTCGGGTCAATATCACCGGAACGAGTACCCATTACCAGCCCTTCCAGCGGCGTCAGGCCCATGGTGGTATCAACGGATTCACCGTTTTTGATTGCACAGGCACTGGCACCGTTACCCAGGTGCGCAACCAGGATAGCACTGTTGCCCAGGTCCAGACCCAGCATGTCGGCAGCGGTTTTGCTGACATAACGGTAGCTGGTGCCGTGCATACCATAACGACGCAGGCCGTGCTCTTCGTACAGGTTGTAAGGAACCGCGTACAGGTAGCTTTCTGCTGGCATGGTCTGGTGGAATGCTGTGTCAAATACTACGGACTGTGGCAGCTCCGGGAAGTATTTTATGCAGGCACGGATACCCAGCAGGTGAGCAGAGTTGTGCAAAGGTGCCAGGTGGCTGCAGTCTTCGATGCCCTGGATTACTTCATCAGTGATCAGGGTGGATTGAGTGAACTTCTCACCACCGTGAACAATACGGTGACCGATGGCTTCGATGTGTTCCATCAGGTTGTTCTCACGGAGAATGCCCACCAGTGCTTCGATAGCACCTTCGTGGCCAGCAGCGCCAAGATTCAGGGTTTGCTTCTCGCCGTTCAGCTTCCAGGTGATGGAGGCTTCGTTGCCCACGAGGCATTCAGCAATGCCGCTGATGCTTTCCTCTTCGGTTTTCGGGTTGATGACTGCGAACTTCAGGGAAGAACTGCCACAGTTGATAACCAGAACGCTGTCTTTGCTCATAGAATCTATTACCAGTGAAAATGACCGCACAGTTTTCGAAAATGCCCGTTTAATGCTTTTAATTTAAGCAAATTGTCACGAATATCGTCAAACGCCGCGGCCGGAACCAATCACACGGAGGTTGCCCGGGAATAATGTCCGTAACGGAGATGGCAGAACATTGAGGAGGAAACATCGTTTTTGTGCGGTGAATAGTGGTGCTATTTACCGGAAAAAAACGAATGTCTGAACCCATGTGCTGTCACAGCAGCAGGACGGTCTATTCCCGGGCAACCTCCCGGGTGATCATGGCTTGTATAAAGTAGAGAAGCGGTATGAAAATATTATAACCATTGACCTGTGTCGGTGGACTGCGTATTGATGCGTATATCCAAGGCTGTGGTTAATTGTTCTCCAATGTGTCAGAGCATATCAGAGGTTTTGTTCCAGTGCCGGAAGAACCAGCTGATCAATCATTTCCGGAACATTGGCAGCCAGCTGCAGCAGCTCATTCTGGTAAAGCCAGCCATAGGATCCTGCGGCAATCAGGGCCAGTAATGGAATCCACAGGCCAAAAACCTGGGCAATTCTACCGGCGGAATAGGGAGTTGGCCCAAACCGGTTGGTACTGGCAGTACCTGAAGAAAAGGTCAGCCATATCAGAAACAGAAGGTTGATGCCCGGGATCACTAGCAGCAGGCTCTTCCAGCCACTGCGGTCAGAATCATGAAGCCTTCTGGCTGCTATGGTCAGCATAAGGAGGCAGGCAATAGTCATCATGCCCAGTGTCAGGTGCAGTGACTCCAGAGGTGGGTAGAATGGCGTCAGGTGAGGAGTTAAAAGTCCCGGAACCCAGCAGGCGCAGACGACCAGCAGCGCAATTACCCAGAGGGAGGCGATAAATCGCACTCTTCCCATTCTGGGGAGCAGTTGAAACTTCCCGGATTCGGCCGGTTGTTTCTGCTCCGGGATGGTTTCCGGCGGCGTTTGGGGCAGTTCTTCATTACTGGTCATAGAGAGAATCCGGCAATGGGCTCCTGCCTTCATCATGGCTCTTTCATAAGGACGGATTTCACTGGCGGTCATATTCTTGCGAATAATAACCGGCTTTCCGGAGAACAGACATTTCAGTTCTGCCTTGTCGGCATTCAGGAGCTCTTTCAGGTTTTTCCGAACCTTTCTTTCCTTAAAACCCGGCAGTATTTCTCCTTCGAAAACCAGTTTATAGAATGAGTCATCCATGGCGACCTGTCCTGAAATATGTCCTGAGACAGGTTATCGGCGGGCATGGTGGAGACTGAGGCTTTTTTGTGGTTCCCCAGAGAGTATAAAAATCGTAAAAGGAGCAGTGGGTTCCCGTGGATTTTATGCTCCAGATGATCAGCCTTCTAAAAGGGCTTAACAACCACCAGAATGACAATACCCACAAGGAAGACCACAGGAATTTCATTGAAAACTCTGAAAAATGTGTGGCTGTGGGTACTGGTGCCGTTGGCCAGTTGCTTCATATAGCGGGCGCACATATGGTGATAGCCCACGGTCAGAGCTACCAGGGTCAGTTTTGCATGCATCCAGGGGGCGCTCAGGTAGCTGGGGATGTAGTGTAACAGCCACAGGCCAAGCGTCAGGGTGGCAATCATGGAGGGGATGGCGATGCCGCGCATCAGCTTTCTTTCCATGATGACAAAGCGATCTCTGCTGATCTGGTCTTCACTCATGGTGTGATAGACGAACAGCCTCGGCAGGTAAAACAACGCTGCAAACCAGCAGGTCATGGCGATAATGTGGAAAGCTGTTACCCAAAGCATGGTTAAACCCGATTGTTATTGAATTTGTAAGCATTCTTACAGGTTAGAAAAGTAAATCAAGTTGCACGCTTTGAAATATCCGGGTTAATCGTTTATAAAGTGGCCAGGAGGCTGACCGAGAATAGACTGCCCTACTGCGGCGACAGCAAATTGGTCTAAAAATCCGCTTTTGTTCGGCAAATAGCCCCGCTATTCACCTCACAAAACCGAATTTTTATCCTCAATTTTCTGTCGTCCTCGCTACGGGCGCTATTCTCGGACAGCCTCCCAGAGGGGCTTATTTGTCCCGGATAGACGTGAATCTATCAAATATTCTTGCTGGCTGAATGTCTCAAGCATCATCATTCGTCATGTACAACTACTGTGCGTTACTGAGAAAACGCTCAATTGATTGCAGAGTAATAACACCAACAGCGTTGCATATTTCTACTTTTTTTCGCTCTTTCTTTTCAATGACCAGTAATACATCGAGACCTTTATCAAGCATGGTTTCACGAGCTTCGTATAAGGTAGACTGCAAATCAATGGGCAGTGTCTGTATAACAACATTGTCTCTAATCTGACTGGTTATATCCTCCCCTTGATTATGACATTCAAGCAAGTCTTTAGTTCTGATAATTAATCATTAGGTAAACCCCCGGCTATGCCGGGGT
>NZ_PJPV01000141.1 GCF_002864045.1 Endozoicomonas acroporae
CATCTAAGCGGGAAGCCCCCTTCAAGATGAGACTTCCCTTGCCCCTAGAGGGCACTGAAGAGCCGTTAAAGACTATGACGTTGATAGGTTGGGTGTGTAAGTGCTGTGAGGCATTGAGCTAACCAATACTAATGACTCGTGCGGCTTGACCATATAACGCCAAAGCGATTTGCTGGATACAAGTGTCAAGAGACAAGTATCAAGAAGCCATACGCATAGAGTGTGAAGCAAGAAAACAGCTTATTACCGGATTCCATCTAGAGACTAGTTTCTAGTCTCTAGTATCTAATTAGCCTGGCGACCATAGAAGGTTAGAACCACCTGATCCCATCCCGAACTCAGCAGTGAAATGACCGATCGCCGATGGTAGTGTGGGGTCTCCCCATGTGAGAGTAGGTCATCGCCAGGCACCCAACAGAAAAGCCCAGTTGAGCAATCAACTGGGCTTTTTTTTTGTTTGTGTGCCGGATATGGTGCATATCGTCATCGGCAATTTCCAGCACACCTGGTAGTGGCTGGATGACTTGGTGGTGAGGGCTTTAGCGACACCCTCAAAGCTTTGGAAACAAGATCAGGTTTAAATAGCAGGCTGATCGGGAAGACGACCAATAATCTGTATCAGAATTTCTTCAATCTTGTCGAAACGTCTATCTTGCTGATCAAAGCGTTTGTCCTGTTGATCAAAGCGCTGATCAATCTGTCGGAACTGAGCATTGACCTCTCCCTTCAACTCATTCAGTTCTCTGCGGGTATCCTGCTGCTCTTTGAGAACAAGGGCAACCACTTCATGGGTTGTACTGACAACTTTCACCAAGTCTCGAAAAGCGTGATCCAGTGCTTCCTGCCCCATCTCCAGTTTCTCAACTCTCGATTCAAGATTCACAAGCTTACCTTTATGAGTTGTTGTTCGAGACCTCAGGATAGCAGAGAATGGCGAACTGCCAACGGACGTTAGAATGAGCAGTCCATACCCATCTGCCAGAAGCCGATTTCCAGGCGGGTCGCTTCCCGGAAAGTCTGGCAGAGAGCATCCATTCGGGCGGCGTTATAACGGGACCTGGCCAGCTGCTCCAGCTGCTCGACCTGCTTTCTGGCACCGCCAAGAAATTCTTCACCCCCGTAAGTTTCTATCCAGGCCCAGTAAGGGTTGCCCTCTTTGAGCGTATCCGGGTCGTTCTTTAATCGATACCCGATTTCCGCATAACCCACCGCGCAGGGCGATAACGCCGTGTAAAGATCAAGAATATCACCCGCCATTCCCCGCTCCAGCACATAACGGGTGTATGCCATATTGGCCCGGGCTTCCGGCAGGCTGACCACATCCTTCTCTGTCAGCCCCCACTCCCGACAATAGGCCAGATGCAGCGTCATTTCGCCCAGGATACCGCTTACGGACTCCGATGCAGAACGCATATCTTCCAGGTTATCCGATTTGTAAACCGCCAGTGAGTAAGCCCTGGCAAAGTGAATCAGGAACAGATAATCCTGCTGAAGATAGTGGCGAAAAGAGGCAATTGGCAACGATCCGTCGGCCATTCCCCGGACAAACGGGTGATGGCAGTAGTTATGCCAGTCCTCCTGGCAGGCCGCTTTCATGCGCTCGTAAAGGGTGTTTTCATCGTTAAGAAAAAAGGTATCTGCACTCATGGCCGGACTCCGGGCATCATTATTGATCCGCATCATAACTCACCGTTGCCCGGTTGCACATTTATATACCCTTAACCGTGACTCTGCCAGGCAATACACAATCGATCAGAGCTGAGGTAAGGGTTTGATGGAACAGAGTCTCAGCCTGAAAAAGTTAAGGAACATTTTTGCAGTGAACACGATCAAACTAACCAGATGATCTGAAATCCGCTGTTCAGCTGCTTACTTTCCCGGTTCTGAGGGCCACACCGCCAATTTTGCAGTGCTGCAGCGTCTTGCCACACGAGGTGAATGAATAATGCAAACCAACATGTCTTACGCTTCATCAACGATTACCATGCTTAGCCCCGTGAATGTCTCCGATGAAATAAGAAAGGCAGGGCAAGAGGATATTGTTTTTATCCATACGCCGAAAACCGGGGGGACCAACATTGCCTGTCTGATGAAAGCCATCGGTGCTGATTCAGGCAGCGTATTTAATCATCGCTGCTCCGTTATGCGGCAAGAGGGTGTTTCCCCCAATCTTTTCAAGCCTGGTGGAATGGGCGGTTATCCCTCTCCGGAAGCGCTGGAAAACCTTAAAGCACAACATTCACCCCGATTTATCAGTGGCCATATGCCAACGGGCCTGATCGAGGAAGGTGGTTTACAGGGACGATATATCTCATTAGTTCGGGAGCCGGTAGCAAGAGCCGTGTCCTCCCTCAATTTTGATTATCAACGGGGTTACCTTGCCAAAGAGGATGTTGCAACTTATGCCGGTTCCACCATGATTGATAATTTACAAACCCGGCTGATCGCCGGGAAAGATCATATGGATGGTGAATGCACAGAAGACACTTATCGTGCAGCCACTCAAAAAATAAACGACGAATTTCTACTGGTAGCACCGACAGAAGCTGTCGACGCAGTGACGTCAGTGGTTGCTCGTCTGTACGGTGAGGAAAAAGTGGCTACTGCCCGCTTTCAGGTGACCGGCAATAAGCTCTATGATGAAAAATCTCCGCCAGAACACCTTAAATCCATTTTAATCGGGCGTAATCAGTTTGATACCCGGCTTTATAAGCATGTAGTCAAAGAGTGGGAGAATTTTACCAATCACCATGTTACTGGGGGACAGGCCGGTAATGAAGAAAGCCCCTACCTGACCTTGCCGCCAGACATGTTAACGACGAAAGCATGGAAAAGACTGACAGCCCATGAGATTAACGAGCACAACCAAAAAGCAGGCGGTTCACTGCTGCGTTTTCAACAAAAGTAAGGGTTGTTTTCAAAGCCTCAACAGGTGGCGGATTATGCCCCACCTTGTCGTATATAATTCCCCCGTAAGAAGTTCACTGCTGACCATCTTTATCCTGCCGCGTCACCGATGGACAATGCCTGAAAAATGATCAGGAAACTCTGATGTACAAAGAGCCAAAACGAATTCAGTCGGTTGAGCGAAGTTTCGCTATTCTTGAGGCCCTGTCCCGGCATCCCGGGCCATTAACTCTGCAGCAGGTCAGTGAGGCGGTTGAGCTGAACAAGACCACGGTTCACGGCCTGCTGGCGACCATGAGCGAGCTGGGGTATGTCTTGCGCAGCAAACAAGGTTATTCCCTGGGGCTGAGATTTCGTGAGTTGTCCAGACCACTGGAGCAAAAAGACGAAGCCATTCGACGGCATTTCAGTGCCTTGCTGATGAAAATGGCACAGCTCACAGATAACACCGCCTATCTGGCCGTGCCCAGTGGTGCTCAGGAATATCTCTACCTTGATGCGGTTGAAGGCGGCCATTCACTGACCATTCGCAGCCCTCGTGGCAAACGTGAAGGTTTGACCACATCGGCGATCGGCAAGGTGTTTCTTGCGTTTGACCATGAATTACTGCGTCGTCTGCGCCTGCTGGGACAAGTCCCCAGGGCGCTGGAAAAGGAGCTCCAGTGGGTAGCACAACACAACTATGCCCTGGATCTGGAAGAGGCGCAGGCCGGATTAAACTGTCTCGCCATCCCCCTCTACCTGAACGGGGAGTTTGTTGCCGTTGCCGGGATCAGCGGCGTTGCCGGGGAGTTAACCAGGGCTCGCCTGGTGCATTTTGCCCTACAGTTTCTGACCACTAAATAGTAGAGGCACTTAATTTGATAATGTCGAATCTTGTGCACTTTCTTGGCAACTTCCACCTTTTTGTCCTTATCAGCGCATACACTTAACAGTTTCATTGAATCTCAGGAACTGCTTATGTCTGTTGTTTTGATTACCGGTGCCAACCGTGGTCTGGGCTTGGAGTTTGTCCGCCAGTATGCGACGAAAGGCTGGCAGGTATTAGCAACTTGTCGTTCACCACAGTCAGCAAGTGCACTGAACGAACTGGCAACTGCACACGCTACTGTCCAGGTATTACCGCTGGATGTGACCAAAGAGGCAGATATCAATGCCCTGGCTACCAGCCTGAATGGTCAGGTTATCGATCACCTTATCCTCAATGCCGGTGTACTGGGGTCAGACTGCGCGACACTGGGTGAGATGACCCAGGCGAAATGGCTGGAAGTGCTCACCATCAACACCGTTGCTCCGGCACTGCTTATTCAGGCGCTGCAGGACAATGTGGCAGCCAGTGAACATAAGACCATTGTCGGTATTTCTACCCGGGTTGCCAGTCTGGGGGATAATAGCTCCGGCAATATGTACAGTTACCGTGCATCAAAAGCAGCCTTGAACCAGATTCTGGTATCGGCGGCACAAAACCTGCGCAACCAGCAGGTGAAAACCCTGGCTATTCATCCGGGCTGGGTACAAACCGATATGGGCGGTAAGGATGCCACGTTCCCGGCAGAGCAGAGTGTTGCCGGTATTATCAAGGTCACTGAAAACCTGACCTTGGAAGAGTCCGGCAGCTTTCGTGTATTCGATGGTTCCAGTATTGAGTGGTGATCGGCCCCACAACCCGGCACTATTCCCTGTCTTGTCGGCTTAAGCTAACACTGCTGAGTTGACAGCTTTCACGACGAGAGACCTAAAAAGGCCGACAGTTATTGTCGGCCTTTTTATTAATCAGGAACCTTTGACAGGGAAAGCCTATTGCCTCTCCACTCAGCAGACGATTGCTGACTATATCGAGCAACATTGCCGTGAGGACGACTCTATTGTATTGGCGCAAGCTTCGATGGCACTAGTTCATGGTTTCAATGAGTTTGACGTGTACAATCTCCGTTCACCCTGAGCGGAGTCGAAGGGTGCTTGGCACGATATATCAGAGTCCGGAGTTTCCGCCCTTCTACAGGCTCAGGACGAACGGAGTGCGGAGGCACAACAACCCGTCAAACTCATTGAAACCATGTACTAGCGGTCAAGCGTTTACCTGAAGCATTGCAGCATAAAGTGCTGACCAGCCCTGCACTGTGCATCCAATATTTAATTGCTCAACTTGCCGGGGAATAAATCGATGGCTTTCTTATCGTTTAACTTCAGAGGTAACTATCCTGCCAGAGAGAAAAAAGAAGATTTAAACGGTTAAATACCCGCCATCCACATTTATGCAGGCACCCGTTGTGTAACTGGAAGCGTCAGACACCAGGTAAAGAACAGTTCCCGCCATTTCTTCAGGTGCGGCGCTGCGATTCATGGGAATATGCGTCAATGCCTGTTTCAGAATTGCCGGATTGCCCGTCAATGCTGAGGCAAACTTTGTTTCAGTCAAACCCGGCAATAAGGCGTTTACCCGGATATTCAGCCCGGCACACTCTTTGGCAAAGGCTTTGGTCATGGAGATAACCGCTGCTTTGGTAACCGAGTAAATACCCTGCATATGCCCGGGCACAACACCATTGACAGAAGCAACATTAACAATATTACCACCGTCATTTTTGCGCATGATTTTTCCGGCCTCTGCACACATAAAGAAGTAGCCACGAACATTAACGTCTACTGTCTTTTGAAAGGCCGCCAGATCAGTATCAAGAATATGACCGAAGTAAGGGTTGGCTGCTGCATTATTGACCAGAATATCCAGCTGACCATGTTTTGCCTTGATCGACTCAAACAGGGCGGTGATCTGATCCATATCACCGATATGACAGGGGATAGCTTCGGCAGAGCCGCCGCTGTCACGAATACTGCTACAAACGGCTTCACTGCTATCCAACTTGCGGCTGGAAACAATCACATGGGCACCCTGTTCTGCCAGCAGTCTGGCAATCGCTTCACCAATGCCCCGGCTGGCACCAGTCACCAGTGCAATTTTTCCTTTCAGGTTGAACAGATCTTTTTGGGGTTCGTTGGTTGTCATAAGAAGTCTCTTTATTGTTTTTATATGCGGGTGAGCAACGCTTTTTCACCTTTTACTTCAAGGTGTGAATAATTGTTGAAACCATGCAGGCTCAGTTTACCGTTGCGCTCAGAGATAGCTGTAATGGATGTATTGTGAATCTGTCGGTTAATACGAAACATCTCAGTATCCGGACAGTTCAACAGTTGCAGTATAATCACGGAGATCACGCCACCTGAGCTGACCAGCACAGCGGAATCATTTTGTGCCATCTGACGGGTCGACTGATGAAGTACCTCTATCGTCCGGGATTTAAAGGTATGCCAGGACTCCTGGTATTCATTGTCATAATCACCAGACATCCAGCGAAACAGTGCCGCACGATAGGCGTCAAAGAAAGCCTGTTTAGGATTAGCCGCCCGGGCAAAAGCCAGGTCCATTTGTGCCCGATCAGTAAAATCGGGGTTCGCCGCCAGCATCAAGTCACCGGAATCCAGCTCATCCAGTCCGGGAAAGGTGATATCCGCGCACAACGAAAGGTACCCGCTTTGCGACATCCCTTGATGGATGCCAGCCAGCGTCTGTTGTTGTCGCAGCAAGGTGCCGGAGCCTGACAATTGAAATGACTTGCCCAGTGTTTGTGCCAACCACTCGCCAGTAATAACCGCCTGACGTTCACCCAGCGGGGAAAGACAGTCATAGTCGTGCTGCCCAAATGATGCCTGACCGTGTCGAGTTAAATAAATGGTAGCCATTGTTCTTTTTATCCGGGGCTAGAGTGATGACTGGCTGATCAACCGCAGGCAGCGTTGCTCCAGATACGCTATCGCCATAGGAAACATGGCAAAACGTTGATCCCTGGTCTGGCCATGATGAAAGCGGTAGTATATCTGCTGCATAATCACTGCCAGCCGGAATAAGCCGTAAACTTCGTAGAAATCAAACGTCTTCAGTTCAATATTATTCTGCTCACAGTACCAATCGACCACTTCTTTGCGCGTCAGCATACCCGCAATATTCGTTGGCTGACGGCGGAACATTTGCATTTGTGGTTCATCATCCGCTTCGATCCAGTAGGCAAGGCTATTACCCAGATCCATCAATGGGTCACCCAGTGTGCACATCTCCCAGTCCAGCACACCAATAACTTCAGTTGGGTTGTCCGGGTTCAAGACCACATTGTCGAACCGGAAGTCATTGTGAATCAGACAGGTGCCAGCATCTTCAGGTTGCTTACTGTCGAGCCAGCTCATCACTTGTTCAAAGTCGGGTACATTGTCGGTGATCGCCTTACGATAACGGCCACTCCAGCCGTCGATCTGACGTTGCACGTATCCGGAACCTTTACCCAGACTGCTCAGACCGGTCTTTTCAATATCGATGTTGTGCAATTCACTGAACTTTTGCAGAACATTGATACACAACTGTCGACCTTCCTGCTCCGATAGCGCCATCCCTTTTGGCAGGTTATTGCGTGGAATAATGCCATTCAGGCGCTCCATCAAATAGAAATCACACCCCAGAACACTCTGTTCTTCACAAAAGGCCACCATTTTGGGTACCGGGTAATGATCCTGCAAAGCAGACATCACACGATATTCACGACTCATATCGTGGGCAGAAGCCGCTTTTACACCAAAAGGCGGGCGTCTGAGAATCCATTCTTTCTCGCCTTTGGAAACCAGGTAAGTCAGATTGGAAGCACCGCCGGGGTATTGCTCAACCTTAAGGTCACCGGCAATATCAGGAAACATCCTATTCAGATAGGCATCCAGCGCCACCCTATCCAGCTCCTCTCCAGATCGAACCGTTCCCGGCTGATCAACAAATCCTGCACTTTCACTGGTCATAGCTTCACACCCTGTTTTTTTAAATTCTTCTTATACCCTTTGCTCACCAGTGCTTTGAACAGCGATGGCAGGTGACGCTTGATGCGCCACAGTGTGCGCCCCTCGCGATGGGGCAAGACATAAAATGTCTTATTCTGAACCGCATTGAAGATATCATTGGCCACATCTTCAGCGGTGATGTTGGAACTGGCCAGTAGCTTATCCACCACCTTTTTCATTTCAGCATCACCGGATCGAAAAGACTCGGCAAGGTTGGTCTGAAAAAATCCAGGGCAAACCACTGACGTATGAATACCAAAAGGTTCCAGCTCGATCCTGATGGTTTCTGACAGGCCCACCACTGCACTTTTGGTGGCGTTATAACTGGACATCATCGGCGCATTCACCAAACCGGCAAGCGAAGCAATATTGACAATATGGCCACAGCGCTGCTGCTTAAACAGTGGCGTAATGGTTTTACAACCTCTGGCAACACCCAGCAGGTTAATGTCCAGGATCCACTGCCAATCTTCCATGGAGGACGTTTCAATACGACCACCGGCTGCCACACCGGCATTATTCACCAGCACACCGATATAGCCCCAGCGCTGCATGGCGCTGGCAATCATGGCTTCTACATCCTGGTCACTGGTGACATCACAGCGGGTGAAATAGGCATCGGCACCCAGGGCTTTCAGGGCTTCGACCGTTTTATTGCCTGGCTTCTGATTGATATCAGCGACACAAACCGAATAACCTGCACGGGCAAAGCGCTCACAAGTTGCACGGCCAAGGCCGCTGGCACCGCCGGTCACAATTATTGTTTTTATAGGCGACATGCCTTTATCCTATTTGTTATTTTTCGTGTTATCGATACTTCATCAGTTCAAACCTGGCAATCAACCCACGATGCACTTCATCTGGTCCGTCCGCTAAACGCAGCACCCTTGCCATTGCCAGCATACGGGTTAACGGGAAATCATCGGAAAGACCACCACCGCCGTGCATCTGAATAGCCGCATCAACCACCTGCTGGGCAACGTTGGGGGCCACCACCTTGATCTGGGACACTTCACTCATTGCGCCCATTATGCCTTTTGTATCCATGAGCCATGCCGCTTTCAGAGTGAGCAACCGGGCCTGTTCAATACCGATCCGGGCATTGGCAATCACATCAGGATTGCCATTCAACTTCACCAAAGGCTTACCAAACGCCTTGCGGCTCAGGCCCCGCTCACACAACAGTTTGAGTGCTTTTTCTGCAGAGCCAATCAAACGCATGCAATGATGGATACGACCCGGCCCGAGACGTCCCTGGGCAATTTCAAACCCCCGGCCCGGGCCACCAATAAAGGCAGACAGCGGTAACCGTACATCAGTAAACGACACTTCACCATGACCAAATGGCGCATCGTAGTCACCCATGACACTTAACATGCGCTCGATTTTGATACCGGGCGTAGCCAAAGGCACCAGCACCATAGCATGACGGTGATGTCGATCGGCATCAGGGTTGGAAATGCCCATAAAGATAACGAACTTGCAGTTAGGGTGGCCTATTCCGCTGCTCCACCATTTACGACCATTCAATACTATCTCATCACCCTCAACGACACAGGTGGCACCCATATTGGTTGCATCACTGGAGGCAACCTCTGGTTCGGTCATACAGAACGCAGAACGAATTTCCCCGGCCAGCAACGGTTTAAGCCATTGCTCTTTTTGCTCCTCACTGCCGTATTTCCAGAGCACTTCGGCATTGCCGGTATCCGGCGCGTTACAGTTAAAGACCTCCGGTGCCATCAAGCTCCAGCCAGTGGCCTCGGCGATAGGTGCATACTCAGTATTGGTAAGTCCTGCGCCCCATTCATCACAGGGCAGAAACATATTCCAGAGCCCTGCACTGCGAGCCTGTCTTTTTAACTCTTCAACGATTTCCGGTTGCTGCCACTCAGAGTGGTCTGCGGAGGTGGACAACGCCTGATGATACGCTTCTTCTGCTGGCAGTACTTTGTCGTTCATGAATGCCTGAGTGCGCTTGAGAAAATCCTGCGCTTTGGCGGAATGGGAAAAATCCATGAAAGCCTCGCTGTTATTGTTATTGCCCTCTATGCTGCTGTAGATGATAATCACGATCAAATGAATAGTTTTGATGAATAACTATAAATATCATGCATATATCAAGACTTGACCTTAATCTTCTAAGAGTGCTCGAAGCCATTGCCGTTGCCGGCTCAATTACCGGTGCCGCAGGACGGCTCAACCTTACCCAGCCCGCCGTCAGCCACGCCTTAAACCGGCTTCGGGAGCAGTTGGACGATCCACTGTTTATCCGTGAAGGACGGGGCCTCCAGCCTTCTTCATACACCCGGGAAATTCTACCGGAATTGCGCACCGTCCTTGGCGACCTGGAGCGCGTGCTGGCACCGAGAGATGACTTTGTTCCAGCCACCAGTAAGTTGTCATTTACTATGGCCATTCATAAGGCAATGGAAACTGTTGTGCTGCCACCATTAATGATGGCATTACAGCAGCAGGCTCCGGGTATCTCGATCCATAGTGTGAAACTTGATCGTCACCATGTGGAAAAGGAGTTAAGAGCAGGCAGTATTGACCTTGCCATTGACGTGCTTCTGCCGGTGGGCCGCCAAATCGAATATACCTTGCTGCAGAAAACCCCGATGGTTGTCGTTGCCCGAAAAAATCACAGCCGTATCTTCAAACAGCTGACCATGAAAGAGTATTTGAAGGAGAAACACATTCTGGTGTCCTCCCGCCGGGAAGGGCCTGGTTATGAAGATCAGCAATTGGCCAGCCTGGAAAAACGACGCTCAATCGCCCTTCGTTTGAGGGACTACCAGGTAGGCTGTCAGGTGGCTTCCTGCTCAGACTTATTGCTGACCCTGCCGCAGGATTACGCTCAACAATTGTCTCAGGATATGGGACTGCAAATTCTTCCACTGCCCTATGAACTGCCATCGGTCAGTGCCTATCTTTACTGGTACTCCATCAGAAGTGCATCGCCCTCACTGCAATGGCTCAGAGGGCTATTAAATGAGCCTCGTCAGTAAAATCTGTGAGCTAATTCTGGTTCAATGAGCTGGAGTCCTGTTCGGGCAGCAGTTGTCCGTTCTCCCGGTACGGTGGAAAATTTCGACTGGCACAGGAGTCTGTTTATCAGATTCCGGTAGAGAATATGGATGCCCGGGACCAGACCATGCAGGACATTGATGGGGTCGATGTGGATTTGCAGGACGCCAACCTGCTGGGTATTCGCAGTCGTTACTGCTATGACATGGAGGTGCCTGTGGCGAACTTTATCATATGGCGGACTCTGCAGGTGAGCCAGGGGGCTTCACAAGATTGGTTGGCCTGCCAGGCATTAGCAAGGCTTTTTGGGGAAAATCGTTTTATGATTCCCTTGACCGGGCGCAGTGTGGTGCGAATGCAGACCGACTTTCGATGTGAAAATAATGAAACCAAAGGTGTCGATTGTGAGAATTTATAAAACCGCTTGTCTTCTGTTTTTACTGTCGTCCACGGCTGTGATGGCCTTTGATGTGGATAAGGTTATAGAGCATCAGGATGCGCTCTTGAATGAGCTAGAGCCTTTTCAGGAATTGCAGAACCAGCATATTGATAAAGAGACCGAGAAAATGATAGCCAGTCCCGGTTACCGCCCCAATATGGATCTGGGATCAGTCAGGGAAGCCACTATCAGAATTGTTGGACAAATGATTACCACTCGTGAGCAGGCTGTGGCCGATGCCATGGCTTCAGTGGACCGGTCATCTTGCAGGGAAGCTATTACTGACTATAGGAATACGACACTGGCTAATTTGAAATCGGTCTATCAGGACTATGTCGACAACAAGGAAAAGGCGAAGGTGTCGGGTAATCTCAATGTCGTCCAGGCTCATGCTGTGGATTCGGGCAAACTGCATGCCGGGCCACTACTGGGATGTGGTGAGTATTGGATACCCGCTCCGCCGACCGGGGGGAAATCAGGATGAAATCACTTTATAAAAAACTGGGAAGTGTAGCCCTGGGGGGATTTGCTGCTTTAACATTTGCTGCTATTTCCCCTGTTATGGCCTCTCCTGCAACGCACCCCCTGGTTAAGGCATTTCCAGAGTCCACAGTGTTCCAGAAGGACGTCAAAAAATATGACCGGGTCGAACTGGTCGCCGGGCCGGTGGATTATCTCAAAGGGGACAATGAAGGTTATCTGGCTTCCCTGAAACTGGAGGCTCTGGGTGAATCACGGGTCTGGATCAATGACCACAGTATGAGTGACTCGGCGGTGCATCTGTACCAGGAGATGCTGGATCGTTTGGCAAAAGACCACTTTGAAGTTGTTTATCGGTGCGAACAGATACAATGCGGTGACCTGACTGCCTGGCAACTTTATCTTTCTGAACAGCTTGAGGGTGACGAGTCCAGTCAGCACTATGTTCTGGCCAGGCAGGCGGGTAGCAAGGGGAGCCAGTGGCTGGTTCAGTTTTATGTCATCGACCTGGATGGGGAGCCCAGGAGCTACCTTCGGATACTGGATGCCAGCACCCGACCGCAGCTGAAACTGGCCTTCAATCACCGACTTCTGACACTGGATAAGCAATATCCCACAGTTGCCCTGCTGGATAATATCCCCGACATCCTGTTCGAGTCAGGGATGGCTGAATTGAATGAGAACGCTAACGATTACCTGCTCAGGCTGAAGCATGAGCTGATTGAGTCAGGCGCTACCCGGCTCACCATAGCAGGTCACACCGACAGTGTGGGCACAGAGGAAGACAATGAACGGCTTTCTGAGTCACGTGCCAGAGCAGTGGAACAAGTACTGACACGTGATAACGCCCTGGCAGGTTTAACGATTAATGTTGAGCACTACGGAGAAGAGCAGCCTGTTGCAGATAACCGCCAGACTGAAGGGCGAAAACAGAATCGGCGGGTGACCATTGAGTACCAGCAGCCCTTGAAAACGTCAGCTATCAATTAGTTTGGGTGCTTAAAAATAACAGAAGAATCATAAAAAGATAATACAGGGATGTAGAGATGTCAGGTCATCAGTTTTTAAAGAAACCTAACCCTCGTCGAATGATTGGCGCAGCTATGGCGGAGTATATGCCAATCCTTGGCATTGGCCTGATCACTGCGATGGCCGGTTACCAGCAGTACGGCGATGTCATCACTGACCATATAGGTGATATGGCGCAGGAGATGGCTTCCAACTATTACCAGGGCTGGTTCTATCCGGAAGGAACTCCGGGACTGGCAGCTCCCGGGGGCAGTGGCAGGCATAAAGATAGCGGTGGGCCGGATGATTCTGATGGGAGTGGCGGTGATGGTTCCGACGGGGATGGTGGTGATACTCAGCCTGGTGATGGAAATGTACCACCCATAGACGATCTGTTTCCTGACCCGGGTGGAGGCGGTGGTGGCGGTATGTGTCTTGGGCCAGGGGGCGGTGATCCGGGTTACTTTTATCCTCTGGGAGGTTCTTCACAAGGGGGTGTGTCCACCGCGCCCACTTATACGGTGGCGGGCAACCCTATTGACTTTGGTACGGGTAACAAGTTCCAGGTTGAGTCTGACTTTCAGCATTATGGCGAAACGCCCCTTAAATTCGAGCGCTATTACAACAGCCGACAAAGTAATAAGTTAACCAGTCTGGGCCATGGCTGGCGACACAGTTACCAGCGGCAGCTTTCAGATCTGGTTGATCTGGAAGGGCAAATATCCGATACCTACCGCAAGATAGTTCGTGACGACGGCTCTGTTTATCTGTTCCGCCTTGAACAGGATCGCTGGATCGGTCAGGGGGTCGTGGATCAGCTGGAAAAAACAGAAAGCGGCTGGCGTTACATCACCTTGAACCAGATCATTGAAACCTATAATGAAGCTGGCCAGCTACAATCTGTCAAATACCCTAACGGCGTTATTCATCAACTGACATATAAAAATAACCAGCTGGTTTCAGTATCAGACAGCCGTGGCGACCAACTGACGTTTAATTACGAAGGCCATAGCGAAAAACCATGGCTCAGCCGGGTTGAACTGCCCAATAATACTGTTCTGCGTTTTCAGTACAGTGAAAAAGGCAACCTCAAGGGATTCCAACGACTGGGTGACAGCATCTGGTCACAAGTTGCAGCGCTCTGGCAGCACAATACCGCAACCTATCATTACGAGAATCAACAGCTCAACCATGCCCTGACCGGCATTACCGACGCGGAAGGTAAGCGCTATGCCACCTGGGGCTATGATGATCTCGGTCGTGCAAATCTTAGTGAACATGGTAATGGCGTTGAACGACTGACCTTTGACTACAGAAGTGACGGCACGGTAGCCATGACCAATGCAGCCGGTCTGGTGACTGTTTTTCATTTGGAAGCAGCACGGCCCGGTTATCGCAGGTTGGTCAGGGTGGACGGTAAGGCAACACCGACCTGTCCGGAAGTTCGCCAGGATCATCAATATAATGAACAGGGCTACCTGCGTCTGGCGGTAGATGCCGAAGGCAGTGCCACAGAATACCAGCGCAACCAGAGAGGCCTGGTGACCCGGCAGGATAACGGTCTGACTCGTCAGCAAGGGCAGTGGTTACCCGTAGAAGGCACTTCCCGCGTTGAAAGACGCTGGCATAACACTTTACCACTGGTGACCGAAGAAATCCTGAGTCGTTACCACCAGGGACGTTGGCAGAGTTATCGCAAGGCCGACTTTCAATACAACGACGCGGGAAGGCTGCTGAGTCGTATTGAAACCGACCTGACACAACAGACCCTGCCCTATTCCACCTATGGTGATCAGCGCCACTGGGCATATAGCTATACCTTCGATAAGCAAAATGTCGGACAGATTGCCACTCTGGCGATCAACGGCCCCAGAAAGCCCCTGGCTGATGGCTCGGACGATATCACCACCTACCGCTTTAACGACCGTGGACTGCTGGAGAAAGTCGTCAACCCGCTGGGGCATACCATCACCATTGACCAGTACAACAGTGATGGCCAGCCCACCCAGGCGACATTGGCGAACGACCTGAAAATCACCCTGGACTACAACGCTCTGGGTCAAACCACCGGAATCACCCGGCGGGGTCAATCGGGCAAACTGTCAGAGACCACGGAAATGGATTATGACCGCAACGGCCTGGTGACCCGGCTGACCTTGCCCGATGGCAGCTGGCAGTCATTCGACTATAACGACGCTCGACAAATCATTGAAATCCGCAACAACTGGGGCGAGCGCATTAACCTGGAGCCATCCAGAGTCAGTGGTGAATGGACTGCCCAACTGGTATACGACAGCAAAGGAAACCTGATCCGTCAGAGTGAGCGGGCGCTGGATTCCCTGGGCAGAGTGATCAAACTGCTGGGACAGCATGGGCAGGAAGTGGTGCTTGCCTATAACAAACTGGGGAATGTTCTGACCACGACCGAAGCCGGGAAAGACGAAAAGCGCATCACTCGCAATGATTACAATGCCATCAGTCAATTGACCCAGGTGATAGACGCCATGAACGGCTCTACCCGGTTTGAATATGGTCAGACGGGTGGCATCAGTGAAGTGGTGGCGGCCAACGGTGCGGTTACCCGTTATCGTTACAATGGCTTTGGTGACACCATTCAGGTAGATAGCCCAGATACCGGAGTGATCGTCTACGACTATGACAGCGCCGGGAACAAGATCCGGGCGGGTTCTGGCCATCTGAGACGTTCCATCGTTGCTGAAAATGCTGCTGAAAATGCTGCTGAACATGTGACAGGAACGAGCATTCAGTTTAAATACGACCTGCTGAATCGTCTGGTGGCTATCGATTATCCAGGCACAGGGTCGGATATCCGCTACCAGTACGACCAGACAGACGATGTTCATGGTAATGGTACAGGGCAGTTGACCTCTATTGAAGATGGCAGTGGCAAGATTGCATATGGCTACGATGACTTTGGCAATACCCTCACGGATCGCCGCAGCTTTGAGTTGAATGATCAGTCTTACGTCTACACACTGAGCTATCAGTATGGCAAGGCGAGTAAGTTGCTGGGAGTCACCTATCCCAACGGGCAACAGTTGAACTACCGCTATGATACGAATCGTCTGAAGGGTATTGAGACACAACTGGCAGGAGTCCAAAAGACTTTAGTAGATAAGGTAAAGCATCAGTCATTCAGTGGTGTCAGTGGCTGGCGGTACGGCAATGGCCTGTGGATGGACAGAAGCTTTGATGCCGACGGTCGGCTCTCGGCCTTGATGCTGGCATCATCCAGCCAGCCCAAACCAGGTCAGACACTTTGGGAACAGGTTTATGGCTACGATGCCTTTGACAGTATTAAAACCATCCAGCTGGATGATGGCAGTGAACGACATTTTAAGTACGATGCACTGTCACGCTTGACTGCCGAACTGGATAGCCGGGTCAGCGACGAGCAGTTTTACCAATACGACAAAGCTGGAAACCGGACAGAGCACAGAATGGGAGAACCAGGACAAAAACCCGCCATCTGGAGCGCAGACTACCTGGCCAATAGCAACCGACTGCAATCTTATGGCAGCACCCAGGTCTTGCTCAGTGGGTCAGGCAGTACCCTGGTCGAAACCTCAGCGGCCAGGGATCGAAGGCATATCTATAACCGCCGGAACCAGATAGTAGCGACCTACATCAACTTCCAGCTAACAGGCACTTACGCCTATAACGCACTGGGTCAGCGTACCCATAAAATGACGCCTTCTACCGATGCTGCCGAAGACCCGATACATACCGTTTACCATTACGGCCTCAGTGGTCAGTTGATGGCGGAAACCCGGATCGATAGCCAGACAGGGAAAGAGACTCACAAAAACTACTTGTGGATGAACCGGGTGCCGGTAGCAATGACAATGACGGGTGATTCTAAAGGTCAACAAATCACCTATCTTCATACGGATCATCTGAACACCCCCAGAAAGGCGACCAATGACCAGCAAACCATTGTCTGGCAATGGAACAGCGATGCTTTTGGGATGGGTCTGGCCAACCAAGACCCGGACGGTGATGGCAAGGAGACGGAAATCAACCTGCGCTTCGCAGGCCAGTACTACGACCATGAAAGCGGTTTGTTCTACAACTATCACCGTTACTACGACCCGGAAACGGGGCGATACAGCCAGAGTGATCCCATAGGGTTGAGAGGCGGTATCAATACCTATGCCTATGTGAACAGTAATCCGCTGGTCAGCACTGATCCATTAGGGCTGTTTTTGTTTGCTTTTGATGGGACGGGGATGGATAGGGATAATCAGGAAAAGGGTGAAACGTTAACGAATGTTGCATTGTTCCAAGATTATTACAATGAAGCAAATGGGGGTGATGGTGCATCCTTTTATCAACCTGGTGTAGGAACCAGTGGCGGTATTGACGGGATTATTGGAGGAGGGTTCGGCTATGGTGCTCGAAGTAGGGTCGATGCAGCTTTAGATGTGCTAGATAGATTGATTGAAGAAGATAACCCTTTTTTCTCCGATGGACTCATTGATATCGTGGGCTTCAGTAGGGGAGCAGCAATTGCGCGTGAATTTAGTAATGATGTCTATGAACGTATTGATAGTGGCTATTACGACAATCTTTATGCTGAACAGAGTCCAGACCGGGATCTTTGTACTCCACTACCCACAGTAAAAGTTCGTTTTATGGGAATATTCGATACAGTTGGGTCTTTGGGGTACCCAGGTGACCCTGATAATGGAGATTTTGATTTAACTACTGATTCACGAATTGACCATGTTGCCCATGCTGTTGCTCTCAATGAGCATAGAAATGCCTTCTCTTTATCATCCGTAGAACGAGATGAACATAATGCGGGTAGTTCCGGTAATATCGTAGAGCAAGGCTTTATTGGTGCCCATACCGATGTTGGAGGTGGGTATGGCAAAAGTGACGAGCACCCTGGGAGTGACTTATCTGACGTACCTTTGCAGTGGATGTATCGTCAAGCAGTGAGTGCAGGAGTTGAGCTGGGTGATTTAAAAAATGAGCATTTGCTGGTAGACAACCCTGTGCTCCACGATGAAAGAACCGGAAGCATTCTGTATCCAGACAAGGATGATAGAAAGATTTTTTATGAAAATGATCCTGACTGGGAGCTGGCAGAGTGTCAAAGTGCATTCCAATGCCGTTTCTGGACACCCCCTGAAACACAGAGGCAGAAAACTGCACCACAGTTTCCGAACCTTGATCACATGATAATCGAAAATCCGGGCGGTAATGAGGGTAATGTACGTGGGTCTATTGATATGTCTCAGTATCAGAAGTGGCTTAAAAAGTCTCTAAATATCACGATTAACATTTAAGGTTGAAACCCCAATGAGTAAATGTGCGAAAAGGGTTTGTTGGTTCATTGGAGGGGGATTGCTTGCCGTAGTTGTATGGGTTGGCTGGAGCATGATCTCGCTTCAGCTGCCTGGCTTTAAGTTCCAAAATAGTACATATGAGCCTTTGAGTGTTTTTCGTGTTATAGACAATCACAATTACACTATTGCGATGCAAAGAACAAACGCATTCCGTCCTGGTGACCATAAGAGTATTGGGGGGCCTGTCTCCAGAGTACCATCTTATTTAATTGTGACATTTGGTGATGAGAAAAATCAGCAGAAAAGTAAGCTCGATATTAGTGAGAGCTTGCCTTGGAAAGTCTGGTTGCAACTGACATTTATGCCTTGGCGATACACTGCTGAGTTTACAGTGAATGTACTGCCAGAAGAGGTGAATTTGAGTTGGATTTTAAAAGATAAGTCTAACAAGCTTAAAGCATTAGCATGTGGAGGATGGTTGATTGATCGTTATCGAATGGATGTAATCGATAAGTTTAAACACTACAGGTTTAGTGACATCAGTCCTCGTGAGCATGTGTTATGCAATCCTCTTTCCTATATAGGGTTTGAACGTAAGCGAATAGAGGCTGAGCTGAGTAAAAAATGAAATGGTAAAAGCTTGCGCCACTCCATACCTCATGAAGTGGCGCAACTCTTACAACAGACCCGAAATAGAATTCGAAAGCCCTTTCTTAAGCTCAGGCAAAGCTTCCTCAAATTTCAGATTGACCTTGTTGGCGGTAGAAACAACCCGGGTCTGGTATTTCTTCCGCTCGCCCACTTCACTGTACTGAACCTGGGTGGAGCCGCTGTTGCCCTGCTTCAGGCTATGAGTGCTATTGCTGGAAACACTGCCTCTGGCTTTTTCCGAGAGCTGGATATCGGTGATCAGGGAATAGGTCACATCCTTGACCAGGCTGTTTGCGACCATCTCGGCAGCCCCTCCAAGAAAGCCTCCGACGGTGGCCGCTGTGCCACTTCCGCCCAATTCATAACCGGCAGCTGCGCCAATAAAGACACTGCCATAGCCGCCTGCCAGGACACGCTCGGCAGCAGCCGGATCGGTTTTACCCGCTTGCAGAATATTCACCTGCAGAAGGTAATGAGCGGCATCCGGATCATCCAGAAGCTTGTAGCCTTTACTCTGGATATTGTTGGTGATGGCATCGGTGATTTGCAGCTGTTGCCTGTCAGAGGTATTCCTGATCTGGATAAAGACCGTCTTTTTACTGGCTGATACCGGATCAAGGAAGATGGTGTCGGACATCTGGGTCTGAACATCCAGGTCTTTCTTCTCCAGGGCCACCTGGGTGGCGGCGCAGCCGTACAGGGTAGAGGCGAGAAGTACAATACTGATTACTTTTACAGCTTTCATTGCAGAGACAACCGCATAATTTTCTTGAGATTTTTAAGGTTATTGATGAGTTTGATGATACTGAGAGCAAGTCTTACATCAACGATGATGGCCTGGATATTCCTAAAATACTATCGGACCAGCAATATTCAGAGTCTAGAGATAAAGTCAATCGTGCACTTAATCGACTGGATAGATTGGTAGCAGATGACACATGGGATAGAAATATTGATATTGTTGGTTTCAGTCGTGGAGCTTCAATAGCACGTGAATTCTCAAATGAAATTTTTGATACTGTAGGATCAATAGGGTTACCTGGGAATCATGTCAATATTGGTTATGCCTTCAGAGTGGATAGCAGAATAGGGCATGTGGCTCACGCAGTAGCATTAAATGAACACAGAGCATTATTCCCACTCACTTCAGTTTCACCAGTCGAAGGTGCTTCTTTGACTTCTGGCTAAATTGTAGAGCAGGGCTTCATAGGAGATCATTCCGATATTGGTGGAGGTTGGAAAGAAGGTGATTTATCCGACATCCCTCTTCAGTGGATGGTTCAGCAGGCAGAGTCTGCTGGTGTGTCAATGGGAGATCTCGATGATGAGTATAAAACAGTCGAAAATCCATTGATCCACGACAAAAGAGGTTTCTTGGCCCGTGGGGACAGGGATATTTATTATCCAAATGATCCAAATTTTATACCAGTGCAGAATGGTTTGGATACGAATCGTCTGGAAGCTATTAAGACACAACTGGCAGGAGTCCAAAAGCCTTTAGTAGATAAGGTGAAGCATCAGTCATTCAGTGGTGTCAGTAGCTGGCGATACGGCAATGGCCTGTGGATGGACAGAGACTTTGATGCCGACGGGCGGCTCTCGGCCTCGATGCTGGCATCATCCAGCCAGCCCACACCGGATCAGACACTTTGGGAACAGGTTTATGGTTATAATGCCTTTGACAGTATTAAAACCATCCGGCTGGACGATGACAGTGAACGACATTTTAAGTACGATGCACTGTCACGCTTGACCACAGAACTGGATAGCCGGGTCAGCGATGAGCAGTTTTACCAATACGACAAAGCTGGAAACCGGACCGAACACAGAATGGGAGAACCAGGACAAAAACCCGCCATCTGGAGCGCAGACTACCTGGCCAACAGCAACCGACTGCAATCTTATGGCAGCACCCAGGTCTTGCTCAGTGGGTCAGGCAGTACCCTGGTCGAAACCTCAGCGGCCAGGGATCGAAGGCATATCTATAACCGCCGGAACCAGATAGTAGCGACCTACATCAACTTCCAGCTAACAGGCACTTACGCCTATAACGCACTGGGCCAGCGCACCCATAAAATGACGCCTTCTACCGATGCTGCCGAAGACCCGATACATACCGTTTACCATTACGGCCTCAGTGGTCAGTTGATGGCGGAAACCCGGATCGATAGCCAGACAGGGAAAGAGACCCACAAAAACTACCTGTGGATGAACCGGGTGCCGGTAGCAATGACAATGACGGATGATTCTAAAGGTCAACAAATCACCTACCTTCATACGGATCATCTGAATACTCCCAGAAAAGCGACCAATGACCAGCAAACCATTGTCTGGCAGTGGCAAAGCGATGCTTTTGGGATGGGTCTGGTCAATCCAGACCCGGACGGCGATGGCAAGGATACGGAAATCAACCTGCGTTTCGCAGGCCAGTACTACGACCAGGAAAGTGGCCTGTTCTATAACTACCACCGTTACTACGACCCGGAAACCGGGCGCTACAGCCAGAGTGATCCCATAGGATTGAGAGGCGGTATCAATACCTATGCCTATGTGAACAGTAATCCGCTGGTCAGTACTGATCCATTGGGACTGTTTTTGTTTGCTTTTGATGGGACGGGGATGGACAGGGATAATCTGGAAAAGGGGGAAACTTTAACGAATGTTGCATTGTTTCAGGATTATTACAATGCAGCAAACGGCGGGAAAGATGCATCATTTTACCAGCGTGGTGTGGGAACCGATGGTACATTAACTGATGAAATATTGGGGGGTGGGTTCGGTCATAAAGCTCGTGAACGGGTCGGTAATGCTCTGGACTTTTTAGATCAATTAATCGAAAAAAATAATCCTTTTTTCTCTGGAATTATCGATATTGTAGGGTTCAGTCGCGGAGCAGCCATAGCACGTGAGTTCAGTAATGATGTATTTGAACGTATTGACAATGGTCATTATGATCGCCTCTTTGCAGCAAGAGACCCAGACAGGGATCTTTGCACCCCGCTACCCTCAATAAAAATACGCTTTATGGGGTTATTCGATACAGTAGGCTCTATAGGCGTGCCAGGCGACCCTGATAATGGTGATTTTGATCTCACTACAGATTCTCGAATAGATCGGGTCGCCCAGGCCGTTGCGTTGAATGAGCATCGTGATGAATTTTCATTATCTTCTGTAGAGCGTGATGAGCGTAATGCCGGTAGTGACAGTAAAGTCATTGAGCAAGGATTTATTGGCGCACATACCGATGTCGGAGGAGGTTATGCGGATGGAGACCTTTCAGATGCTCCACTCCAGTGGATGTTTATGCAAGCTAAAAGTGCGAGGCTGAGTTTAGGCGAGTTAAATGCGGAGCATGTTTTGATAGACAGACCTGTCCTTCATGATGAAAGAACCGCTGACAGTGCTTTGGCACGGCTTTTATATAAAAATGACAAAGACAGAAACATCTTTTATGAGAATGACCCGGATTGGAGGCCTGGTTGTAGGGGCCGGGCTGAGTGCAGAAACTGGACGACGCCTGCAACACGACGCCAGAAAACGGCTCCACAATTTCCTGAACTGAATCGAATGGTCATAGAAGATATGGATGACAGTAACGGAGAAATTCGTGGCAGTGTTGATATGGCTCAGTACCAGAAGTGGCTTAAAGAAAATCTAAATGTAATCGTTGAGATCTGAGGGTAAGCTGTGCGGTTGTGCTTAAAGGTAACAGGACTGCTTCTTGGAATTGGAGTGCTTATTCTGCTGCTATGGATTGGATGGAACATTATTTCATATCAGTCATTTGTCTATAACTTTCAGAACAGTACATATGAGCCAATGAGTGTCTTCCGAGTGGAAGATGACCAAGGTTATGTGATTGCGATGCAACGTACAGATACTTTTCATCCTGGGGAGCGCAAAAGCATAGGAGGCATAGATTCCGGAATGCCCTTGTACTTATTAATCAGCTCTGGGAGTGAAGAGAAAAAACGACAAAGCAAACTTTATGTTAGTAAAGATTTACCTCTAAAGGTATGGTTCAAATTGACTTTCATTCCATGGCGCTACAGAGCAGAATTTATTGTGAGTGTGTTACCAGAAGGAAGGGCTGGTTTGAGTTGGATCTTAAAGGATAATACAAATAATCGTAGAAAGTTAGCATGTGGAGGCTGGCTGGTTGATCGTTATCGAATGGATGTAGTAGAGGAGTTTAAAAATTTCCGGTTTGATGAAGATCATCCTCGTGAGCACGTATTGTGCAATCCTCTTGCTTATACAGAATCTGAACGTCTTCGAATAGAGTCTGAGCTGAGTAAAAAATGAAATGGTAAAAGCTTGCGCCACTCCATGCCTCATGAAGTGGCGCGACTGCTTACAACAAACCCGAAATAGAATTCGAAAGCCCCTTCTTCAGCTCAGGCAAAGCTTCCTCAAATAGAAAATAGGACACCCTTATATTTGACAAACAAGCTAGCTAGGAGCCTGTCCGAGAATAGACTGCCCTACTGCGGTGGCAGCAAATTGGTCTAAAAATTCCGTTTTGTTCGGCAAATAGCCCCGCTATTCACCTCACAAAACGGAATTTTTATCCTCAATTTTCTGCCATCCTCGCTACGGGCGCTATTCTCGGACAGCCTCTTAGAAGCCATGAAAACTTTTGCTCGGGAAATGGGGCAGCAATGGGTACAGGGGTTGTTTACCTGTAGTCGTTTATTTCATAGCGTAAGCTGATTGTCCGACTTTTCCGTTGTTATTTGTTGCTCCTGTCATCTGGGGAGCTCTGTTATTTCTAACTGTGACAGGAACGAGCATTCAGTTTAAATACGACCTGCTGAATCGTCTGGTGGCTATCGATTATCCAGGCACAGGGTCGGATATCCGCTACCAGTACGACCAGACAGACGGTGTTCATGGTAATGGTACAGGTCAGTTGACCTCTATTGAAGATGGCAGTGGCAAGATTGAATACGGCTACGATGACTTTGGCAATACCCTCACGGATCGCCGCAGCTTTGAGTTGAATGATCAGTCTTACGTCTACACACTGAGCTATCAGTATGGCAAGGCAGGCCAGTTGCTGGGGGTCACCTATCCCAATAGCCAACAGTTAAACTACCGCTATGATACAAATCGTCTGAAGGGTATTGAGACCCAACTGGCAGGAGTCCAAAAGACTTTAGTAGATAAGGTGAAGCATCAGTCATTCAGTGGTGTCAGTGGCTGGCGATACGGCAATGGCCTGTGGATGGACAGAAGCTTTGATGCCGACGGGCGGCTCTCGGCCTTGATGCTGGCATCATCCAGCCAGCCCACACCGGATCAGACACTTTGGGAACAGGTTTATGGTTATGATGCCTTTGACAGTATTAAAACCATCCGGCTGGACGATGACAGTGAACGACATTTTAAGTACGATGCACTGTCACGCCTGACTGCCGAACTGGATAGCCGGGTCAGCGACGAGCAGTTTTACCAATACGACAAAGCTGGAAACCGGACCGAACACAGAATGGGAGAACCAGGACAAAAACCCGCCATCTGGAGCGCAGACTACCTGGCCAACAGCAACCGACTGCAATCTTATGGCAGCCCCCAGGTCTTGCTCAGTGGGTCAGGCAGTACCCTGGTCGAAACCTCAGCGGCCAGGGATCGAAGGCATATCTATAACCGCCGGAACCAGATAGTAGCGCCTACATCAACTTCCAGCTAACAGGCACTTACGCCTATAACGCACTGGGCCAGCGCACCCATAAAATGACGCCTTCTACCGATGCTGCCGAAGACCCGATACATACCGTTTACCATTACGGCCTCAGTGGCCAGTTGATGGCGGAAACCCGGATCGATTGCCAGACAGGGAAAGAGACCCACAAAAACTACCTGTGGATGAACCGGGTGCCGGTAGCAATGGCAGATGACTCTATAGGTCAACAGATCACCTATCTTCATACGGATCATCTGAACACCCCCAGAAAGGCGACCAATGACCAGCAAACCATTGTCTGGCAATGGCAAAGCGATGCTTTTGGGATGGGGCAGGCCAATCCGGACCCGGACGGTGATGGCAAGGAGACGGAAATCAACCTGCGCTTCGCAGGCCAGTACTACGACCATGAAAGCGGCCTGTTCTACAACTATCACCGTTACTACGACCCGGAAACGGGGCGATACAGCCAGAGTGATCCCATAGGGTTGAGAGGTGGCATCAATACCTATGCCTATGTGAACAGTAATCCGCTGGTCAGCACTGATCCATTAGGGCTGTTTTTGTTTGCTTTTGATGGGACGGGGATGGACAGGGATAATCTGGAAAAGGGTGAAACTTTAAGGCTCCTCGTCCTTTAGTGTGGATTTCCTTATGAAATA
>NZ_PJPV01000142.1 GCF_002864045.1 Endozoicomonas acroporae
TCTGAAACAGGTCATTTTCAACGAAATAAGTAGCTGGCCATATGGAATCATATATTTCTGGCTACTTGGGCAGGTGCTATGCGAGGCACAACGGAGGGAGCATAGCCGTAGCTATGTGACCGGAGTTGTAACGAAGCAGAGTACCTGAACAAGGAGTCAGAAATATATGATTTCATATGGTTAGCTACTTAAAACCTATCTTTGTAGTAAGATCACCGCTTACATTGCAAGGTAGCGCCATGAGCAAAGAACACTTTAATCAGGAGCTTATCCAGTTCCTCAATGCTTCTCCGACCCCTTATCATGCAGTAGCCACCATGGTGGCCAAACTACAGAAAGCGGGCTTCCAGCCATTGAGCGAGTCCGAATCCTGGTCTCTCAAAGAGGGCGGAAAATATTACGTAACCCGTAACGGCTCATCCATCATTGCCTTTACCATGGGCAAACCTGAGCTGGGTGCCAGAATGGTAGGGGCGCACACCGACTCGCCCTGCCTGAAAGTAAAACCACAGCCAGAGTTAAATAAGCACAGCTATTTTCAGCTGGGTGTTGAGGTTTATGGTGGCGTCCTGTTAAACCCATGGTTTGACCGTGACCTCTCCCTCGCCGGCCGTGTACAATACCTCAACGATCAGCAACAGCTTTGCCAGCAACTGATCAATTTTGAGCGTGCAGTCGCCATTATCCCCAGCCTGGCTATTCACCTGGACCGCGAGGTCAATAGCGGCCGTGCCGTCAATCCACAAACCGATATCCCACCGATCCTTTTTCAACTGGCCGATGGCGAAACCGTCGATTTCCGTGAACTGCTGAAACAAGAGCTGATACGTCAAGGGCACAGCGACTGTCAGCAAGTGATGGAATACGACCTCTCTTTCTATGACAGCCAAAGTGCTGCCGTTATCGGCCTGAACGGTGACTTTATCGCCAGTGCCCGCCTGGATAATCTGCTCAGCTGCTATGTGGGTCTGGAGTCTTTGCTCAATCATCAGCCATCAGACACCACAGCCCTGTTGGTATGCAATGACCATGAAGAGGTGGGCAGTGTCTCAACCACCGGAGCCCAGGGGCCTTTCCTGAAGAGCGTACTGGAAAGAATGTATGGCACCGGTGAGTCACTGACCCGGGCCATGAACCGCTCCATGCTGATTTCAACGGATAATGCCCACGGCATCCACCCCAACTATGCCAGCAAGCATGACGAGCATCACGCACCGAAACTGAATCATGGGGCAGTCATCAAAGTCAACGCCAACCAGCGCTATGCCACCAATGATGAAACCTCGGCCCTTTACCGCACCCTTTGCCAGGCCAGTGGCAGCAAAGTTCAGCACTTTGTTACCCGTACCGATATGGCCTGTGGTAGTACCATTGGCCCACTGACTGCCGGCGTGCTGGGCGTACGCACACTGGATCTCGGGTTGCCAACCTTCGGCATGCACTCAATCAGAGAGCTGGCCGGGAGTGAGGATGCCTTTGAACTCAGCAAAACCCTGGCCCATTTTATGACCCTGGCCAAACTGCCATTCACTGAATAATTGATCATCAGCTGGCTCTTGAACGAGAGCCAGCAAATTCTCCGGACATCTCGTTTTATTGGCAAAACACAACGCGAAGCCCCGTCATACGTACAATTTCAGACTCCAATTATCCGGCCGATATTGCTAACCTCGATCATTTCATCAGACCAGCCAACATTGCAGGCAATCCCATGAAACCCGAAGCCAACAACCGGCCAACACTGCGCTCAACCACAAACTCCAGGAACGCTTTTTCACTTCATCGCAGTACGATTAATTCGGTCAAGCCGTTGCTAAAGGCTTCTGCAACACTGCCTGTGGCAAAGTCATTTGATGAGACTGGCGGCTATATCAAAGGTTATAACTAACCTTACCCCACCTTGAAACAACTGCATATTATGGACACAGTCGATAATTCACCTGTGTCCCACCATTTCTATACTGCGAACTCCGCACACAGCCCTCCTGCCAAATGAATCATTGATTTTTTTCAATAGCCTTGATGGAATAGCTCTTACTCACACTTTTTACCGGCCAGGTAATGGCCTGATTTACCTAAGCTGTTCAGAATATGAAAGTTCAACAGCTGTCATCCGCCATGTGACTGTATTATGCTGTATTCATCCTTACAGGATATTCAAGAGTTCAAGATCCTGAGCGATGACTTGAGTAATGGAAAGAGTCTTATCCGTTAGGTTAGCCAGGAAGGCACACTTCAACAGACAGAATGACACGGAGCTAACGCCTCTATGATATCGAAACTGCAGCCAGCCAAAAGAATGAGGCTGTTCTTTTCAGCGCTGCTTTTCACAGCACTTCTCTCAGGCAATCTCGCTCAGGCCGTCGATAAGGACATCAGCCAGCCAGTACCCACCCTGACGCCCAATCTGCAACAGGCCATTGCCAGCGTTCATGTGGTACAACTGCTTTCAAGAAGCCACTACCGGAAAATCCCCCTTGACCAGAGCAATATGGAAAAGGTGTTTGATCGCTATCTTGATCGACTGGACCCGAACCGCAGCTTCTTCCTGCAGGCAGATATCCAGGAATTTGAGCCCTATCGAAAAAAACTGGGAGACTCTCTGAAAAGCGGTGACCTCAATCCCGCCTTCGCCATCTTCAACCGCTACCGTGAGCGGGCGGAAGAACGCGCACGCTTCATGCTTAAACAGTTAGAGCTGGGCATTAACAACCTGAACCTCAGGAAAAATGAAGAGCTGGTGATTGAGCGCAAGGATGAACCCTGGCTTACCAGCAAGCAAGCCCAGCAACGGCTTTGGATCAAGCAGTTTAAAGACAGCGTATTAAGCCAGAAGCTGAACAATAAAACCGACGAAGAAATCATCAATCAGCTGCGCCGAAGAAACACCAACCTGCTGCGCAGGCTGCACCAGAGCAAAAGCGAAGATGCCTTTCAGACCTACATCAATGCCTTCGCTGGTATTTATGACCCTCATACCCAGTACTTCTCCCCCCAGACGGCGGAGAACTTTGATATCAACATGAGCCTCTCTCTTGAAGGGATCGGTGCCGTACTCTCTGCTGAGGATGAATACACCAGGGTAGTCAGTGTTGTCCCCGGCGGCCCTGCCGAGAAAGCCGGGCAGTTGAAACCCGGTGATAAGATCGTCAGCGTTGGCCAGGGCAAGAAAGGCAACCTGGAAGATGTGGTGGGTATGCGTCTGGATGATGTGGTCAAATTGATTCGCGGTGCCAAACACACCCTGGTTCGCCTGGAGATTATTCCCGGCAGCAGCAATGACAGCAGCACCCGGGTTTACGAGATTGTCCGGGACCGGGTCAAACTGGAAGAGCAGGATGCCGCCAGTAAAATCATTGAAGTGCCCATGAATGGCAAGACCAGCCGTATCGGGGTGATCGAGTTACCCACCTTTTATATCGACTTCAAGGCTGCCCAGGCCGGTGACCCTGACTATAAAAGCACCACCCGTGACGTCCGCAGGCTCCTGGAAAAATTAAAGAGAGAGAAAGTGGATGGCCTGATTATCGATCTTCGCGGTAATGGGGGCGGTTCACTGCAAGAAGCCAATGAATTGACCGGACTATTTATCGACAAAGGACCTACCGTTGTCGTCCGCAATAACCGGGGGCGCGCTGAGCGACAGGAAGACCCGGACTCAGAGCAGCTCTACGATGGCCCCATGGTGGTGATGATTGACCGCCTCAGCGCTTCCGCTTCTGAAATCTTTGCCGGGGCCATGCAGGACTACGGCCGGGCGCTGATCGTTGGCAGCCAGAGTTACGGCAAAGGTACCGTGCAAAGCATCCAGCCACTGAACCATGGGCAGCTGAAACTGACGCTGGCCAAGTTCTACCGGATTTCCGGCCAGAGCACCCAGAATCGTGGCGTTATTCCCGATATCATCTTCCCTTCCCTCTACGATGGCCGGGATATTGGTGAGGATACGCTGCCGGATGCACTGCCATGGGACAATATCTCACCGGTATCTTACAGACCTTACGCTAATTTAAGTCCTTACCTGCCGGAGCTGCAGAAAAAGCATGAATTCCGCACCCGTAAAAATGCGGATTTTGTTTACCTCCATGAGATGAAGGACTACTTCGAACATTATGAAAATCAGAAAAAGGTTTCCCTGAACCAGGAAAGACGACAACTGGAGCTGCAAACCATGCGCAGCCAGCGACTGGCCATTGAAAATCGCCTGCGAAAATCCAGAGGTCTGGCATTGCTGAACAATCTGGATGAGCTGGAGGAGATTAACAACCAGGAACAGGAACAGAAGAAAAAAGATAAAGAGCCTGATGCCTTCCTGAAGGAAGCGGGTGTCATCCTGACCGATATGGTGAAAGCCAGCAACAACAAACGACTCTTTACCCGTCGTTCTGGCTAAAAGTCAGCATTGATTCACATGCCCGCTCTTGCGGGCTTTTTAATGCCAAGCACACCCCCCCTTGCGCCAACATAGCTGTTGCCTCTCCTGAATTTAAAAACCTGAACAGCCAGTGAGTGATCAATGGTCCGCTATTCAGAAGAGTTCAAAGAGTCCATCATGCAAAAGACAATGCCACCCAATAATGACGGGTTTGAAAATTATTATGCAGTAAAAATTTCAACACACTACACTAGCTCCTGCATCCATGCAGTCGTGCAGCGTTATAACTCCGGTCACATAGCTAGGAGCCTGTCCGAGAATAGCGCCCGTAGCGAGGATGGCAGAAAATTGAGGATAAAAATTTCGTTTTGTGAGGTGAATAGCGGGGCTATTTGCCGAACAAAACGGAATTTTTAGACCAATTTGCTGCCACCGCAGTAGGGCAGTCTATTCTCGGACAGGCTCCTAGGAGGCTTACCGAGAATAGACTGCCCACTTAGCCAGAAATATACGATTCCATTTGGCGAACCACTTATCTGATCAGTCCTTTGACATCAGGTTTCAAGAAAATATCAATCGGGGTGGTGAAAGTGAGCTTGACAGTGGGGTCCGCTATAGTGTCAGCGGCATGCAAAGAGGATAGAGCAATGTCAGGCGTTTTTTCCGCACATGAAGCCATCATGGAAATGTTGGTTCTGCAATCTGAACGGGATACTGCAAAGGGCCTGAAAACTGCAATCCTGGTATCAGGGTACCCGGGGTCACCACTGGGCGAAGTGGATTCAACGCTGAGAAAAAACCATGAAAGACTTCAACGCCAACGAATTCATTATCTGCCAGGTGTTAACGAGGAACTGAGTGCTACCGCTTTGATGGGCTCCCAGATGGCGGCCCTGTACCCGGGAAATGATTATGATGGGATCCTGGGGCTGTGGTTTGGGAAGTCTCCCGGTGCCGATCGCTCCGGTGATGCCTTCAGGCACGGAAACTACGCCGGTGTCAGCGAATACGGAGGCGTTCTGGTTCTGGTGGGAGATGATGCCACCTGCTCATCATCGGCACTGCCTTCATGTTCAATTATTACCTTATATGACCATTGTATGCCGGTATTGTGTCCGGGAAATCTCCGGGAACTGATTGAATTTGGACTTTTCGGCTTCGAGCTGTCCCGTTATTCCGGTCTCTGGGTTGGGATAAAAGTGTCGTCTGTTATCGGTGGTTTAAGCGAAACCCTGGATTTTTCCATGCCTTTTCCGGTTATCAGCAAACCTGAGCCCGAAAACCCTGAACAGCTATTGGTACCGAGAGTCACATCCAAATTGTTGCCTCCCGGGACCATGCGTGTGGAACGTGATATTTATACTCATCGCGAAGCGAATGCCATCGCTATGGCGGCGGTCAACGGCCTGAACTCTATCACTTGCTGTGATGAAGAAAAGGCCAGGTTGGGCATCCTGGCTGCCGGGGAAACCTACTATCACCTGATGGCCGCGTTTGAACTGCTTGGCCTGAAGCAGCAGGATCTCCAACAGTACGACACTCGGCTGCTAAAGTTGGGCATGGTCTATCCATTGGATCCGGACATCATTATTCGCTTTGCCAATGGCCTGGAACGACTTGTAGTGATTGAAGAGAAACGGGGGTTTATTGAGTCAGGGGTTAAGTCCATTCTTTATTCCCACTCAAATAGCCCTGTCGTTTGTGGTAAGCAGGATGAATACGGAGCCTGTCTATTTCCCCCCTGGGGAGGGCTGGATGCAGAAACTATTGCCGTTGCCCTTGAACCCTACCTGCAGTTATGGAGTGCCGCCAATACCTGCCTATCGCCTGTCGTGAGGTCGGATTATGTCAGGCAGGGGCCACAGAGATTACCCTATTTTTGTTCCGGTTGCCCCCACAGCCGTTCAACCCGGTTGCCTGCAGATGCCCTGACTGGCCTCGGTGTTGGTTGTCACGGTATCCAGGCCTTGCATTCAAACGACATTGGAAGCATGACCCAGATGGGAGGAGAGGGTGTCCAGCTGGTTGGTATGTCTCCATTTCTGAATATCCCGCACCAGTTCCAGAATATAGGCGATGGTACGTTTTTGCACTCTGGTTCCCTGGCGATAAGACAGGCCGTTGTGGCCAATAGCAATATTACCTTCAAGCTGCTTTATAACAGCGCTATCGCCATGACAGACAGTCCGTTGCCGAAAGAAAATATCTCGCCCCCTGTGCTGGTCATGATGCTCTATGCTGAGGGAGTCAGGCAGGTAGCAGTGGTCAGTGATGATATCCGGCGCTATCAGGACAAGCTGAATCAACGCACAATGGTTGGAATGGCTGACGATCTGGATACTGTCCAGACTCGGTTAAGTCGTATCAAGGGGGTTACGGTGCTTATTTATGATCGTACCTGTGCCCTGGCCAGACGAAGAGATCGGCAAAACAATAACACGCCGCTGGACTATGTATATATTAACCAGCAGTTGTGTGAAGGCTGCGACCAGTGCGTTCTTGATTCAGGTTGTCTTAGCCTGCTGCCGGAAGATACTGAATTTGGCCAGAAACTGAAAGTGGATCAGGCCAGCTGTAACCACGACCTGGGCTGCATAAAAGCGCTCTGCCCTGCATTGGTGACCATTAAAAATGGTTGTCGAACGACGTTTACATCTTCTTCCCTGACCCGTGATAGCCAGACTGCTCTGCCCGAACCCATAACAAAAAGCGATACCACCAACCTGTATATTACCGGCATGGGAGGCACCGGGGTGACCTCCATGGGGCAAATTCTGGCCAGTGCCGCATCGACCGATGGTAAATTCGTCTCTCTGGTCAACAAAAAGGGGCTAAGCCAGAGGGCAGGAGTGGTTGGCTCACATTTGAAGATTTCCGAGGCTGCCGATATCAGCAGCCCAATCATTGTTCCGGGCAGTGCGGACGCTTATATTGTGCTGGATGTATGGTCTGCTTTAGAGGCTGACTCATTAAAGTTGACCTGCGCTGACAAGACCGTTGCCGTGATATCTACGGCCAGGTTTTCATCGCTTAATTTACACAACAATGTATTGATAGATAAAATGACGATTGCTGATGCTGTGGATGCCATACAGGAAAACACTGATCGAGAGCGTAATGTCTGTTTCGATTTTTGTGAACTGGCTGAGCTGGCATTTAACCGCAGAGAGTTGGCAAATGTTATTATCCTTGGGACTGCATACCAGCGGGGAATTATCCCATTAGCCAGATCATCCCTGGAATCGGCTATTGTTGAGGCCCTCGGTGATGGTATTGCTGTCCGACAGGCATTTTTGCTCGGGCGAAAGCTGTGTCTTGACCCGGATGCACTGTTCAAATCGGTTGCATCTGTGAAGGGTACAGCCAGCAATATTTATGACCGCTTCTTGTTGCGTATCAGGGAGTTGGAAGATTATCAGGATATTCACTACGCCAGAAAATATCAGGATTTTGTGCGCCGAGTGTTGGCTGTTGATGAATCAATGGGGCACACGGAACTCAGTACGGCGGTGATTCTTAATTTATACCAATTGATGGCCAGCAAGGATGAATATGAAGTGGCCCGTCTTTACCTTAAACCAGACTTTCAGACTGGGGTGAAGCGAATGTTTGGCCACAATGCAGAACTTTCCTACCACTTTGCCCTGCCCTTTAGCCAAAAGAAATTCCAACTGCCATCATGGGGCAAATGGTTCCTTAAATTACTAAGATATTGTCGTTTTTTGCGAGGTTCCCGGTTTGATATTTTTGCCTATAGCAACATTCGCAAACTGGAAAAAGAGGCACTGGCGCAGTATCAATCGATTATTAACCAGCATTTAGACTTTATCACCCACGACAACTATAAGGATATGGTCGAATTCGCCCAATTACCTGAACAGATTCAGGGGTATGGCCAGGTAAAAATAAACACCATCACCGCATTCCTGAAGAAAGCGGAACGTTTTGGTTTTGTCAGTCGAGAAAGAATACCGACACGACACTGGGGATACTAGCCCGGATATTTCATAAACGTGCCAGGAAAATAATATATTTTTAATTGATTATCTGACAGTAATTAATAAGTGACTTATATTGGAGTGTCGTTGTTCAGGGAAAAGGCAAACTGAAAGATGCCACTGATTCTTGTGCCAACCGTGGTGTGAATTTGCCTTGGTTAATAACGGGCATGGGGGATATGTTTAATGTGCGATTTTCTCAATGGTCAGTTTTCTGCCGGTTTGGTCGCCATGGGGGGTTATCTGCCTGGTAAAAACATCAGGGAAAGGGACGCTTCCCAGTTGCCCACCTATCTTGCGGAGCAGACTCGCCTGCACCATGATTATATAAAACCCATCTCGGAAAATGGCTTGCTGCCGGGAACCGTAGAAACGAATTATGACGGGTGGCAAAGTCAGCCATGGTATAAAGCGTGGTTTGATCGTCTGCCGGATAAAAAGAGGAGTAATCCGTTTGAAGGGATTGAAACTCGTTGCCGGGTACCGGTAGACCCAGAATCCAGAGCTAACGCTATCCGGCCCCATTTGATGCTATCTTCTGATGCCGAGACTCTGGCCGGTGCGCTTGCTCTCTATAATGCAGGAATGGATCAGAGCATGGTTGACTTGCTGATGGTCAGCTCCCTTGTGCCGGACCGGCATGTTCCCCTGAACGCTTCACTGGTTCAACATAAACTCAAGCTGCCCAACGCTGGTGCCTATAACATTGATACCTGTTGTTCCTCGTTTATTACCATGCTGGAAATGGCAGTACTCTATGTGCGTTGTGGTTTGAAGCGCAATGTGATGATTATTGGCAGTTCTATTGATTCACATATTAGCGATAAATCCAATTACTACAGTCCGAATACCGGCGATGCGGCTGTCGCCGGTATTGTATCCAGGGTGGACGATGGATACGGGTATATTAGCTCACACTCAATCAGCCAGGGAGTTCGCCATGCTGCCATTGTCTTTCAGCGTCGTCGGCCCAGGCTGTCTGCTATTACCTCGCAGGGGCCCGATTTTGAACAGGAATTTGTTACCTTCAACGACCGGTCACTTTGCAAGGAAATGGCCGAAAATTGCCGGGATGACATAGTGAATGTTGTTGATGGAGCCTTGGGCAAAGCCGACTACAGCCGTGAGGATATTGATTTTCTTGTTGCCCATCAACCTGTTCACTGGGCGGGCAATGCCTGGCGAGAGGCGCTCGGTGTTCCTGCCGGTAAATACCATGAAACATTCCGGCACTACGGGAATATCGCCGTGGCGTCGGTAGCAGTTAATCTCCTGGATGCGCTGGAAAAAGGGAAAGTGAATTGCGGTGATAATGTTGTAATGGTGTCGTCAGGTGTTGGTGAAAACCATGGCGCTTTATTGCAAAAAATTTCACCCCGTCTTTTGCAAGTCAATGGTTTGTGAGCATCGCTTTGTTAATCAACTTGATGTTGGATGAGATATTTATGGCTGTTAATATCCTTGGTGTGGGTGCCTATTTACCAGAGAATACTGTCAGTAATAATGAGTTTGATTACAAATCCAGGGGTGTGACTGATGAGTGGCTGCTAAGCGCGGGAATCAAAAACAGGCGATTTGCCAGTAGTCATACTGATTATATTGATCTGGCTTACCGTGCATCGCTCAGAGCCATTACCCAGGCGAGCATATCTGTTGATGATATTGGCTTACTGATTTTGGTTGCCAGCACTATTAATGCCGAATGTATTATCCCGACAGGTATCGCTGAATTAAAAGATAGACTGAAACTCGGAAATTGCTTATATCTGCACATGCTGGAATCTTGTAATGGTGTCATCCAGGCAATGGAGTTTGGGGCTTATGCAATCGAATCCGGACAGACTGACAATGTATTGATTGTCTCCAGTGAGACATTTTCCAAACTACAGGACGATACATCTGAAGCATCCATGAAAATTGCTATGAGTATGGGGGATGGCGCAGGAGCGATTATTTTAGGCGCAGATGGTCAACAAAATGGCCGGATCGCAGCACATATCACCAGTGATTCCAGGTTTCAAAGTGGCCTGGTCATGCAGGTTAATGAAAACATTAAAGACAATAGGGCCAGTAATAAAATCAGTTTCAGGTTCAGAGAATTGATGTCGATGCCTGAACCCATTAAGCCTGAAGGTGTTTTTGATAAGCTAAAGATTTTTTCGACTGAAATGATATCGGATGTAATAAATAAGGCGTTGGCAAAAGCAGGCTTGAGTGATAATGAGATTGATTTTTTTATTCTCCATCAACCAAACAGAGCATTTCTTGAATCCTGGAAGGAAGCACTGGGTATTCAGCAGAATAAGACGGTAGATACTTTAGAAGAATATGGAAATGTATCCTCCGCTTCGGTATTGATCAACCTGACGATGGCTTGTCAGCTAAATAAGATACATTCAGGTGATACCATAGCGATGGCTTCTGTGGGGGAAAATAGTGCGGGTTGCAGTATCTGGACATGGAATAATGATAAAAAGCCTGAAAATTATTTACTTAACGAACAGCCAGTGACGTGTGCAGGGCAGTTAATTAACTCAAGAAATTATACAACTAATGAATTGCGGGAAAGATTTATATTGCCTGACTCGGAAGTTGCCCGTAAGCCCGGTGAGTTTTTCACTCAGTATGTTGCTAATATGGCGGTTTTTGAACAGGTTTCCACTGTTGATGCATTTGAATATGTCAGTGACATCAGGAAACTGGAAGAGTGGACGATGTCCATACAAAATCTGCGGATTGCCAAAGATGATATCTATGAGGGAGATGAGTCATTGGCACCTGCTGGCAGGGTCTTTTTACGTTGTCTTGCTTGCCGGGAAGAGTATCGAATCAATTGGCTGGTAGGGCATGACAACCCTGATGATCTTTGGATGGATTACCAGTGTCAGTTGCTGGATGCTCAACCGTTGCTTGGCAGGCCTGGTTCTGTCTTGTTATGGATAACTTATGGCCATGCCCGGTTTTTAAATGATCCTTTGTATGCAAAAGCGTTTGGCTTAATGTATAGCGCCCATAATATTGAGATTAATAATTTAAAGAAAATTCTCGAAGATAGATATGCCAAATAATCAAGAAGTATCCCAGGAGGCTACAGGCGTTATGAGTGTTCCAGATAAACGTGGAAGCGTCATTCTTATCACTGGCGGTACATCAGGAATAGGAAGGGCAACAGCCCTTGCTTTTGCCAGAAACAAGTCAACGGTGCTGGTCTGTGGCAGGCGTGAGGATGCCGGGGAACAAACTGTTGATGCCATTCGTCGCCTGGGCGGTAACGGAATGTTTATTCGGGCGGATGTTTCCGATCCGGATGAGGTTCGGTCAATGTTTGCTGTTATCCGTGACCAGTACGGAACCCTCGACTGTGCATTCAATAATGCTGGCAACCATTGTATTCCCAAGCCGCTGACAGATACCTCCACGGCAAGCTGGAATGCGACTATTGCAACGCATCTGACCGGAACCTGGCTTTGCATGAAACATGAACTGGTTATGATGAGCGCCTGTAGTCGGGGTGTGATTATCAATATGTCATCAGTTGCAGGCTTGGCGGGGACGTCGGGGTTGTCCGCTTATACCGCTGCCAAACATGCAGTGATTGGTTTAACAAAAGTGGCGGCACTGGAATATGCCACAGAGGGAATTCGGGTCAATGCACTGGCCCCGGGTGGGATCTTGACCGATGTTACGGCCTCATTGTCAGATGAATGTCGTCAAGCCCTGGCCGACTTTCATCCGCTAAAGAGACTTGGAACGCCTGATGAGGTCGCGAATGCGGTGGTGTGGTTATGCTCAGATGAGGCATCGTTCATTACTGGCAACATCTTTACTATTGATGGCGGGGTTACTGCCGGTTATGCCCCCTTGTAGTTGCACAGGCATTTTGCAATTAAGGATTTTAATAGCTCAGCATTAACAGTTTTTTGCCAATTTTATTTTGTATGCTGTGGCAATGATGTTGCCATAGCGTTTCAGATACACAAGCGTAATCTTCTTCAGATAAGGCCCTTTCCAGTTGTGACAGTGCATGATGAATAACGATCGATTCCGAAAATGGGTTCGCTAATAAATCCTTCAGCTCTGAACGCTGACGGAAAGTGTTGATCTGATGATAAATGCTGACAATATCCCCGGGATGACAAGCTCTGGTTATAGTCATCACCGGTTCTGAAGTTGTCTTGTCCTCCTGCATATTGGTATATACCTGGTCTGCAATAACACAAAGCCGTAAATTACCAAGGCGTTTCAAATCCTGAAAGCTCAGTTCGCCTTGTTTAACCGGGAATTCATAACCTTTCAGTGTACCTATTGGATCATTAACGGATGAATATAGCAGCGATTGGCCAAGTCTTAGAAAATAAAGAGCTGACAGAGGAACGCTATAAATATCAGTAAAAGAATACTGCATAGTATGCGCTATGGTTTTATGGCCGTTTTCATCCAAAAAGTTATAAATGGCTATCGCCATCAGGCAAATATGGTTTCTGTATGATTGGTTAAGCTTGCTATTGTTGGCAAGATTATAAATTTCCTGAATGAATGCAGTCGTGTGTTTTTTCAAATTTTTATAATAAATTGCTTCCATTGCTAAAACATCAGGATTTTTTAATCGATTAATCTGATGCCTGGTCAACAAAGCCGATATTTTTGTTTTATCCATGCTGGATAGCAACACCATTTCACTGAATTCTTCCAGCTTGTTAACGCTATTACTATACATGTCGTCTAATTCAGAAGGCGTGATAAGACGCTTTGCCAGATCCTTGAAAAGTACATCAGCTACGCCATCGGACCGGGGATCAATTTTCAGGTTGTCCTGTTGCAGAGCGCCGGGGTCAAGTACAGATGCGGATCTTTCCCCAAACGCTGCACTTTTGGCAGCAGCCGTATTAAGTGAAGCATCTTGCTGGTTGTCAGGACCAGGGATGAAGTTAGCTAATGTCGATGACAACCCTGAAAAATTATCCATTACCGATATACAACCGTCATTCAGCACCTGTATAAAGTTTGACCCCACCACTAACCGGATGGCCGCCTCACCGCTATGCGGTTATAGTGGGGGATTCCTTCTGCAAGACGCCCATGCCCGAGCGCAGTTTTCCCCTTACCAGTAAGTAGCCAGAAATATTCGATTCCATATGGCCAGCTACTTAACGGGGAAAACCTTATTCGACAATCTGTTCTACTTTTCAGATTGCTTAATAGCCGGTGACAGTCATGCCTGAATAAGAGTTTATCATCAATGTCTTTTGCCTGATTAATGATTTATTCCAATGGAAACATCCCCCAGAACTTCAGCAAGACTGGACCGGGAAAGCTGCCCCTGCAACTGCCCATCGTCATCAACAACGGGGAGGGGATAGTCGGTGTCCAGGGTATCGGGAATAACGGACTCCAGTATTGAGTCTGCCTGAATAGTCGGCACCGTCTCAATCAATATCGAGGTTACCTTCTTGTGACTCCCCTTCTGCACGGCCTGCTCAAGGGTCTGCTGAAGAATCACACCCTGATAGCCTTCATCATTAACGTAATAGCCAAAGTCTTCAGAGGTCTTTTTCATCTGACTCAAGGCTTCATCAATGGTTTCCGCGGTAATGCGGCAGGCCGGAGGTTTCATCACCGTTTCTACGGTCAATGCCCGGGCACGGTTAACATCCTTAACAAACGCTTCCACATAATCCGTGGCCGGATTCAACAGAATGTCTTCCGGAGCCCCCTGCTGAACCAGCTCACCGTCTTTCAGAATGGCAATGCGATCGCCCAGCCTTAACGCTTCATCCAGGTCATGGGTAATAAAAACAATGGTTTTCTGAAGCTTACTCTGCAACCCGATCAACTGATCCTGCATCTCACTGCGAATCAGTGGATCCAGGGCAGAGAAAGCTTCGTCCATCAATAGAATTTCCGCATCGGTGCACAGCGCCCTGGCCAGACCAACCCTCTGTTGCTGCCCTCCAGACAGTTGGGAGGGGTATTGCTGCTCGTAGCCAGCCAGTCCCACAGTATCCAGCCATTGTTCCGCTTTCTTCAGTCGCTCGGCTTTGCCAACACCCTGAACCGACAGACCATAGGCAACATTATCTATCACCGTTCGATGAGGCATCAGACCAAAACGCTGAAAGACCATGGACATCTTCTGACGTCGAAAGCTTTCCAGCTCTTTGGCGGAAAACCGGGTAATATCGGTACCATCCACCAGGATCTCCCCCTCAGTGGGATCGATCAAACGATTAAAATGGCGAATCAAGGTAGACTTACCGGATCCGGAAAGCCCCATAATCACAAAAATCTCGCCCGCCTTGACGTCCAGATTGATATCCCTGAGCCCAAGCGTATGCCCGGTAGCAGCCAGAATCTGATCTTTGGATTCCCCCTGATGAACCCGGGACATGACCTTGTCAGGCTGTTTCCCGAATAATTTGTACAGGCCACGAATCTGGATCAGAGGCTTTTTATGGTCACTGTTATGCATGCTCAGCGCCTCCCAGATGTTTCTGGGTTCTGCGGGCATAAGCCTGAGAAACCCGGTCAAAGATGATCGCCAGCGCAACAATGGCAAGACCATTGAGCAGCCCCAGGGTGAAATACTGATTGGTAATGGATTTCAGTACCGGCTGCCCCAGGCCCTTGACGCCAATCATGGAAGCAATCACCACCATGGCCAGCGCCATCATAATGGTCTGGTTAATACCGGCCATAATGGTAGGCATTGCCAATGGCAGCTGCACCCCCCACAACCGTTGCCACGGGCTGGCACCATAAGCGGTAGCGGCTTCCAATACCTCTTTATCCACCAGACGAATCCCCAGGTTGGTCAGTCGAATAACCGGCGGAATGGCATAAATAACCACCGCGATCACGCCGGGAATCTTGCCAATGCCCAGCAACATCACCACCGGAATCAGATAAACAAATGCCGGCATGGTCTGCATGATATCCAGCATCGGCGTTACCAGCTTCTGCACCCGGTCGGAACGGGCCATGGCGATACCGATTGGAATGCCCAGCACCAGGGAGAGCAAGGTGCATACCGTGATAACACTCAGGGTTCTCATGGTATTTTCCCACATACCAAAATAACCAATGGTCAGCAGGGAACAGACAACACCGAGGCACAGCTTCCAGGAACGGCTGGCGGCATAGGCCAAACCGGTGATAACCGCCAGTATCAGTAACCAGGGAGAGCTGATCAGCAGGTTTTCAAACCAGACAAGAAAAGAGAGTAACGGGTCAAAAAACGACTCAATCAAATCGCCATGTTCCCGGGAAAACTCCCGGTAGGCACCATCCAGAGTCTTTCGCAAAGCGATCAGGTCACTGCGATCCATATCCGGGAACTCAGTAACCCAGGATTCCCTAGCCATACACTTCAGCCTTTATTATTGGTGATTGGCACAATATTCAGAGTATGGAGTTTACGCCTTTCGACTCCGCTCAAGACGAACGGAGTTTGGAGGTCAATAAATAAACCCATCAATTGCATAATGATGACCTTAGAGAGCAGCAAGCTCTTGCTTAACTTTTGCCACCACATCAGCAGGCAACCACTGAGACCAGACGGACTCATAGTTGGTCAGGAAATGCTCCATGGCGATTTCACCATCCGCCTGATTTTCTTCCATCCAGGCCAACAGTTCATTCATCTGCTGATTAGTAAACGATCGTCCTGCCAGGTACTCATAAGCTGCCGGTGCTTTAGCAGCAAAACGTTCGGTGGTAATGGTATTGACGGGCGATGGCGGATACATAGTGACTTTCGGAGACTCACAATCTTCTTTGGTGGTACAGTTGATGAATTCATCAACATCAACACCGGAACCGAAATCCACCTTGACCATTTCATACTTGCCCAGTACCGCCGAGGGTGCCCAATAATAGCCAAACCAGGCCTCTTCCCGCTCATAGGCTTTGGCAATAGCACCGGACATACCGGCACCGGAACCCGGGTCAACCAGGTCAAACCCATGCTCTTCCAGCTCCAGCGCCCTGAACAAATTGCCAGAATTAATCTGGCAGTTCCAGCCCGCCGGGCAACCGTAAAAAGCGGACAGGCTGGAATCTTCCGGATGCTTGAAGATGGCTGCCTTCCCTTTAATACCCTTGATGGTTTTCAGCTCAGGGTCTTTTTCTACCATGTATTTCGGTACCCAGAACCCTTCCTCACCGCCTTCTGACAGCGAGTTGCCAGCATAGCGAAGGCGCTTTTCCTCGACACCTTTATCGAAAGCCTGCCTCATGGAGTTACTCCACATTTCCGGCGCGATATCCGGCTCTCCTTTTTCAACCATGGAGGTTCCTGTCGCCATGGTGTCGCCGGGCACCAGCTCCACATTACAGCCAAAGACATTCTCAAGGATAAATTGATCAACGTGAGCTATCAGCGTTGCCGAGTTCCAGTTCATATCGGCGACAGTGACATCACCGCATTCATCAGCAGACACAGAGACAGCAAAAGGGAGGGAAACAGCCAGTAAGGCAGCGGCAGACAATTTTCTTTTTAGCATGTGCAATCCTGTTTTTATTAATCCGTTTCTGATACCGGGCAGTGCCTTCCTGGGTGTAGAAAGGGATTAAAAATTTCTGCTCCTGCGGTTTTCCGTACACTGATTAACAGCAGAAATTTTTAAGCCCATTTTCCAGCGTCGAACACCTAACTGTACTTTCCCGTATATCAACTGGAGCACTAACTTACACTTCTAATAATTAGATTTCAAATTACTTTCACCAACACCCCAGAGAAAAAGACCAAAAATCAAACAGCTAAGGTTCTGTCCCGGCGATATCCAGCAGCGGCGCAGCATCAATGGACTCGGCATCCATCATGGCTGCAACCCGTTGCAAAGACGACAGAACCTGTGTTTTCTCCCAGGGCTCCAGCGCCTCAAAACGCTCAATAAACTGTTCATGCAGTAGCGTCGGTGCTGTTGCCAATACAGAGCGTCCGAGCTCGGTCAACCGTGCGTTAACAATTCGTTTATCACTGATGCTTCGGACTCGCTCCAGATACTGCCGCTCTTCCAGCCGATTCAAAATAATGGTTACTGTCGCCTGGCTCAGGGAAACATCCTGGGAAATCCGCTTGACCGTCACATCACCGAGATCGCTGATTGCCTTCAACACCATGATCTGGGGCGTGGTCAGGCCACAGGCTTTGATCATACGTTTTGAGTGCAGATCCGTTGCACGTATTATGCGTCTTAGAGAAATAAGTACGTCAGTCCAGTAACACGGTTCAGTCATACAATTTACTCATCGAAGAGGTTTAGAAAACAGGCGTATTTATTTGCCACAAAATAAACCGCAAAACAAACACAATTTGATCTCAAATAGTTTGAACTGTAATATATTTCACCTAGACTCCTAATTAAAGTTGTATACAGGATCCTCTGCATGCTTATCCCCTCAGAGCGTTGACGGACTTCTTGCACATAGCTCCAAACCCAAACGATCAAATTGATTTTGACTATTCAGCAAGAGCCAGCAACATGTCCCAATCGGAAATCTCTATGCCTTCCAGGCAAACCATCAACCCTCCCGTATTTTTTGGCTCAGCCATTTTAATACTTTTACTGGTGGGCTATACGGTTTTTTTCCCTGAAGATGCCAATAGCCGCTTTACGCATCTCCAGTCCAGCATCATGACCAACGCCAGCTGGTTTTATGTCATGGCCGTGGCCCTGATCCTTCTGTGCGTCGCCTTTCTGGGGCTATCCCGATATGGTGATATAAAGCTGGGCCCTGATCATGCCGAACCCTCATTCAGCTTTGGCTCCTGGTTCGCCATGCTCTTTTCTGCGGGCATGGGCATCGGCCTGATGTTTTTCGGTGTTGCCGAGCCGGTTATGCACTTCCTTTCTCCACCGCTGGGTGAGCCTGGTACGGTGGAAGCCGCCAGAGAAGCCATGAAGCTCACCTTTTTTCACTGGGGTCTTCATGCCTGGGCGATTTATGCCATCGTGGCCCTGATTCTTGCCTTTTTTGGTTACCGGCATAACTTGCCGCTCACTCTCCGCTCCGCCCTTTACCCCATCATCGGTGACCGTATTTATGGCATTCCCGGCCATATCATTGATGTGTTTGCCATACTCGGCACCATTTTTGGTGTTGCAACTGCGCTGGGTTATGGGGTTTTGCAGGTTAACTCGGGGCTGAACTACCTTTTCGGTATCGACATCAGCACACAGACACAGGTTATTCTGATTGTGGTCATCACGGCACTGGCCACCATTTCTGTGGCGACAGGCCTTGATAAAGGCATCCGACGCCTCTCAGAAGCCAACCTGCTACTGGCACTAATGTTATTAGTGATGGTGTTACTGCTCGGACCCACCGTCCTGTTGTTACAGATGTTCGTGCAAAATACCGGTGGTTATCTGTCTGACATCGTCGGTAAAACCTTCAATCTCTACGCCTATGAGCCCACCGAGTGGCTTGGCGGCTGGACCTTATTCTACTGGGCCTGGTGGCTCTCCTGGTCACCGTTTGTCGGTATGTTTATTGCCCGTATTTCCAGGGGCAGAACCATCCGTGAGTTTGTTACTGGCGTTTTGTTCGTACCAACAGGCCTGACCCTGATCTGGATGACCGCTTTTGGCAATACCGCCATTGATATGATCATGAACCGGGGCATGACCGGTTTGGGTCAGGCCGTAGAAACCGATGTACCCATTGCGCTGTTCAGGTTTCTGGAATATTTCCCGTTCTCAAATGTACTCTCGATGGTAGCCATTGCCATGGTCGTGATCTTTTTTGTCACCTCCTCCGACTCCAGTGCCATGGTTGTCGATATGCTCGCCTCCGGGGGCAACAGTAAAACGCCGCTCTGGCAGCGGGTGTTCTGGTCCAGCCTGATTGGCATTGTAGCCATGGTGCTGTTATTGGCCGGTGGCCTGGAGGCCCTGCAAACGGTGACCATCGCCTCAGCACTGCCTTTTTCCATCGTACTGTTGGTGTCGGCTTATGGCTTACTAAAAGCGCTGGCTGTTGATGCTGCCAAGAAAGCCAGCCTGGAAAGAACCACACTCACCCCCAAAGTAGGTCATAAACCGATTCCCTGGCAGAACCGGCTGGCGACGATGGTCAGCTTTCCCCGACGGGCCCATGTCAATCGCTTTATTCAGGATGTTGCTCTCCCGGCTATGGAGTCCGTCGCATCAGAACTGGGCAAACAGGGGGTAGAAAGCACGATTCAACTGGATACCGAAAAACAGATACCCAGCCTGGTGGTACTCCACGGCGATGAAGTGGACTTCTTTTACAAAGTGACGCCCCGCTCTTACCTTCAGCCCAGTTTTATGCTGGACGAAGAAGATGAAGAAGAACGCAAATACTTCCGGGCCGAAGTTTTCCTGAGAGAAGGTGGCCAGGGTTACGACATTATGGGCTGGACCAGTGATCAGGTAATTGGTGATATTATCGATCAGTATGAAAAGCACATGCATTTCCTGCACATGGTTCGATAGATCGACCACACCTCGTTTCCCCGCTCTGTGTGGAAACGAGGTGCACAGTTCGCTATTTAATGTATGGGTAGACAAAGTCAAACTGCTGCCCTGTCAGATTAATGGTCACTCTTGAATTGTATGAGGTATCGTAACGCTCCATCCAACCATCAGCAGTAATGTGGTAATTGTTCTTGCTGCCATCCCTGCTCAGATGCCCGGACAGATTTCCGTTTAAGGTCTTCCCATACACATTGATCCCTTTAAAGAAAAAACTGAAATTGACCCCACTGCAAACATTTACCAGATCGGCATGACTGCTATAGGGGATCACTACATACTGCTCTTCACGGCCACCCCTTGGCTTAAGTCTGAAACGCATCACCATTATGCCCGCGTGGCTGATATGCAGATAAAGTACCAGTTCAGAGATCCAGAGTTTTTCAGTTTTGGCAATACTGTAAGCATCAAAACGATAGGTTCCGGCTGGTATTTGACAGGCAGTAACGGAGGATAAGTCAGGGGACATCGGCGGCGTATAGGCAGGTGCGGGCTCTGTTCTATAACCATGGTATAAGTAATCCTGCGGGGGTGGGTATAACGGCCCTTCAGGCTGAGGATGGGTCGGCACCTCGGGGTAAGGTGGAGGGGTAAACCGTTCAAGGCCGATTGGTTTACCCAGGACAATCGATGGTAATAAAAGGATAATAAAAGGATACAGTTTCATAACATCACAACCATAACATTATTCTTCCGGGCTAGAAGAATAGGTCATTTACCCGTATTTACAGGATGGCTGTGAGATTAAAAATCAGATTCAGATGCCCGGAATAAGTAGCTGGCCATATGGAATCATATATTTCTGGCTACTTGGGCAGGTGCTATGCGAGGCACAACGGAGGGAGCATAGCCGTAGCTATGTGACCGGAGTTGTAACGAAGCACGACTGCATGGATGCAGGAGCTAGAGCAACGCAGGAGCAGTTGCCGGGAGTGCCTGAACAAGGAGTCA
>NZ_PJPV01000143.1 GCF_002864045.1 Endozoicomonas acroporae
TACCAAAAGATTAATTATCGTCGTCTTCCCCCCGGAGTTCAGCAACAACTCAGGCTGATTGTGGAAGGCCGAGAGCGAAGTCTGTGGACAACAAACGCTATCCAGCCTGTAAACGGAGCCAGAATATGATGAAACAACTCTCTGCTTTAAGTAGTTAACCAAATGAAATCATATTTTCTGACTAAGTGGACAGTCACTCTGCGGCGTTACAACTCCGGTCACATAGCTACGGCTATGCTCCCTGCGTTGTGCCTTGCATAGTAACTGTCCACTTAGCCAGAAATATACGATTCCATTTGGCCAACTACTTATTGGCGTTCGCTTTGATATTGGTGCCGTCTAAACTCACATTGCCCAGCTTGAGGCAGTCAGCTTCCTGAGCAATCATCAAAATCTGTTCAACAACATCCACGACAAAACGAGCCATATAGTCTTCAGGAAGATAATCCTGAATGCTGGCCGGTAACAGGTCGGGAGTATTTCGGTCAATGGGGTTGAATTTCCATTTATTTATTACGGTGTAAAGGCTGCTGTCACTGGAGTGTGGATTCTACATGTCTTTTACAGTTAAGGGATTGTCCCGAAATAATTTCGACATTTTGAACTCGATCTCCGTTCATCCTGAGTGCTGAGCTTGTCGAAGTATCGAAGGGTGATTGGCACAATACATGAGGCCGGAGTTTACGCCCTTCGACAGGCCTCAGGACGAACGGAGTGCGGAGGCACGACAACCCGTCAAACTCATTGAAACCCTAGAAACGATAAGAAACCCCAAAACTGATAACAGGCTGCCAGCGGGCAGTTGTCGTTTCATCAACGTTGTTTCTTGAGATGGATTTCAAACTATTAACCGTAGGGGCGGCAAGATTGCTGCCCTCATTGTTTTCATAAACAGCACCAATATCAACCCGAACACCCAGCCTTGCCTGATCCACCATTTTCTTCCAACCTACACCAAGATAGGTTTTGTTGTAGCGTGAATTCAGTGAATCTTTTGCAGCATGGCGAAAACTGCCAGCCGACATACTGAAGTTGTTATCAAAAGGCTGATAATCAATGCGCAGGCCTCTGGCGTTATCGGCCGGGCTTAATGATTGGTTGCTTAGTTCTAAGGTAGAGGGCTTATCCGGGAATTCTGCCGCGTGTTGCTCAGGCAGCAGTTCAACAGCACCAGCCATCTGCCCATGGTCGTCTGCTTGCGCAGAGCCGAGAACAGTGACTCCCAGGGCAATGATCAGCAGATGACTATTCATGGCACTTTCCCTCCATCCTTTTCTCCATTGGTGTGTGAAGAACCGGAAAACGGTATGCTCGATGCCTGTGGATATTGAACAGCATTTTTATAACACAACTCATTTTATCGTCGCTGTATTTATCACAAGAAGCAACTGTTCTTTTGCACAAACTCTATCTATTTTTTAATGCACTGTTTTTGTTCATTGACTCATTTTATGAAGTGTTCACGCCATGTACTAAGTATTTTTCGCAATACCCGATGAATTTACCACTCTGATACCCGATTCTTCTCACTGGTAGACTTAGCGCCAACATCGATTGGCTGTGGATAACCCCATGCAAGTTCAAAATATGCCCAACTATGGTGCGGTTCCTCCTGCGGAAATGGCAAAGCTGGCTGAGCAGGCAGTAATAGGCAAAGCCAAAAAACACCCTGAGATAACCATGATCCTGGCGATTATGGCCGGTATCTTTGTGGCCATTGCCGGCATGTTCTATACCGTAGTGATGGCCGGTGCCCAAAACATGCCTTACGGTATGTCCAAACTGGTGGGTGGTATTGTCTTCAGTACCGGCCTGATGCTCGTAGTACTCTGCGGTGCCGAACTGTTTACCAGCAGTACCCTGCTGCTGATGGGCAAGGCAACGGGTAAACTGAAGTTCCGTAACATCGTTAAAAACTGGGGGCTGGTTTACGTTGGTAACTTTATCGGCTCTATTCTCTTTGCCCTGCTGATTATTGGTGGCGGGGTCTGGGAAGGCGGCAATGGCCAGGTAGGCCTCTCGGCCATGTATATTGCCAAGGCCAAATTGGGCTATCCATTCTTCCAGGCCCTGATCCTGGGTATTCTCTGTAACCTGCTGGTTTGCCTGTGCTACTGGATGACCCTGAGTGCACGCACAGCTGCGGGTAAAATGATGGCCTGCATTCTGCCGGTAGCGGCGTTTGTGGTAGCGGGTTTTGAGCACTCCGTAGCCAACATGTACCTGTTGCCAGTGGGCTACATGGTTAAGACTGTGGCAGGCCCTGAATTCTGGCAGGCGATTGGTTACACCGCTGCCGATTTCGACACGATCACCCTGGGCAACATCTTGATGAATCTGCTGCCAGTTACCATCGGTAATATCATTGGTGGTGGTGTGATGGTGGGTTTGAGCAAGTGGTTTGTGCACCTTCGTATTAAAGGTTAATCACGGTTTAACTGAATGACCTCTGATGTGGTCATTCAGTTCCAGCTTTTCCAGTGTGGGAATGCCTCAACATCTGCTTGATGCCCTGCGCTGTTTTTCTGCCTATCCCCCTGGTTTGTGCCAGCTCTTCAACCGAACTCAGCAAGACGGCTTCAATCGAACCAAATTTCTGCAACAGAGCCCGGGCTTTCAGCGAGCCAACACCCGGCAAACACTGCAGCATATTTAACGTTTGCCGGACCGGATTTTTAGATGGAACAGACCGGGAACCCATACCCGCAGAATTCATCAGCCCTCTGAACTTGCTCCATTGTCGCCCCACCATAATCAATAATGCAGCAGTTTCATTCGGGTTCATGGAACGAAGTACGGGAATACCAAAATACAGTGACACTGTGATCAGAGCCCCTTGAATAGACTCTCGTCGTATACCCGATGAACACAACATGTCAGTAGTTCCTTCAATCAGTAATACTTTGCGATAAGGAAAACAAAACTGGCTCAGTTGCCGAAATAACCGACCATCAATAATGGAGGCAGCCAGATCGGTTAGCGTTTTTCTCTCAACCAGCCAGTCGTTGTTGATTTTATAATCTCCGCTTTCAAGAGAGACGGTGTTCACAACAATCCCTTCCCGCTCCTGCAGTATGTCAACAATCCCTGAAGCCCTTTCCCGATAATCGATGTCAATCACGATATCATGCATGGTATGAAAGTTATTCTGATCATTAGGACAGGCAGCAGTATAGCTAATTGTGTATGCTTGCTAAGTAGCTGGCCATATGGAATCACATATTTCTGGCTACTTGGGCAGGTGCTATGCGAGGCACAACGGAGGGAACATAGCCGTAGCTATGTGACCGGAGTTGTAACGAAGCACGACTGCATGGATGCAGGAGCTAGAGCAACGCAGGAGCGGTTGCCGGGAGAGCCTGAAAGGAGTCAGAAATATATGATTTCATATGGTTAGCTACTTATTGCCATGCAGAGAAATAGAGGGATAAGCAATGAAGTCAGTGGCAATCTTCTGCGGTGCCCGGTCTGGTCGTAAGGAAGCGTACCGTCAGGCCGCTGAGGCATTGGTGGACTCGCTGTTAGAGCAAGGCATCACCATCGTTTATGGCGGTGGTAATGTTGGACTGATGGGCGCTATCGCTGATCGAGCCATCGCCGGCGGTGGCACAGTGGTTGGGGTGATTCCCCATGCCCTGATCGGCCAGGAGCAGGCCCATAAAGGCTTGAGCGAATTGATCCATGTGCAGGACATGCACCAGCGCAAGCAGACCATGGGTGAGCTGGCGGATGGCTTTATCACCTTGTCCGGTGGTGTTGGCAGCATGGATGAACTGTTTCAGGAAATTGCTCATAAGCAGGTAGGCTACCATGGTAAACCCTGCGCCATTCTGAATACGGCTGGCTATTATGATCATCTGGTGGCCTGGCTGGAGAATGCCGTGGATGAAGGCTTTATCACCCGCTACTGGTATGACCAGCTGGTGATTGACCACTCCCCGGCAGAACTGGTGAATAGAATGATAGGGGCAAAAATATGAAGCCGCTGCTGGTCTACCTGCATGGCCTGAACAGTTCATCCCAGTCAAGCAAGGCTATCCAAACCACCGGGTATGTCCGGGATAACCGGCTGGATATTGAATTATGGATACCGGATCTGCCGGTTTTTCCATCGGATATTGTGCAGTGTTTACAGAGCCACCTGAAAAAGTCGCTGAACCTCAGGGATATCTACATCATTGGCAGCTCCCTTGGTGGTTTCCTGGGAACCTGGCTGCAACGCTGGCTACTGGATAATGGCCACCGGAAAAAGGCAAGACTGGTGCTGATTAACCCGGCCGTCGTTCCCCATGAACGATTCGAAGCCTTTCTCGGCCCCCAGAAAAACTTCCATACGGGAGCCGACTGGGTGATGACCGAAGAGTATGTTGAGCAGCTGCTCCTTCTGGAAACAGAGCCACCAGCATCACCGGACAACACGCTGCTTATGGTACAGACGGGCGATGAAACCCTGGACTACCGCCTGGCGGTGGAAAAATATCAGCAATGCAGAGCGATCGTACAGGAAGGTGGCAGCCACGCTTTTGATCATTTTGAGACAATGCTGCCAGAAATCTTTGACTTTCTGGAACAGGATTTTCCGACATCCGTTTGAACAAATTACCGTCGATTCGTTACACTCTCTATTTTCACGCTTTACGTCTGAAAGCGATCAGTCAGCAAGGACTCATGGTAAAGAACGACTACAATGCCGAGGCGATTGAGGTACTCAGTGGCCTCGACCCGGTGCGCAAACGCCCCGGAATGTACACCGACACCACCCGGCCAAACCATCTTGCCCAGGAAATCATCGACAACAGTGTGGATGAGGCTCTGGCAGGGTTTGCTTCCCATATCAAGGTCACCCTGCACAAAGACCAGTCTCTGGAAGTAGTGGATGATGGCCGTGGCATGCCCACCGATATCCATCCGGAACATGGCATCTCGGGTATTGAGCTTATTCTCACCCGCCTGCATGCCGGTGGTAAATTCTCCAACAAGAACTACCAGTTCTCCGGTGGTTTACACGGGGTGGGTGTCTCTGTGGTCAATGCGCTCTCCAGCCGTCTGGAAGTGACCGTTCGCCGTGGCGGCATCGTTTCAGCCATCAGCTTTAAAGATGGCTACAAGGACGAAGACCTTCACGAAACCGGTACCTGCGGACGTCGCAATACCGGAACAATGGTTCGTTTCTGGCCCGATGCCAGCTACTTCGACTCCCCACGATTTTCCGTACCCCGGTTGATGCATATTCTCCGAGCCAAGGCCGTCCTTTGCCCTGGCCTGCGGGTTGAATTTGATGACCGTATTTCTGAAGACGTGACCGAGTGGTACTACGAAGATGGCCTGAATGACTATCTCAAAAGTGCCACCAGAGGCTTTGCCGTGCTCCCTGCTGAACCCTTCACCGGTTCCCTGAAAGGGGAAAGCGAGGCGGTAGACTGGGCCGTCCAATGGTTACCCGAGGGCGGTGAACTGCTGACGGAAAGCTATGTCAACCTGATTCCCACCCCGCTGGGCGGCACCCATGTGAATGGCCTGAGAACCGGCCTGCTGGAAGCCATCCGGGAATTCTGTGAGTTCCGGAACCTGTTGCCCCGTGGCGTGAAACTCGGTGGCGATGACCTGTGGGAAAACTGCGCCCACGTATTATCTGCCAAGCTGGCAGACCCGCAATTCTCCGGCCAAACCAAAGAACGCCTCTCTTCCAGAGAGTGTGCCGCCTTTGTCTCCGGTGTGGCAAAAGATGCCTTTAGCCTCTGGCTGAACCAACATACCGCTGAAGCTGAACTGCTGGCAGAACTCTGCATCAGCAATGCCCAGAAACGGATGCGCAAAGCCAAGAAGGTCGCCCGTAAAAAAGTAACCCAGGGGCCAGCACTGCCGGGTAAACTGGCGGATTGTGCCAGTCAGGACCTGAGCATGACCGAACTGTTCCTGGTGGAAGGGGACTCGGCGGGCGGCTCTGCCAAGCAAGCCCGTGACCGTGAGTACCAGGCCATCATGCCGTTGCGGGGTAAAATCCTCAACAGCTGGGAAGTGGACTCCTCAGAAGTACTGGCCTCCCAGGAAATACACGATATCTCCGTAGCCCTGGGGGTTGATCCGGCATCGGATAACCTGGATGGTTTGCGCTACGGAAAAATCTGCATCCTGGCCGATGCGGACTCCGATGGCTTGCACATCGCGACCCTGCTCTGCGCCCTGTTCGTTCAACACTTCCGCCCGCTGGTGGAACGCGGCCATATTTATGTTGCCATGCCTCCGCTCTACCGGATTGATATGGCCAAAGACGTCTATTACGCCCTGGATGAAGCGGAGAAAGAAGGCATTCTTGAACGCATCCGTGCCGAGAAAAAGAAAGGCAAGATCAATGTGCAACGCTTTAAGGGACTGGGCGAGATGAATCCTCTGCAGTTGCGTGAAACCACCATGTCTGCAGACACTCGTCGTTTGGTTCAGTTGACTCTCGACGATGAGCAGGAGACGACTCAGCGGATGGATATGCTGCTGGCCAAGAAGCGCAGTTCAGACCGTAAGACCTGGTTGGAGTCCAGGGGGAATCTGGTTGAAATTGCTTAATGTTGATCTTTTAAAGAAAGACTTCGAAAGAGATTATTAATTCCGCACTCAGCTCCCGGTGCTGGAAGCATGGGATAAGTTGGAACGTGGAGAGCTGGCCTGATGCTAACCCATTTACAGATTAAAAATTTCAAGGCCTGGAAAGATACCGGGCCTGTTCGTCTGGCTCCCCTGACGGTTATTTTTGGTGCCAACAGTGCTGGAAAAAGCAGTCTGGGGCATTTACTGCTGGCGCTTAAACAGACTGTGCAATCTACAGACCGTAAGCGCCCCCTGCACTTGGGGGATGATAAGGCTCTGGTTGATCTGGGTACGTTTGCGGAATGTCTGCACAATCATGATCTTGAACTTCCACTGTCGTTTGATCTGGGTTGGCAGACAACGGACAAAATAGACTTTCGTGATCCCCTCCGCCATAGCAAATTCACAGGTGATGAACTGCGCCTCAAGGTTGAACTTTTGGCTGATAAGCATCAACAACCCAAAGTGCAACAGATGCACTACAGCCTGTATCAGCAGCATCAACCCACTATGACAGTGGATTATGCCCGAGATGAAAAAGGCAATTTCAAACTGGACTCCGGGCAGTACAACTTTGTGCGCAATACCGGGCGTGTATGGTCTTTGGATGAACCGGATAAATTTTATCGCCTTTCTGACCAGAGTCGTGCCCGTTTTCAAAATGCCGAATTTCTATCCGACCTTGCCCTGGAAACAGAAGCTGCATTAAGTCGGGTCACCTATCTCGGCCCGTTGCGGGAATATCCGAAGCGTATCTATTCCTGGTCCGGGGAGACACCTGAGAGCGTTGGCCAAAAGGGAGAGTTGACCATTGCCTCTATTCTGGCGGCCGTTTCAGAGGGGCGATCTATCAACCGTGGCCCGAAAAAGCGCACTCACCGTTTTGATGAGTTTATTGCTCACTGGCTTAAGGATCTGGGCATTATTGATAGCTTTTCGGTGAAGCCCGTAGCTGTGGGTAGAAAAGAGTATGAAGTACTGGTGAAAACCCACAAAAATGCCAGCGAGGTAAAGTTGACCGATGTGGGGTTTGGTGTTTCTCAAGTGCTGCCTGCTTTAGTACAGGCCTTTTATTGTCAGCCCTATTCCACAGTCTGGATGGAACAGCCGGAAATCCACCTTCACCCTCAGGTTCAGGCTGAGCTGGCGGATGTATTTATCTCCGCCACCAAAGCCCGGGAAAATGGTATAGAGCGCCATGTACAGCTGATTGTGGAAAGTCATTCAGAACATTTTCTCAATCGCTTGCAGCGACGTATTGCAGAGGGTGAGATAACACCAGACGATATAGCCATCTACTTTTGTCGCCGGGCAGGCTCAAAGGCGGAGCTGGAATCACTCAAGCTGAATGACTATGGTGAGATTGAGAACTGGCCGGACAACTTCTTCGGCGATGAAATGGCTTCTGCAAAATCAGGGAAACATACGGCGTGTTGAGTCGGTACAGATCACAGAAACGGCAACTGACCACTTTGCAGAGTTTCCAGATCAGGACCTGCAGCCCCGCTTCGACTCTCCAGACCGCAAGTTTCCAGCTGTAGCCAATACTCACCCGGATAAACCAGCTATTTTGCAAGCAGTGGATTGTAAATGGTTGGATTGGTGGCCAGCATTGAGAGCTAAGGGCATAAATATTGAATTTTTATGCCGAGATGATATCTGTAGATTTTATGTTAATAAGTTTCCAGATAAGGCTGTTCCAGATTTACCGTGAGGGATGATCGGTGACTGATTTTTTTCGTTTTCCCCATACTCCCCATATTGCATGGTTGGGAGAAGGTTCACCCAGGGGGGGATAAGGAAATAACGCCTCCTGAAGTTAAGGAACTTTTGACTTCAACCGTGATAGTTGAGGAGAAGGTGGACGGTGCCAATATAGGCATTTCCATTGGAGAGGATAACCAATTACAAGCACAGAACCGTGGGCAGTACCTTTCGACACCCTATAACGGACAATTTTCCCGCCTGAACTCATGGCTGGGGCAGTACCAGTTTGCAATAAAGGATCAACTGGATTATCAGTTGATTTTATTTGGTGAGTGGTGCGCTGCACGCCATTCACTGGATTACAATGGTTTGCCTGATTGGTTCTTGCTGTTTGATGTCTATGATCGCAAAGCCCAGACTTTTTGGAGTGTTGAGCGAAGAGATAAGCTGGCAGCCAGTCTAGGGCTACCTTCTGTACCCAAACTCTATCAGGGCAAGACTTCCCTTTCAGAACTTATGAGGTTGCTAAACAACAGCAAGAGTCGCTATCGAAACGGATCTCCTGAGGGAGTTATCATCCGCAAAGACTCTGCTCAGTGGTGTGAAGGCCGAGCCAAACTGGATTAAAAAGTATGCAATAGAGTAGATTTAAATTCTGGTCAAATATTGAGCGATTTATTAGGATGGGTGATTTCGGCAAAGAAACTGGGCGATTAGAAGATTAATCGCCAGATTGGGGGCAGCGTTGCCCCCAAGTTATTGCCTCTTGATTAAAACCGCAACGAGCGCAACATTCGTTGTTATGATTCAAGGCTCAAGCTGCCTTTATGCCAGTCTTAAATACAATACACCACCCTGGAAACGGGCAAATGACTGTATTATTGCGACCAAAAGACCTGCACAGGCCAAATCTGGCAGGGCTTGTTGCGCTCGTTGCTTTTTATTTCAACTGCCTTGTTTAGAGTGCTGCGAAGCTCACATCAATAATATTAATTTGACCACTGGTGCCAAATCGGTAGGGCATTTGCCATGGCCCAATGATTTTCCACCAACCCACACCAACACCAGCGCTGACGATAGTGTGTAGCCCGTCAATAAGTTTATGGCCTACGACGTTCGGGTACATTCGACGCAAGATCAGATTATAAGGGAAGAACTGGCCAGCATGAGTGTGACCGGAAACCTGTAGATCGGCCTTGTTCTCAATACTTTCAGGTATCGAGACGGGATTATGGTCAAAGACAATGATCGGATCACTGGCTTGAACATTGTCGCGCTCATAAATTTCTTTCAGACTCATCCGATTGGTAACGGCAAACTTATTGCCGATGTCATCGCGGCCAATTAAGCGAATACCATCAATAGTGAGTACCTCATCGTGCAGAATCTCAATTCCTGAATTCTTGATAAAGGCAACATTACCATCCACATCGTTACCGTAGTATTCATGATTGCCAAGAATCGCATAGACACCATATTTTGCTTTTAATTCAGCAAAAACTTTTTTGTATCCCTCATTAACGTTGGTATGGCTGTCCTGAAAAATATCGCCACCAAACATAATGATGTCGGGATTTTCAGCGTTAATCTTCGCGACCATATCCACAAATAGCTGTTTGTTGGACGTTGGCATAAGATGGAGGTCGCTAATAAAGGCGATACGCAGCTGTTCTCTATCTGCGATTTTGTTAACAGTGATTTGGGTATGAACGACATCGGTATAACGATAGTTGATATAACCGATGACAGTCACTGTGCATAGCGAAGCGGCAATAATCCATTTTCCAAGATAGACCGGCACAGGCTTTATCAGATAATGAACGATCAGCAGTATCAGTACAGTAAACAACAAGTAGTGTGCAAGATAGACATAATTACCAAAAAACAGGCCATACAACTCGTTTTCAATAATGAGGTTCTTTCTGATATACGCCAGTGGCAAGATGCCAAAAAACAGTAACACGCTGGACAAAAACAGCTTAAACAACCGATAACCCTCGGAGAGTGGTGAATTTTCAATGCTAAAAGCAGCCAAATGCAGATAATGTCAACAGAGTAGTCGCATTCTCAATGGTTATCTAACAGTTGTTGCGTAAATATTGACTGCCAGTATTAATGGCAAACCCGGTTAACATGATAACAAAGAAAATAACAGCCAGAATAGACAGTGCGGTATCAGCACTTGTACTTGAGATAGGCATTAAGCTGGCTCCTCCATTGTCAATGGTTTCCGTTTTTAACTTCCCGAGGAGGGAGTAAGCGTTTTAAGCCTGCCCAAGAGTAATTAGCAGAGGCTATTACAGCTCTCAAGATATATCGCATGCCTGAGCCGTTAGAAACAGGATGGGTATCAAGACGATGTTTCCTGCTTATTATCAACAGTCACCCCAAGTGAAAGTACGCATTTTTCTGCAAGGACACCTTCTCTTGCCGGAAACACATTATTTCTACGATAAATCAAATCATGGTCAGATGTCAGCAGGATGGTCTGCGGAGTCAATAACCCATTCCCACACGTACGCCCTCATCTGGCCTTTGCCCGAATTAGCATTAAACTTTCACCACCCTGATGGATATCATCGTTAAGTTTGCGATGACATTCAGGAATTCTGTCGTTAAATTTATTTAAACCACCAAATACCTGAAAGATTGCATTGTATTTCCACGACACGATAAGTATTGTTACATACTAAGCTTTTGCATATGCCATACGGACAGCTTATGCGGGAGTTGGACTCAAATCAGAATGATCATCAGGGAAGCTTATCAATGTTAAAATTTCCAGTCATTGCCTCTGCACTCCTGTGCTTAGCCACATCTGTAAGTGCTGCCGACAAGCCGGTTGGATCCGGTCCTAACCCATATTCAGACTGTGGTATTGGAGCCGCTCTGTTTTCCGAGGGTCCTGTGTGGGCTGCGGTAACCTCAAATGTCATCTGGGATATTGGATCAACGGCTGTTACGTCTGCAACCATGAGCCCTGAAACATGTAATGGCAGCAAGGTAAAAACGGCACAATTCATTATTGATAATTACGATAACCTGGCCGAAGAAACGGCACTTGGACAAGGTGAGCATTTGACCGCAATGTTGACTGTGCGGGGGTGTCAGGCATCGGCTCACCCGACGATTGTTCAGTCTATCCGCAAAGACATGGTGGGTAACGTGACAGCTGCCAGCTATTCAACCCTTTCTGATGTGGAAAAAGCCACTCAATATTATCAGGCGATGGATGCAGGTGTTGCCAGTGTAGCGGATAGCTGCTCCGCCTGATCTGATGTTTGGCGTTGTCTGCAGACAGCGCCAGTCCATATCCCAGCCAAACCATAAGACCTGTAAGCAGTGACTAAACCTATCTTCTCTCTTTGCCTGTTGCTTTTATCGCTGTCTTCTTTTGCTGTTGTGCCTGAAACCTCCTCTGTTAATCCTTATATCCATCTTGCTACCATCCAAAAGCTATCAAAAACCGATACATGGAAAAAATTGCTGGTTTATGAGCCATCCGGCTTATTGGGTGCAGAAGTTGAAAGTGCAATTCAGACCAAAGAATTCTTTCTGGCTCCCGATGGTCGAACCAACCCGGAAGCTGAGCTACTGGCAACACTACAGGCATTCTCACAGCCAGTGGGCAGTGACCCTGACTCTCACGCACAATGTCGTTTTCCTGCCAGGTATCAGTGGCTCAAGTCGGAACTTGGTTTAACAGATGAGTCAGTGACGCCTGTTCACTGCCCTGAATTTTCTGAATGGTCTGAGTACGGTGATGCAAAATCATTAAGCATTATTTTTGCCTCGGGGTACCTGGGTAACCCGGCATCTTATTATGGCCACACCCTGCTGAAGCTGAACTCAAAAGACCAAGACCGTACTCAGCTACTGGATACCAGTGTCAATTTTGGAGCCATTGTAGAAGATGGTGAAGACCCGGTCAGTTACATTTTCAAGGGTTTGTTTGGCGGATATAAAGGAGGTTTCAGCCATGCTGAATACTATTTTCATAATCAGAATTACGGGGAGCTGGAACTGCGTGACCTCTGGGAGTATGAACTGGATTTAACACCTGAACAGGTCGATTTTATCCTCGCCCATACATGGGAAGTCATGGGTAAGGAATACCAATACTTTTTCCTGAATAAAAATTGCTCATTTCGTCTTGGGGAATTGCTTGAGATTATCGATGGAGTGAAAGCCAACCCCGATAATGATTTTTGGGTGATACCGCAATCTCAAATTCTGGAACTGGACAAAGCCACATTAAACGGCAAACCCCTGGTAAAAGCGATTACTTTTCAGCCATCAAGGCAGTTCCGTCTCTATAGTCGTTTTCGCACGCTTCAGGACCGACATAAAAGCATGGTTGCAGAAGCTATTGCCAACCCGCACATACTCGATACGGATATTTTCCAGTCAGAACGCATGGACGACAGGTTTTCAATACTGGATACCCTGCTTGATTATTATCAGTTCCTTGGTCAGACCGCTTCAGAGGACGATAAACACGTCATTGAGCTGGCCTATCACAATGTACTGGCACACCGCTACACTCTTCCTCCCGGTGGCAGTAATCCCACCTATGAAAAGCCCGTCTCGCCCGATGAAGGGCGCGACCCAAGCCTTATTCAACTCGGGCTGCGTTACAATGACGAGCTTGGCGGTGGTATGACGGTGAATATTCGTCCTGCCTATTATGACAGTCTGGATGGAGGGGCAGAACATGCTGAGTTTGGTGAGCTGATTATGGGCCAGGTTGAACTGTCGATGTTTGACGACAAAGTCATTGTGGACGGTGTGGACTTTGTCAGTATTCAGAGCCTCGCAACAGAAGCGACCGGGCTTCCCGGTGATGGGTATGATTCGTGGAGACTGAAAGCGGGTTTACAGCCTGCCCAGCCCGACTGTTCAGCAACCTGCCTGACACTTCAGCTAGAGGGCGACAGGGGATACACGGCAATGGCTACCGATCACCTGGTTCTCTCCGGATTTGTTGGTGCCGCCGTTCGTGACAACAAACAAGGGGCCGGAAATCTGGAAGGTCGCATCACTGTCAATGCCGTGGCCAGCATCTCTCAACGGATAAATGCGCTTTTTAAATACCAGCATAAGAAGCAAATTGATGGCTCCAGATCAGACCTCAACAGCTTCCGCTTTGATACCCGATATCAGATTAGCAAAAACCGGGAGTTAAGGTTTTCCTATGAACATGACGAAAGTGATGAATTTACCGTGCTTTTTGGACATTACTGGTAGTGACAGCTAACAGGAAGAGCGGGCTCAAGATAACCGCTGCCGATATTCAAAAAGTCACCTTTCTTCGTTTGTAAAGCAGGTAAACGGCGTATTCCTTTATAAATAGCGGTTTTATATCATCCCTGCTGAGGATAAAAAACCGCATCATCAATAGCATTAAATCACTGCTTCGCTAATGGCATCACGATAACAGTCTACATTGCGCAGACCTGTGTCAGCATCAAACCAGTGCCAATGATCCCGGTTGATTTCCAGTGGTAACTCATGCCCTTCATCAATCTGGGCAGATTTATCAAGGCGAACACTAAGCCTCTCGTTAGAGCCTTTTACAACACCGACCGCCAGTAACTCAGAGCCTAACCGCTCAACAAGTTCCACAGACAGTATCAGGTCCGCATACTCTTTTGAGCACAGCTGTAAATCCTCAGCACGGATACCCAAAATAGCCGAGTCACCATCAAGTTTGCCCGACAGTGTGGCAATTTTGCTATGTCCCAATGCAATTCCGTCAGCTAACTGAGTTGCTTTCAACAAATTAATCGAGGGAGAGCCAAGAAAGCCGGCGACAAAAAGCGACGACGGATTACTATAGAGTTCGTCCGGTGTACCAATCTGTTCGGGTATGCCATTGTTCATAACAATCAATCGGTCGGCTAACGTCATGGCTTCGATCTGATCATGGGTCACATAGATGGCAGTTGTTTTAAGCCGACGCTGCAACTTCTTGATCTCAAGTCGCATCTGGCCTCTCAGCCTTGCATCCAGATTGGATAAAGGTTCATCAAAGAGAAAGACCTCAGGCTTACGCACAATTGCGCGCCCCATGGCCACACGCTGACGTTGTCCACCTGAGAGCTGGCCTGGTTTCCGATCCAGCAGTTGAGAAAGCTCAAGCGTTTTTGCAGCCTCTTTAACCCGCTTGTCAATCTCAGCCTTTGCCAGCTTTCGATTTTTCAGGCCGTATGCCATGTTGTCAAACACCGTCATATGTGGGTAGAGCGCATAGTTCTGAAACACCATGGCAATATCCCTGTACGCCGGCTCCCTGTCATTCACCCGCTGATCTTTTATCCACAAGTCGCCACTGGTGATGGATTCCAGGCCTGCAATCATTCGCAGAAGCGTTGATTTACCACAACCGGACGGGCCAACGACAACCACCAGCTCACCATCAGCGATATCGATGCTGATGTTTTTTACGGCTGCAACACCATTGGCATAAGTCTTTCCAAGGCCGTCTATTTGCACTCGAGACATATTGATATCCTGTTATTTTTCGGTTTCCACCAACCCCTTGATGAACATTCGCTGGAAGATCACCACAACCAGCACCGGGGGAATTGTCGCCAGAATGGTTAAGCCAAAGGCGATATTAAACTGAGGTAAGTCACCACCTTCGTTGATGGTTTGAAACATTTGTCGTATGCCAATGACGACTGTGTAGTAGTCAGTATCTGTTGTCATCAGTAATGGCCAGAGATACTGGTTCCAACCAACCACAAACATGATGATGAAAATTGCAGCCAGCATGGTGGACGACAAAGGCAGAAGAATATCGATAAAGAACTGCACCGGCCCGGCACCATCCATACGGGCAGCTTCCATTAATTCACCTGGTACTGAGCGATAGAACTGCCGGAAGAAAAAAGTGCCCGTCGCTGATGCGATCAAGGGAACAATCAATCCGGCATAGCTATTGAGGAGCTCCAGCTGGGCGACCACTTCATAGGAAGGAATAATCCTGACCTCCAGAGGTAGCAGCAGTGTTGCAAAAATCATCCAGAACAACGGTGTTGCCAGGGGAAACCGAAAATAAACCAGGGCATAGGCAGCAATGGTGGAGATAATGATCTTACCAATAGCAAAGCCCAGACCCAGCACAAGACTGTTCAACAACATACGCCAGGCGGGTGTTGATAAATCATCATTACCGCCAAGAATGGCCTTGTACGTTTCCCATCCATGCCCTCCGGGAAAAAATTGCAGCCCTTCCTTAAACAATGTCTCCGGCGTATGGGTGGATGACATGAGCGCAATCCATAAAGGCAACACCATAATCAGGGTGCCCATTATTAAAATACCGTGACGTATGACGGTGCGAGTCCATAGCTTACTCATCAGTAATGCACCTTTTTATCAACATAACGGAACTGGATAATCGTCAGGCAAATAACAAACAGCATCAGAATAACCGACTGCGCGGCGCTACCTCCCAAATCAGCGCCAAGAAAACCATCCTGGTAAATCTTGTACACCAATGTCGTAGTTGAGCCTGCTGGTCCGCCACGGGTGGTCAGATCAATCACGCCAAAAGTTTCGAAGAAGGCATAAGTCGTATTAATAACCAACAGGAAGAACGTGGTAGGTGCCAGAAGTGGAAAGGTAACTGTCCAGAATCGTTTAATAGAGCCGGGGCAATCAATTCTTGCAGCTTCCTGAACAGAAGCAGGTATCCCCTGCAAACCGGATAAGAAGAAAATAAAGTTGATGCTTAACTGCTTCCATACAGAAATCAAAACGACAACGAAGATCGCATCACTTCCATCCCGGGTATGGTTAAAGTCAAAGCCCAGTGCGTTGATACCATTGTAAAGATCCCCCATCAAAGGGCTGAACAATAAACTGCCAACCAGGCCAGCCGCTGGAGGCGCAATGGCATAGGCCCACATCAGAAAGGTTTTATAAACCCCGGCACCGGTCAACACTTCATTTACCTGAACCGCCAGTAGTAATGCCAGTGATAGAGAAAAAAGGGTAACCAGCGCTGAAAAAAACAGGGTAAACAACACCGTGCTGACATACTCCGGATCTTCCAGAACATCAGTAAAATTTCGCAACCCGACAAATTCGCTGGAAAGCCCGAAAGCATCTTCCATATAAAACGACTGCTGAATAGCCTGGCCAGATGGCCAGAGAAAAAACACCAGGATGATGAGTACCTGGGGCAATATCAAGAAATACGGCAGTGCACTGTGTTGAAACTGATTTTTCTGCACAACAATTTATAACCCGAAAAATGTTACCAGAAGCACCACAGCCCCTGAGTAACTGTGGTGATAGAACAATTAGCCACTTAGTTATAAGTGTCGTTAAAGCGGGACAGCAGTTTGTTGGATTCACGCTCAATAGAATTGAAGGCATCGTCCACACTGGTCTGTCCGGAGAGAATCTTTTCATAATTCTTGTAGAGGCTTTCACGAATCTGAACGTAGTAGCCCAGACGATAGCCTTTGGTCCACTCGCCACCATCAAGACTCAACTGCAGAATACCAATCTCGGCATCCGGTGCTTCCTGGTAATAGCCACTCTCTTTGGCCAGTGTATAGGCATCGTTGGTGATGGCCACATAGCCAGTTTCCTGGTGCCACAACAACTGAGTCTCAGCCTGTGTCAGGAACTTGTAGAATTCAGCAATGCCCTTGTATTCATCCGCATCGTGCCCGGTAAAACTGAACAGTGCTGCACCACCAATAAAGGTGCTTTTGGGCTCTTCAATCAGGCTGCTCCAGTAAGGCAGATAGGTTGTGCCAAATTCAAAGTCAGCCGTTTTTTGCAAGTTTCCGAAAGAACCGGATGAGCCCAGCCACATTGCCACCTGGCCTTTGGTAAAGGCATCCTGATTGTCGCCCCAGGCTCTGCCGTAATAGCCATAGTAGCCATCATCCATCCACTCTTTGACTTTGCCCCAGTGCATTTTCAGGGCATCGTTGTTATAGAGAATTTTTACATCAGTGCTGTCGTAACCGTTGTTGCCAGTTGCCATTGGCAGGTTATGACGGGAATGGAAATTCTCGGAAAAGATCCATGGGCTGTGAGACTGAGCCAATGCCAGATAACCAGCGGCTTTCAGTTTGGGCGCTGCCTGCTCAAACTCTTCCCAGGTTTTGGGTGGAGTTACACCGGCTTTGGCAAGAGCCTCTTTGTTGAAATAAAGAAGAGGTGTGGAACTGTTGAAGGGCATTCCGATCATTTTGCCGGCAGAGTCTGCATAAAAGTGTCGAACACCGGGGATATAATCGTTGCTATCAAAGGCAATGCCATTATCTTCCAGCAGATCCTGTACTGGATAGACGGCACCCTTCGCATTGATAACGGTTGCAGCACCGGCATCAAAAACCTGAATGATATGTGGCGCTTTTCTCGCTCTGAAAGCTGCAATACCGGCAGTCATCGTGTCTTCATAACCGCCTTTGTTTACCGCTGTCAGCCTGTATTCATCCTGACTCTGGTTAAAGCGGTCTACTAATATTTCAACCACTTCACCATTTCTTCCACCCATGGCATGCCACAGGGTTAATTCGGTTGCACCCTGTGCAATTGTTGCCGCAAAAGAGGAGACACTCAAGCCAGCAAACACGATCAATTTTCTGATGTTCATTTATAACGATCCATTTCTGATTTTATTAGTTAACAGAACACATCCTAAGAATTCAAAATGACAGTTTTGTTAAAATCTGAAACTCGACTTGCCGGTTTCCAATGCACGGATGTTTGATTCAGGTAAACAATACCTGAGTCAGGCAGTTGGCATCATTCTCGTATTTCAGGGCAACGATAAGTAGCTAACCATATGAAATCATATATTTCTGACTCCTTGTTCAGGCACTCTGCTTCGTTACAACTCCGGTCACATAGCTACGGCTATGCTCCCTCCGTTGTGCCTCGCATAGCACCTGCCCAAGTAGCCAGAAATATATGATTCCATATGGCCAGCTACTTAAGCAGTGAGACCTGCTCAGATTTGGCTGAATAATCAGGTTAAAACTTTAGCTCATTGACCCGTTTTCCTGTGTCGGGATAAGGTAGAGCTTTAACGCAGTTATTATCAGACGATGGCTAATCCAGGGAGGATTAATGCCTCATAAACTTATCCTCAAGCTGTTGCTTGCCTGCTCTGTAGTGCTGAACATCTCTTCAGTTAAGGCTCAAACTCCAGCTGAGATTGATGAACCCCTCTATAAGCCGTTCATTGAGCGCTATATTCTTGATGAGCTCAAGAATCTCCGTCAGGATCAGCAGTTTATGCGGGCTGAACTGATCAATAAAGTTGCTGAGGCCCGGCTGGATGCCTCAGATCGGGCGGTTCGCTATACAACGGATACCGTTAACAATATCTTTTTCATCATTACTGGCGCGGCTTCGATTCTGGTTTTGCTTGGGTGGCGTTCATTGCGAGAGGTTCGTGAAACCATTAAGGCACAGGTTGAAAGCCAGGTTTCTCAGATGACACTGGAATATGAGAAAAGACTGAATGAGCTTGAGACGAAGCTGGTCGTGCGCTCGGAGCAGATTATTTCTGCCCAGGAAAAGATATCGCAAACCAATCAGGTTCATTCATTATGGATGCGTGCAGGGCTTGAGACAAACCTCCATGAGCAGATCAACATCTATGACCAGATTCTTGAAATCAAGCCAGATGATGTTGAGGCACTGACCTATAAGGCTGACTCGTTGCTGGATCTTGGTGAGGCCCGATGGGCGCTATCACTGACCAATCAGGCGATTGATCATGATCACGAATATGCGCTTGCCTACTGGCAAAGGGCCTGTGCAGAAGCGGCACTTGGGCAGCATGATGAAGCAGTACGGGACCTTGAAACCGCCATACTGCAATCTCCCGCATTAAAGGATGAAGTTGTCAGTGAGACGGCTTTTGAGGTTCTGCACGGCCATCTGTCGTTTAAGAAATTGTTACAGTCAGATATGTCGGATGTAGAAATGAGTTAGTTCTCGTCCAAAAAACCAACCAGCTGAGGACATGAGTATTTTATTCTGAAAAATAAGTGAAGCCCTTCTATTTTTCCATATCAGGTAGAAAAGGCTTCATGTAAAACATGAAACCCTATTCGAACCGTACTATTTTGGCCTTAACTGACCTATATCATGAGGCTTACCTGTTGCCATATCGATATCATTCAAGAAAGCCTTTACCCGCGATCGGATATGAGCAATATGACTTTTATCCGTTGTCATAAAGCCAAACGGAATAGGTATGGGAGAAGTATCCGGTGCTGATAAATGATATATAACGACAGCAAATAAATCGCTGTTAACAATCACCTCAACGTTGCCGTTGCAGAAGTCTCCTGTGTAGCCAAACAGGCTATCTTTATTGAAATCCTCAAACTCTATTCCACAAACCCGCCGTAGCCGGTCATGATTTTCTGCCAGCGGCAGATACAATTTTGGCTGGTACAGCTTTTTGGCTTTTTTCCCCGTGGTTTTTGCGCTATCCCGTACATATTGTAAGCAACTAAGAACTTTTTCGGATTCTCCCCAGAAAGGATTATTGGGTGCCAGCCATATTAACTCGTCAGCCTCATGCCCAGTTCTCTTTGGTTGCTTTACATTTTTTTCCAGTATCTCGGTAATCAAACGCCAGTTTTCAAGGGTATAAATGATACCCAGAAAGGGGGTGAGATCAGCCCCTCTAGGAGGCTGTCGGACTTAAGACTGTCCTACTGCGGTTGCTCGGTAGGATTCGAACCTACGACCGCCTGGTTCGTAGCCAGGTACTCTATCCAGCTGAGCTACGAGCGCGTAATACTAACTTGTTCACTGGCGGTGGGCGGGGAACCTTCTGCAAATTTTTATGATATAACCGACTTTGGACTTTCGTGAAAAGGGCATTTCTGGGAAGATAAGTCACGATCAACAATGGAAGCTCATCACTGACTTTCAAGCAGAATAGTAATAATAATCGAAGGGATTGTAATGAAAGCTGTAAAAGTAATCAGTACTGTACTTCTCGCCTCTACCCTGTACGGCTGCGCCGCCACCCAGGTGGCTCTGGAGAAGAAAGACCTGGATGTTCAGACCCAGATGTCCGACACCATCTTCCTTGATCCGGTATCAGCCAGTAAAAAGACGGTCTTTATCCAGATCAGGAATACCTCTGACAGGCAACAGCTGCAAATCACCGACGCCATCTCCAGCAATATCCAGAGTAAAGGCTACAAGCTTCTGGATGATCCGGATGCCGCTCATTACCTTCTGCAGGTGAATATTCTGCAAGCGGGTAAAACCGACCCGGCTGCTGCCGAGCGAGCTCTGGCAGGCGGCTATGGTAGTGTGGTTGTTGGCGCAGCTGCCGGTTATGCGGTAGGCGGTAGTGGCACAGCCGCAACAGCTGGCGGACTGCTTTTTGGTGCGGCGGAGCTGGTCGCCAATAGTCTGGTCAAGGATGTCACCTACTCCCTGATCACCGATATCCAGCTCTCGGAAAGAGCCAAGGGCAGTGTCTCCAGCAACAGTGCCCACAGCTTGAAGCAGGGCAACAGCGGCTCCACCCAGGTTCAGTACAGTGAAGTGGGCGAGCGGAAGAAATACCAGACCCGGGTTGTTTCTACCGCCAACAAGGTCAATCTGAAATTTGAGGAAGCTTTGCCTGAGCTTAAGAAAGGGCTTTCGAATTCTATTTCGGGTTTGTTGTAAGCAATCACGCCACTTCATGAGGTATGGAGTGGCGCAAGCTTTTACCATTTCATTTTTTACTCAGCTCAGCCTCTATTCGCTTACGTTCAAAGCCTATATAGGATAGAGGATTACAGATATAAGATTCTCGAGGATGCTCGACACTAAACCTCACATGCTTAAACTTATCAATGACATCTACATAGTAATGATCTACAAGCCACCCTCCACAATTGACCTCTTGCATTTTTTTTTGTTTATCTGTCAAAACCCATGTCAATTTTGATTGATTATCAGGCAATACATTTATTATAAAGTCAGCCGTATATTTCCATGGTATAAAGGTTAACTTCAACCAGACTCCCCAAGGTAGATTTTTGCTTACATAAAGCTTGTTTTGTCGTTTTTTTTCCCCACTCCCAGAATTAATTAACAAATAAGAAGGCATCTCATAATCTATACCGCCTATGCTTTTTCGCTCTCCGGGCTGGAAAGTATCGGTGCGTTGCATTGCAATAACATGACCTTGGTCATCTACAACACGGAAGATACTCATAGACTCATATGTACTATTCTGGAAATAGTAAACAAATGACTGATATGAAATAATGTTCCATCCAATCCATAGCGTCAAAATAAGTACTCCACTAACAAGGAGCAGTCCCATTACTTTTAAAAAAGTCCGCACAGCTCCCCCTCAGATCTCAACAGTTACATTCAGGTTTTCTTTAAGCCACTTCTGGTACTGAGCCATATCAACACTGCCACGAATTTCTCCGTTACTGTCATCCCTATCCTCTATGATCATTCGATTCAGATCAGGAAATTGTGGTGCCGTTTTCTGGTACCGTGTTGCAGGTGGCGTCCAGTTTCTGCACTCAGCCCGCCCCCTACAACCCGGCCTCCAATCCGGGTCATTCTCATAAAAGATCTTTCTATCTTTATCATCTTTATAAAAGTTCCTTGCCACCCACTTATCGGCCGTTCTTTCATCATGAAGGACAGGCCTGTCTATCAAAACATGCTCCGCATTTAACTCGCCTAAACTCAGCCCCGCACTTTTAGCCTGCATAAACATCCACTGGAGTGGAGCATCTGAAAGGTCACCATCCGCATAACCCCCTCCAACATCGGTATGTGCACCAATAAATCCTTGCTCAATGACTTTACTATCACTACCGGTATTATGCTCATCACGCTCTACAGAAGATAATGAAAATTCATCACGATGCTCATTCAACGCAACGGCCTGTGCGACCCGATCTATTCGAGAATCTGTTGTGAGATCAAAATCACCATTATCAGGGTCGCCAGGTACTCCTATAGAACCTACTGTATCAAATAACCCCATAAAGCGGATTTTTATTGAGGGTAGCGGGGTACAAAGATCCCTATCTGAGTCTCGTCCTGCAAATAAGCGGTCATAATGGCCACTATCAATGCGATCAAATACATCATTACTGAACTCACGAGCAATTGCAGCTCCCCTGCTAAAACCAACAATGTCAATAATTCCATCTGAGAAATCAGGATCTTTCTCACGGATGAGGCGATCAAGTTCTCTCAAAGCATTATCAACCCGTTCACGAGCCTTATGACCGAACCCACCCCCCAATATTTCATCAGTTAATGTTCCATCCGTACCCACACCACGTTGGTAAAATGATGCACCTTTCCCACCATTCGCTGCATTATAATAGTCTTGGAACAATGCAACATTCGTTAAAGTTGGCTCTTCGCCGTTTCATATGGATTTCAGGATGTCT
>NZ_PJPV01000144.1 GCF_002864045.1 Endozoicomonas acroporae
ATATTAGTGAAGAGTCAGGCATTAAGTAGCTGGCCATATGGAATCGAATATTTCTGGCTACTTGGGCTGGTACTATGCGAGGCACAACGGAGGGAGCATAGCCGTAGCTATGTGACCGGAGTTGTAACGAAGCACGACTGCATGGATGCAGGAGCTAGAGCAACGCAGGAGCAGTTGCCGGGAGTGCCAGCACAAGGAGTCAGAAATATATGATTTCATATGGTTAGCTACTTAGAGCTGGTGTGCTTTTCAACCATTTTCTGGAGTAGCACCGGACGTCCCAATAATGCCACTGTAAAAATCACTGAGCACCTGTCTGGTTTGCTCCATCGGATATAATGTTTGCGGGTCCGATGCGATGATGGGTGACAGCAGCTGATGCGTTTCTTTATCAAAGTACCGTCCCGGCCTGCAACTCTCTGTCCAGTAAACTTGATCCGAGAGAGTGCCTGAACCGAATCTACGGTTATCCTTATCAATATACTGCACAATATCACTCAGAAAACGCAGGGTCATGATGGTATCCGGAATCAACTTTGACTCTACCCAACAGCAGATACTCAGTTGCTGTGTCAGATCTGCTCCCCATGTAACAGGGCATGTCTTCAGCTTACTTTCCTGATCAGATAAAGCATAATGGATCAACCGCCGGGAAACAGAACTATAGTTCTCATTCCATCTACGGGGGTGCGTTGCCAGCAGAAATGGTAAAGCGGACAACTCTTCATATTTCATTGAATAGCTACACGCTAACTGGTCATCCAGTGCTTTTATGTGGTTGTTGTAACTGCCGAAGCGATGGCTGTTGCGGTTTATCTGATCCGTAAATGACACCATCAAATGACTGATTCTCTCCATGGTTCCGGTATTGCGAGTATGTATTGCGTCAAGCCAGATTTCCCTCACCAGACGGAAAAAGACCGGATAATCCAGGTACGCGTTTCGACTGATTACCGGAAAATCTGCAGGCAGATTTCTAATCAGGGCCTGATACTTTGGGGCACTCTCTTTGAAAGCACGTCGAAAGTCATCATCAGAATAATCCTTGAAATCCCCGGGATCAAAACATCCCCAAAGATCAGGGTGAACCTTTGGATGAAGACCCTCGTACTGATCGTCAGGACTGTTGCAAACCTCCATGGCAGACCTGAAATCACATAAAATATCAACGCCTCTGCCAACTTTCAAAACTGGCCACCCATAGCGGATATAGATTGCTGACTCCTTCAGTGACTCTGGCCACTGGCTGACCATCTCAGCCACTTTTTGCCGGTCTGGCCACGCAGCGGAGAAATGTTGGTTAAATGCGCGGTCCACACGTTTTTTAAGTGACTGGGCGAAATTCATAACCTGACTTGCCAGACGGAGCTTGGCATTAGTACCGGGAGTGTTGTCGACTGCCGCATCAAGGCTGTTCAGTATGGTGGTTATATCAGCACGTTTGTCGGTCAGCTCCTGAAGAATGCGATCTACCGTCAGTGGTTCGGTTGACCGTTGCTGCAATGTTTTTTCTGCGGCGCAGATATCCTGGTCAGAATACCCCTGATACTTCAATTGCAGACGCTCAGATAATGCAAGGGTGGCGTGCCGTGCGTCGAAGCTGGCTACGTCTGCAGAACAGGCGGCTAGCTGATCTGGCGGCAACGGCAATTGATCTGCTGTGGCAACAGGTTGTGAAGTGGATGGTAATGGTGACCAGTTGGGATAAGTCATAAGTAAACACCAGATAATTAAACTTTTGGTTTCCGTTCAGGACTGCCGGGAGTGAACGTTATCTTTGGCAGCTCAGACGTTTTCAGGCCGATATCACGCTCCCCCAGTGAAGTCTGCCTGACTGATAAAAATTCTTTCTGTCGTTTATCAAGAATTTTATTACTACTAAGACTACGCCCCAGATTGACGTGAGATTTAAATTTAGTCACCACACTCATCATGCCCTTTGTCAGTTCAGAAAAAAGAGGCATGAACCATTATTTATGAAGTGGTCTAATGACTCCTGAACCCGCATCCGAGAAGGTTCAGGCCGCCCCTGGAGATTCCTGACTGTTAATCTCCATGCCATATCACTGCCAACAGTCAGGCACCAATAAAATCTAAAAACTCCTGTAAATTAGCGGGCAAGTTGCCTGATGGTCGGCGCAAGATCCCGAGTTCGTCATTAAACAACGAAATATATGCCGTGATTTGCAGAACAGGTAGCTTAAAAACCAACTGGTTCAGTTCTTCAACCGATTTTGGTTTGGGTATGGAACCAGCATGACCCTCACGATATTTTTCCCAGAAGTAATAGACCGCAAGCCGGAAAACCCGGTTATCTTCAAACACGTCACCGAAAGCTTTGTTATCATCTAATAGTTTGGCACCATAACTGAGCAGCAGTACCAACCGTGATAATTTGTCGGTCTCCCGTAAACTGTAATCACCACTGCTCATGGAGGTAAAACTGGGACGAACACGGAATAAATTCGGGTCCGCCCCATGTTTCAGTAACAGCAAAACGGTTTCCAGAGAACCAAAATTCAGGGCATAAAATAACGGTGGTTCATCGCAGCTATCGCTCTGATCCAGGTTAAACCCCTGATCAATCAGTTCGACAATCTTGTCATTCGCCCCACTGGCAATCCATTTGTAGATATCGTCTCTCTCCTCGAATGGATCCTCAGGATATCGATACCACCAAATTGTCGCCCCAGTGTCGCTTGTATCTCCCGAAGTATCACATTTTACTGATTCCGAATGTTCTGAGCATGCAACGTTTCGCTCTCTCAAAGTGCTACCGGCAAACTGGTGGTACTGCTGAGTGCTCAACAGAGAATTAACCGTAGCCTCAGTTGGCAATGTTTCAGAGGTTTCTGGTCGCGACCGGAGGAAATCTGGCCGGTCAGCCAAGTGGTGATTGATCATGCTTGAATACTCTGAGTTGGCCAGCGTTTGTTTTGTGCGACATTTTCGACAACATTAATAACCGAAAAGTTCTTGAAAACAATTCCGGGACTTGACTACCTTTCGGTTACCGACACGACTTTCCATCATATTTTCTGGCAATCACATCTCTACCTGCAGAAACCGGAATTACTGGCTATCTTATGTCCATAAGTAGCTGGCCATATGGAATCATATATTTCTGGCTACTTGGGCAGGTGCTATGCGAGGCACAACGGAGGGAGCATAGCCGTAGCTATGTGACCGGAGTTGTAACGAAGCACGACTGCATGGATGCAGGAGCTAGAGCAACGCAGGAGCAGTTGCCGGGAGTGCCTGAACAAGGAGTCA
>NZ_PJPV01000145.1 GCF_002864045.1 Endozoicomonas acroporae
TGAGTTGTGATGGGCTGGAAGTTAAGTAGCTGGCCATATGGAATCATATATTTCTGGCTACTTGGGCAGGTGCTATGCGAGGCACAACGGAGGGAGCATAGCCGTAGCTATGTGACCGGAGTTGTAACGAAGCACGACTGCATGGATGCAGGAGCTAGAGCAACGCAGGAGCAGTTGCCGGGAGTGCCTGAACAAGGAGTCAGAAATATATGATTCCATATGGTTAGCTACTTATGGGTTATACGTTGGAAGTTGCGGGCTATGAGTTGGAATGTGTGGGTAATGAGGCAAGATTCAAAAATACAGCCATCCACTAAAACCCGAAACCCACTACTCAAACAGAACGAAGCTCAGCCCCATTCTTCAGAAACCACTGATAAGTCATGGACAAACCTTCATGCAAAGGAATCAACGCCTTCCAACCCAGCCGTTCCAGGCGTGAAACATCCATTAGTCTGTTCAAGAGGCCATTCAACAATTCACTCTCCACCATCGGCTGCCGGGCCAGTTTCGGATAGATACAGCTGGACCCCAGAAAAAGTAATTGCCGAACCCCAGCCCGGAACGCCTGATGGATAATATTGCATTCCATCATCAGGTTTTCATAATTAATGAGTATCTGCAGAATATAGAATCAAATCAGAATGGCTGGCGATGTTAAATTTGAGCCGCATCGCCAAGAACTTCTGAAGCCCACTGGTTCAGGCTTTTTCCTTTGGCTTCGGCAGCAGTAGCAGCAGCAGCATGAACTTCCGGCGAAACCCGCAACATCAGATTGCCGGAGTATGGTCTCTGAAGCGGTCGACCAGTTTTTTCGCTGATAGCGATATAATCATTAACCGCTTCATGAAATGCCGTTTCCAACTCATCGACAGAAGAACCATGAAAACCAACAATGTCTTTTATGCCAGCCAAATGCCCTACAAATATACGATCTTCATCATCGTATTCAACTCTGGCTATATAACCCCTGTATTTCATCATGTTCATGGTTTGATCCCTGCTTGTTCAAGAAAGCGCCTGGCATCCTTAATCCGATACCGTAGGGATGGTTTATCTGGGTGCGGCCTATGAAAATCAGCACGTACATCATTTAGAACGAAGCTGACGGAAGAACCGCCCCTGGTTGTACGTCAGGCTCCCAATGACAGGAACAATGCTTCGACTTTGCGCCACTCAATATTGCCATTTATCGGGTCAGCAAATAGCGCCTTTAGCGTTTTTCTGGATGCATTATTCATGGATTAAAATGATAGCTTAATCTGCAAGCATATCAAATGTTATGGGTAATGAGTACTGAGCAGAGAGAAAGCTCCCCAGGGAAAAATCATGAAACCCCGCACCCTGCGAGGACTTCAGACAGATATCGAGTGCTCATGGCGGCCTTTTTCTGCTTCCGCTTCAGACCAGCTTTAAAGGTTTTGGTATTGTTCAACATATTAACTGCCATATGTCGAAAACCAGTGAGCATTTCAGCTGCATTGCCTCTTCTGATTCGACAATCATCTTCTCTCATCGCAACATCCATTTTCCAATCAAAAGAAAGATTAACAAACTCATCAAAGATATCATTAACTATGTGAAGACGTGTTACCATTCTAACATGGCTTTTTTCTTCAGTTCTGAAAGTGTCACACTTCCATTGATTCACTTTTTCAACAGAAAAATGATTCTCAAATGCCTCATGAAGCTTGCCCTGGTTACCTTTTACCGCTAGCAAATAATCAGCGCCTTTATCGACGATTTTCTTAGCAATATCCCTCTGACACCCCATGGCGTCTATGGTTACGAGGCATCCGCGAATTTCAAGGAGTTCAGGTATGGCGGTAATCTCGTTACTTTTATCATTAATTTTAATTTGACCAAGAACCAATTCGTTTGCAGTAGCAAACGCACTCACCATATTTTTTTAACCAATCCAGTCGCTCATTACCGAAGTCTTCAATTTCTTCCCAGCCTTCGCAACCCGCAATGACTGCACAAATGACTAAGAGCAGAATATCAGCAAGTTTATGGTCTACTTTCCATTGCTGGCGTGCGTCATAAATGACAGATAGCCTATTCATTAAATCAAATGCATTCATTTCCAGAACATCCAAATCTTTTTTATATAAGACACTGAATGTATATTTTGCTCTATAAGGGGATGTCCTTATAGCCATTGAGCCCAATGACTTCGGGGGCTTTCATGATTTTTCCCTATCATGTTTCCCGGGAATGGTTATCTTGTTTTTTTGGCGCTGATTAAGCCTGACAGCATTCTGAATAGCGTATCGACTTTCGATAATAGGGTACCAGGTGGATGAAAAACCAGCTCACCTCCGATAATACGCAGCACTAAGTCATTCTCAGATTCTGAAATGATACATGCCTGTAATCAGAGCCTTGGAGATTTATCTCAGTCAGCGATTGCAGAAACTTCTCACTTTCATCGAAATCAATATCCGCAAGCATACTCACGGGCAGATTCCACCATTCACTGGCTACCAGTTGACTGATCACTTCTTCACAAAACCGGTAGCCAATAACTTTTGCCGGAACCCCTGCAACGATTGCGTAAGCTGGCACAGCCTTCGTTACAATAGAGCCTGCTGCAACAACGGCTCCCACTCCGAGGGAGCAACCGTTGTAAATGATAACTCGATTCCCAACCCAAACATCATGCCCTATAGAAGTAGTACTCATCTCAGGCTGATAATCCAGCATTGCTTTGGTTCTGTACCTGGTAATCGAGTTCCTTGAATATTGGAAGGGAGATGTGCTCAGCCAATTCAGCGGGTGACCATTTTTCTCGAGCCCGATGATCACTTCCGTGGAAATTGAGCAGAACCGTCCGATAGACACACTGCCGATACAGCTTCCACTTCTCCAGTATGAGTGCGCTCCCATTGCAAAGTTGTGACTGTGATTTCCAACAAAGTTTACATGACCAAGTGTTAAGCTCTCTTCAAGAGTGTAGGCGTGTTTTTTGTCGAGAGTCTTCCCTGGTATTTTGATTTCATTCCTCTTCAGCTTTTTTCGTAAAAGCCAGCGCCTCCAGAAACTCATAGTTACCCGCCCAGAAAAAAGCCTGCCAAAAGCCCGACAAATAAGCACAAAAACTTAATCGCGAAATCTTTCTGTTTACGTTTACGCTTTTTCTTTTTTTCCCTAACATCCTCTACATGCTCACCAAAGCCCGTATGCAAAACCGCATCATTTTCCAAAATGGCCGCATGGTAACCCAACTGAGCATAATGACGAGACAGCTCTTTCTCACTGGGAAAAGACGAATAGCTCTTGATCCCTGTATAATCAGAAACCCGCTTAAGCCCCGGGTTAAACGAGAATCCCTGCCAGTCCTCTTTTTCAGAGCCCAGCGGGTAATAGTAAACATCACCTACCTGCTTACGCTCCTTTAAAAAGTGATAAGGGCTATGAATAGCAATATCGTGATGAAAACTTCGCAACCATACCTGAATGATTTTCTTATCGGTATCCATCACCCTCATAGAGTCTTCAATAAAACCCGGCCGATAGAATGACCAGTCATCTTCACAATGAAAGATATAATCTGTCGTTACTTTTGAATAGGCCAAGTCAATCGACTTGATTTGCCCAAGCTTAGGGTTATTGATAATTAACTGAACCCGATCACGAATACTTTCAGGCAAAAAATCCCGCACAGATTCATCACCAGAATCTTCGGTAATTATGATCTCTCTCACTGGATAGGTGTTATACGAGATAAACGATTCCAGTGTTTGCTGCAAATGCTCAAATCTGCCACAGCTGGTTATCACTAAAGTAACATTGCTGTCTTTACTAAAAATACTTCCCATTATTTGTTCGACTCCTGATTGATTCTGGTCTGACCATCAATAATGGCAAGAGGAAGAATCAGGCAAATCCATGTAATATTCAGGTTATCCAAAATATTTTTCCCATCCAGCAGGAAAAATGCAGATGAACAAGCCACACCATAAAACCAGGGTGACATAATCTTCCAGTTAGCAAAAAATGCCCTCAATTGCAGAGCCAATAAGGCAATAAGGCTGAGTGGCCCGAGGTAGACAAGCAACGAAGAATAAATACTATGTGGATGCGCAATAGGGTGCCCACCACTCAAGGTGGATTTGAACTCATAACCATACCCACAACCAGTCAGCAAATTACAGTCCAGATACTCAGACCAGGCGATCCTATAAAGCTCTAACCGATAACTGTTACCTCTTGCCAACAGCACATCAAAAAGATTCATTTGATGAATTAGCACACCACCTATCACTACTAATAAAGCAGCAATAATTCCAGTTTTGCCAATATTGGAATTCTTCAACGCAACCACCAGAATCAAAAAGGCACCAGCACCCAATAACCCGGCAATTCCACTTCTTGTTTGAAATAAACTTTGTATAACGAGAATCGATAGAATAATAATACTGCCTAGTACTGGTTGTAAACGTTTAGGCAGCGCCATAATTCCCGTTACCGTGAAACACACCAACAGCATGCAGACATGAATAGGGTTGCCAAAACGAAAGGTTTCCCAAAAATTCGGGCGAACAGATAATGGCTCTGCATTGACTACAAAGTGGATAAACAACAAAGCCACGCTGAAAGTAATGCTTAACCCCATCATCCAGAGAGCGAGTTTATCAGGATTAATTACTTGCCTTGCTACAAGAGAACTGATGACAGACCAGAAACACACCAAATAGATTGGATATTTAACGGCCTTAAGAGGTTCCTGCTGGAATGCAAATACACTCATCACAGCAACAAAGCCAAAAAACCAGGGTGCCAAAACACCCAAACGATAATTTGTTCTTTCCTTTGTCGCCAAACTGATCAGGAATGGCAGTAGTACGAGAATATAAAATATATTATTCCCGAACTTGCTGGAAATCGGGATGAAACTGCCTACGAGTGTGAGCAACAAACCCAATGTCATCAATTTTGTAAAAAAGCTGACATCCTCTGGAAACTTCACGGGGGAAATGTTTAACACTGGGGTATCCAAAAACTACAAGACCTGATAAACCACAAAAACGCCATGACTGTCGTTTAAAATGAAAGAGTTGTCAACTATAAGAGTATTGATTAAAAAACAACACTCTTGTTTTACAAGGTATTCTCAAAGGAGGTATTAGCGCAGTTGCGAACCGGCTTGCAGCCCTTTTGTAGGTATACTCCTGCTCTGCGAGTTGCTGACCACTTGCGGCGATGCTCTGTGTTTTTTCTTCATCCAACCGAAGTGCGTGAAGCTTGCTTCTCAACTCATCAAGAGACCGATAAAGTACGATATTTTCCATATCCTTAAAGCCAAGAGCTCTATTCTCCTCTTCCCCCTGATCCCAGGCCAGAACAACACAACCCGCCGCCATTGCCTCGAAGTTCTTTATCATATACTCACCCATTCCGATGTCAGCACTGATAAAAAACTTTACTCGATTAAGAGTGGCCACATAATCATCACCTGATTTTGTGCGTGTAATCAGCAAAGGCTCTCTGGTTGCAAGCTGCTCGAGAAATACCTTCCTTTGGGTATAGGTTTTATTCTTTATGCTCCCGATAAAACCCAGCTCGATATCTCTAACCTGGTGATGGTTTTTGATTAACACATCGTCGTAACATTTGGGAACAAAAACAGCATCGACACCTTCAGCCTGTAGCTTCTGAGAAACTGTATAACCAGACGACAGAACACGAACCCACGGAATTTTTTTGTAATGCCGTGAAAACGTGCCCTTGTATTTACTCTTGCTGTAGTTCTGGTAGGCGTCGTGCTCAAGAAAAACAAGATTCGGGATGGCTCTGAGAAAACCCACTTGTCGGATCTCTTTTTTGAAACGCAGAAACAGCACTATGCGATCATAATCTTCACATTTTATCTGCCGCTCAAAATAAGCTTTCAGATTTGTCTGTTCCTCTGATGACAGGCGCATAATCGTCGCTTCATCAAACTGACTGGCAATCTCTGCATAAAATCGATCAAGAATTATACGCTGTTCATCCTGAACCAGTAACAATAGCTTCAATGTCTAAGCTCCACAGCAGGGTCAAACCCTACCCAGAAAATGGTTGGACAAAAGGAAGTTGCCAAAATGCTTCACGGACTGCTTCATCTGAAAAATGACTTGCCAGCCTATTCTCCATGGCCTGAGCGGCCACTTGTCTTTGCTCACTATTAATGGACAGCATCTTTTTCATTGCTCTGGCAAGCTCCGAAAAATCGCCGAAATCAAAAGTCATGCCTGTATTGCCAACCACTTCGGGTGCTCCACCGGTATTGCAGGCTGCAATTGGAATGCCTGCCACCATTGCTTCCAGCAGAACCATGCCAAATGGTTCATGATCCGATGTGAGAATATAGCCATCAAAGGCCCGAAAGTATTTTCCCGCATCGGGGATCACGCCTGTAAAACGGGCTTGTTCTTCTATACCCAACGTTTTGACTTCTGCCTTTAACGACTCTTCAAGCCGCCCCTTACCAATAATCGCCAACAGTGCTTTCGGATGCTCTTTGCAAATAAGGGCAAACGCTTTAAGAAGGGTTGATTGATCTTTGTCGGGATGCAACCTGCCAACATTGGCAAAAACAAAAGCATCATTCGGCAGGTTCAAAATTTGCCTTGCCTCTTCCCGAGCCATCAAATAAGACTTTTGCTGTTGGATATCAATCCGGTTATAGAGTGTGACAATATTTTCTTCCGGAAATTTTGGCAGACAAGCGCGAATATCATCCCTTACCGCATTAGAGACTCCAATCAAAGCAAGATTATTCTGCTGTCTCTGAGTATAAAATCTCCTACCCCAACGCTTATAGCCACCAAATGCATGCTGAACCCCGATAACAAACAAATTGGGGACATGAGTTGCAACATAAACAGACTTGAATCGGTGGGCTATGCAAAACTCGTAATATCGTTTGGAACACAGTTCACGAACCTGACGAATTTGCTTTAACTTCAGGCCTCGAATATCTTTTGAGGTATTTTCAAGAAACACTACCTCATCGGAACCGACAAGCCCTGCGACCTGTTCATTTTTTTTACCCGTCAAAAATACCGTGGCAACCTTATATTCCGTTCCGGAAAATAAAGCAGCGTATTGACGGGCAACATCATGAAAAGGCATGTCATAGCCATGACATAGTTGTATCACCCACTTATTCTGAACGTTCTCAGGTGAGCTTCCCCTGATTTCATCAGGCATATAAACCATACTCCGTAGAGAGGCTCGCTTGGTTAAATAAAGATAAAATAAAACCAAAACACAGCAGCTACTGTTAAGCAGACTCAAGCTGGTGAGATTTCTTGTCGCCTACTTTTTTAGCAGAAGGCTGGCACAGCCAGTCCACCAGGATACTGTCCGGAGTAAAACCCGAAACGAAATCAACCATAATGCCTCTTGCTCTATCATAGTCATGATGCTCTATGGAGAGCAGTATCCTTTCGATACCCTGAGTCAGGATCCCCCAGTCAGAACTCTCTTCCATCGCTCGGTATATCAAGGGATGATGGGTCTCACTGACATTGTCGCCAATCAAAAGCTCTTCATAAAGCTTTTCACCAGGGCGCAAACCAGTATATTGGATTTCAATATCACCCTCTGGATTATCAACATTCTTTTCAACAAAACCAGACAGTCGAATCATATGTCTTGCCAAATCGGCAATTCTAACGGGTTCGCCCATATCCAACAGAAAAACATCACCACCGCTCCCCATAGATCCAGCTTGAATAACTAACTGAGCGGCTTCAGGAATCGTCATAAAATAACGGGTGATTTCCGGGTGGGTAACCGTCACGGGGCCACCAGAGCGAATCTGTTCACGAAACAGAGGAATGACTGAACCGCTGGAACCGAGTACGTTACCAAAGCGGACCATGGTAAAACGAGTCTGATTTACTATGGGTTGATACTTCTGTTTACCAAACATTTCAGGATGCATTAATTCCACTGTATTCTGTTTGCTGAAAGCCTGTAAAACCTGCTCAGCAAAACGTTTGGTAGCGCCCATTACATTGGTAGGGCGCACCGCCTTATCCGTGGAAATAAGGACAAAGTTGGCAACCTTCCCCACCATCGCAGCCTGTGCGGCATAAAGAGTACCCATAATATTATTTCTCACACCCTGAGAAATATTATGTTCGACAATAGGCACATGTTTATAGGCAGCAGCATGGTAAATCGTTTCAATTTTATAAGCGCTAATGACATCCAGCAGACGACGGGGGTCATTAACTGAACCAAGAACGGAGACCAGGTTAAAACTCAAACCAGCATGTTCTTTTATCTGCCGGATTTCCTGTTCAATCCGGTACAGATTGTACTCAGAGTGATCAAACACAATAAGGCTTTTGCACTCTAACTTACCAATCTGACGACATAATTCGGAGCCGATTGAGCCCCCTGCCCCGGTAACCATCACATTCAACCCATGAATGCACTGATTCAATAATTGATTATCTGGCTGAACCGGGTCTCTGCCAAGAAGGTCTCCAATTTCCACCTCCTTGATATCCTGGATTTTCAGGCGACCACTGACCAGGTCATCCATACCCGGCATCGTCATTACGGGAATATTCAAAGCTTCCAGATCGCGCAAAATAGACTTACGCCTGGATTCAGGTAGCGAGGGCATTGCCAGTAATACCTGATCAACAAAGGCTTTCTCAACCAGTTCAGGCAATTTACTGCTATGGTGTACCTTTCTTCCGTAAACTGTTCTGCCCACCATGGCAGTGTCATCGTCCAGAAAGACCACCGGCCTGAATTCCCAACCGCGATCCAATGCAGAGATTAACTGGCACCCTGCTTCCCCTGCCCCGTAGATGGCTACAGGTTTACCTCTTTTGATCTGTTCAGGTTGAGTGGTAATAGCAAATGGTGTTAGCAAAATATCCTTGATCTTGTGGCCTGCCAGCCAGTAACGGGCACCATATCGAGAAATGCCCAGCATAAACAACAGAATCAATCCAAAAAGGAAAGGAATACTTCTGGGTACAGACCACCCAAGAACGTAGGTCGCCAGTATAATGCCAGTAACAGAAAGAACCGTTGTTCGTAAAATCGTCAGGGTAACCTGCGGCCCTACAAATCTGAGCACCGCCCGATAAAGGCCCAAGCGTATATTGATGGGCAGACAGATAACCGGGCACAGGAGGCATAGTTTAAAAAATAGTGCCCTGTGATGATCAAAGTCCTCTATACCCAAACGGACGACAAAGGATAAAATCAGCGCCAGCCAAATGATTAAAACATCAATCACCAGACTGATAAGTCGTTTTTTTGTCCTTGATAAGGAAACTAATCTGTTTCTGAGCATATAGCGAATAACACGGTCTTGAGGACTGTTTTGAAGTTTTGCAGCTTGTCAGGCTGCAAAACAGTACGATACATACAAAATGATAAATTCAGAGTTAAATGACTTCCGGCATAGCCGGAAGCTTATTAGGGGACGCCCTCAAAGGGCTATTATTGCGCCCATGGGCGCGAGTCAAAACCCAGTTTCAGTTGATCCCGGTTTTCGTCGTTCTTTTCTTGATTTCGGATATATTCCCTGACAACTTCTTCATCCAAGCCGACCGTACTCACAAAGTACCCTCTTGCCCAGAAATTCTCTCCGTTAAAATTCCTTTGTCGCCCTTTAAAATGCCTTGCTATAGCAATCGCGCATTTACCTTTTAAATACCCAACT
>NZ_PJPV01000146.1 GCF_002864045.1 Endozoicomonas acroporae
CACTGGGAGGTCTGTTGCACTTATTGCTTGACTCCAGCGCGCTGCGCTTGAATCAAATGCACCTGATTCTGGCCATGGGATATGAGCATCTCTGTGAATTTTCTTCTCCATAGTAAATTGATTGTTTGCAAGAGCAATTATCTTTTCCAAAGATGAGTTGTCGAAACTTGTGATTTATTTCCTTGATTGAGTCTGGATCTCTGAGCTGTGAGTGCTCAATATTTTTGCTGCTGTCGTTTTTTCTAACATCATAATCATGCAAAGCTTTTATATTGTATATTTTTTCACTATTTTTATGCTTTAAGAAAATGTTATCTATATGATCTGATTAATAGTGTTTAATCTTATCTTATGCAAAATTATTCATTAACAAATCTGTGCTCCGGCTCCACGTATTGATAGGCACAATTTTGCACTGAATAATTTAACTGTCTTAACCGGTAATTATTTAAAAATGATTATGCCTGCTTTCTGTTGATCAGCTTCAGCGTTCCAGCCTTTAGAGTACGCTGATCCATTTTAACTGCTCATGTACGGTATGTTGTAAATGACTCCGCTTAAAAAGGTTGTGCCAATAGCAATCATCTTCCTGGGGCTGTTCTGCTTTCCGGAAATGGTGTTTCCCGAGGGGATCTTGTCAATTTTGCAGCAGCGGGTGTTGGCCATTTTTATTCTGGCAACCCTGATGTGGGTCAGTGATGCCGTGCCAGCCTTTGCAACATCTCTTCTGATTATTATGCTGCTGGTATTGACCGCTTCAAACAGTGCACCTTTTCCGCTCAGGGATGGTCTTGGTGAAGACATGCTCAACTATGTAACTATTTTCAATAGTCTGGCATCACCCATCATTGTACTTTTTCTGGGCGGGTTCTTTATTGCTTTGGCCTGTGCCAAGTACAAGGTAGATATCAATCTGGCTCGTGTCCTATTAAAGCCTTTTGGCCAGAAGTATGAAATTGTGATGCTTGGTGTGATGATCATCACTGCCATCTTCTCCATGTTCATGAGCAATACAGCGACCAGTTTGTTGATGCTGACTATTATGACGCCATTGTTGGCTCGAATGGACAGTGAAGATCCCGGATGTCGGGCAATGGTATTGAGTATTCCTATTGCCGCAAACCTGGGTGGTATGGGGACTCCGATTGGAACTCCGCCCAATGCCATTGCTTTCCGTTATTTTGTTGGTGAGCATGCGTTGTCGTTTGGTGGCTGGATGCTGTTTGCCGTACCGATTACTGTCGTTATGATTGCTTTCAGTTGGTGGTTACTGCAAAAGATGTTCCCCTCCAATGGTGGCGATCTGGATGTCCGGATTGATGGCCGTTTTGAAAGAGGGCTGAAGCCGTACATTGTTTATATCACTATTGTGTTGACCATCCTGCTGTGGGTGTTCTCCGATGTCCACGGCATTAATGCCTGTGCCGTCGCTATTATTCCGGTGGCTGTATTCAGCCTGTGTGGCATTGTTGATAAGCATGATCTGAAGCATATCAGCTGGGATGTGCTCTGGCTGCTTGCCGGTGGTATTGCCATTGGTACTGCGCTTGCCTCGTCTGGTCTTGCCGGGTTGCTGGTCAGTATGGTGCCATTTGAACAGTTCGATGCGGTGACCATCATTCTGGGCATCAGCGTGCTCTGTATGATTATGGCGACATTTATGTCCCATACGGCCACTGCAAACCTGTTAATGCCCATTGCCATCTCCATGTCCAATTCGGTGGTCAGTATTGAAGAGCAGGGAGGACTGGTTGTGATTGGTACGGCGGTTGCCCTGGCGTCTTCCCTGGGGATGGGCCTGCCAATCAGCACACCGCCCAATGCACTGGCGCATGCTACAGGGTTGGTCGAAACCAGGGACTTTATCAAAACTGCTCAGATTTTAAGTCCGCTGGGGGTTTTGTTGATCTTTTCGGTATTGATGCTGATGAACTGGATGGGCTTCTTTTAAGGGGTAATGTCAGCGATGTGTTTTATTTTTGACGTTGAAAGCGATGACAACCCCGAGATCGGAGTTGCCAAATAGCGCGAGTATGATCAGAAGTAACCCAACACACCCAGCAGGGTAATCACTGCAAAGATAATCACGACACCAATGGTGCTGATGAACTTACCGGCCTTGATAAAGTCTCTGCTGGCCACCATACCGGTGGCATGGGCCAAAGCGTTGGGCGGAGTGCTGATAGGCAGTGACATTCCCATGGATGCACAGAGCGCAACCGAGATAACCATAAGGCTGATACCGCCATAATTTTCCAGCCCGCTCAGAACCGTAGCGACTGAAACTGCAATTGGCATCAGCAGGTTCGCTGTGGCGGTATTGGACATAAATGTTGCCATCACCATTGAGACCACAGCCATCAGAAATAACACCACAAAGGTTCCCATGGTGTCGAAGGGAATGGTGTGAACAATAGAGCGTGCCAGGCCGCTTTTTTCCAGGGCATAGCCCAGGGCAATACCACCGGCAATCAGCCAGAGTACATCCCAGTTAATATTTTTGATGTCGTCGGTATCGATAATGCCGGAAAGGGAGAAAACGATGACCGGCAGTAAGGCGACAGTGTACGAGTTTACGCCATGAATGCTGGAGGTGGTCCATAGTAGCACTGTTGCAGCCGTTGTTGCATAAACAAGGTAGGCTTTTGGCGATTGTTCAAAGGAACATTCGATTTTAACGGCAAGCTCTTTGATGTTTCCCGGGTAAAGTTTACGCAGCAATACCCAGGCAATCATAATTAATGCCACGGCCATGGGGATGGCAAACAGCATCCACTCGCCAAAGGTGATGGCATGCTCGCCGGTTAAATAGCGAAAAGCAATGGCGTTCGGTGGCGTGCCGATGGGGGTTCCAATACCGCCGATATTGGCGGCTATGGGCACGGCAAGAATAACACCCTTGACGGCATTATCCGTGGTATCAACGTTTGCCAGCAATGGCGTCAGCAAGGTAAGCATCATTGCTGTTGTTGCGGTATTACTCATAAACATGGAGAAGAAGGCGGTAATGCCCATCAGACCGAGCATCACTTTCTGGTAATCACTGCCAATGGGTTTTAACAATACTCTGGCCAGGTTGATGTCCAGTTTGTACTTCGTGGCGGCAATGGCAATGAAGAAACCGCCAAGAAACAGCACAATAACCGGGGCTGCCAGACTGCTGAGAATTTCTTTGTAGCTGAGCATGGCCTCCGGATTCAATGCTTCCCGGAGAAAGTACGGGCTGGTATTGGACACCATGCTGGCCAGCAGGCCCAGAATAAGTAGTGACGTTGCATAGGCTGGCACGGCCTCAGAGACCCAGAGCAATGTCGCCATCAGGAAAATAGCCAGCACCCGTTGTTGTTCAATGGTGATGTTGGCAACAGGAATAAATTCAGCGGGAATGAAACACAGAAAGAAGAAAGAGGCTGCAATCAGCGACAGCTTGAGAATACGCGACATAGACGTCATTCAACCCTTGAGATGCAAAAAACAGTTTAAAATTCTTGGTGGTGTTTATCATGCATCAACGATGCAGCAAACGTACTGAATCAGGTCAATGAAACATCATTTTCGGAAAGTGAATATAATTCAGGCAGGAAAATATTGGCAGATTGCATGACTACCGTTGTCAATGCACTTTCAGATACAGGGCTTGGGTAGTGTAATCGGTTGTCTTGCCAGCCACTCCCGCTCCCATTGGGGGATTTCATCGGCGGGCATGGGCCTGGCAATGAAGAAGCCTTGTGCCTGGTCACAATTTAACTCATTCAGCAATTGCCAGCCTTCGAGTGTTTCTACTCCCTCGGCAACGGTTTGCATATTCAATTTGTGGGCCAGGCTGATGTTGGCTTCAACAATCGCTTTATGGTTTTTGTCACTACAGGCATTAGAGACAAATGAACGATCAATTTTCAGCTCACTGAAAGGGATTCGGTTTAACTGCTGCATGCTGGAATAGCCAGTACCGAAGTCGTCAATAGAGAGTGAGAAACCATGGAGTTTGAATCTGGCCAGTGTTTCGAGGGAAAGCGCCGCATTTTCAATCAGACTGCTTTCGGTAATCTCAAGAGTCAGGAGCTCTGGTGGAATACTCAAACCCCGCATCTTGCCAATCAGCATATCGGGCAGGTCGGTATTGGTGAGAGTGGCTGCAGAAAGGTTGATGCCAACGGCAATGCTTCTGCCCTGTTCACGCCAGACTCGAATCTGCTCCAGTGCCAGGTCGATCATTTTTGTGGTCATCGGGGTTATCAGGCCAGAGCTCTCCATCATGGGGATAAAGTGGACTGGGCTGATAACGCCAGCTTCCGGGTGATGCCAGCGGGTGAGTGCTTCAACAGAGATCATTCGGCCACTTTTCAGCAAGACCTTTGGCTGGTAGTAAAGCACGAACTGATTGGCTTCAATGGCTTTCTCAAGAGCTTCTTCATCAAAGATCAGCTCTCTGGAGGTGACGGGGCAGGCATTATTCTCAGTCTGTTCTGAACAGTAAAATTCCAGTAATTCTCTCAGACGGGGGCGGGACATTGGTTTGGGGATATGGCCCAGCACCATCAGGCCATGAGCTTGAGCCATATCACTGACCATTCGGACTAAAGCTGCCTCCATGGCACTGAGCACAATTACGCCCCGGGCAAGCTTTTGCTCCGCCAGGTGGCGGATAAACCGGATACCGTCCATACCCGGCATATCGAGGTCACAGATGACGATATCAACGGCACCTTGGTTTTGCAGAAATGTCAGAGCCTCTTTGCTGCTTTTTGCTGTATGCAGTCTGCCAACATTAAGGCCTGAGACCGTTTGCTCTGCCACCACTCGCTGAAAGGGGTGGTCTTCCAAAATCAGGATACTGAGAGAGGTGATGTTACTGTCCATGTAATGGCCGGGTGAAAATGAATTCAATCTATAAATTATGGCGTATTGGGCAGTGTTGGAGGATTTTTTTAGCGGTTATTGGATAAATGGAGCCAGAGTGACAGTTATCAGAAGGATCAACTTCTGATAACTGTTGGCAAAAGATCAGTTGCCAGATTTTATCCTGGACCACTCGCGGGTGATATAACGCTTCAGTTTGGATGGCAGTTCTTTGAAAACAAAGAGCTTCTCCATGGTCTCATCGCCTGGGAAGACACCGGGATCTTTAGCAATATCTGCATCCACATACTGTTTAGAAGCAGGGTTAGGGTTGCTATAAGTCACGTAGTTGGTCACATCAGCAATCACCTTTGGTTCCATCAGATAGTTCAGCATCTGGTGAGCGGCGTCTTTGTGAGGCGCATCATTAGGAATGGCCAGCATATCAAACCACATGGCTGCACCTTCCTTGGGAACAACATAGCGGATATCCAGGCCGTTACCCGCTTCTTTAGCCCGATCTCTGGCAATCATCGCGTCACCAGACCACATCAGGGCCACACAGATATCGCCATTGGCCAGGTCAGACAGAGAGCGGGAAGAGTGATAGTAAGCGATGTAAGGAGAAATCTCTTTCATCTTGGCGACGCCTTGTTTGTAATCCGCCATATCCAGACTATCGCCGGGAATACCGAGGTAGGCCATCACAGAAGGCAACACTTCACTTGCGGCGTCAAGAAACGCAACTCCACAACTTTGCAGCTTCTTCATATTCTCCGGCTCAAGGATCAGAGACCAGCTATCCACCGGGGCATCCTTGCCGAGCGCTTTTTCGACAGCCGCCTTGTTATAGCCAATACCGGTGGTTCCCCAGAGGTAAGGGATACCGTAGGTATTGTTTTCATCAAAGTTGTCTGAGATCGCCTTCATAATGACGGGATCAAGATGTTTCAGATTAGGCAGCTTGGACTTATCCAGCGGCTCATAGACACCGGCACGAATCTGGGTCTTGTAAAAATCGTGGGAAGGCGAGACCAGGTCGAAACCGCTGCGCCCGGAGAGCAGTTTACCTTCAAGTACCTCATTACTGTCATAAACGTCATAAACCACGTCGATGCCAGTTTTGTCGGAAAAGTTTTTGACGGTATCTTCCGCGATGTAATCGGTCCAGTTATAGAAATACAGTTTTTCAGCCTTGTCATCTGAGGCCTGGAGTTGGGCAGCACAGAGCAGTGCGGCGACGATGAACGTTCTCTTAATCAGTTTCATAAACGTGCCGTGAACCTTATACAAGGAAAATAATAGGGAGCGAGATTATATAGCAGTAACATTGTTCTACAAGTCCGTTCCTATTGGTTACCAGGCAGAATTCCGGAGTTATCAACAGAATATCTGGCAGGGCGACCAATTCCTGCGATAATGGGTAGGGTTGTGATCGGTTTGAGACTAAATTGATGCATGCTTTTCGTTCGATTCTTCTGGCCGTTACCCGGCAACACACCTCGGATATGGAGCTACAGCAGGCCTTTCGGCTTGCTTTGGATAACCGGGCCACCTTATTGATTGCTCTGTTTGACCAGAGCCTGGAAACTCTGAATCATCTGCAATTTGTCCCGTTGGAAAAAAAACTGGAAGACCACCTCAGGCAGCAACTTGAGGATGAGCTTGAGCGCCTAAAGGCCATGGCCTGGGAGCAGGGGATCGAAGCAGAGACATTGATTGTTCCCGGCCGACCCCGGCAAGCCATTTATCAGGTGATACAAGAACATCACATTGACCTGGTCATCAAACTGGCAGATGCCAGTGGCGCGCTGACTCGTAAACAGTTAACGGGCAATGACCTGGCTTTGCTCAGAAAATGCCCGGTGCCCATTTTGATGATGGCCGACCGGGATCAGCTCCCACAATTCAATGGCAAAATCCTGGTGGCCGTGGATGCTGGCGACCCGGACTCGGATGCCCATGATCTGAATCGCACGCTTTTACAATACGGTCTCTATCTGGCAAGCCAGGAAAAGGCTACGTTGCATCTGGTCAGTGTCTGGAATGTACCCTTAGGGCGGCGCTCCCTGAAAACACTCTCTGATGAAGAGCTTTATGAATTGCAGGAAATAACCCAGCGGCGCTACCACAACAAATTACAGGAGGTCATGCAGGAAGTTGGCGTGACTGAGAATGATGACCAGCAGCCTGTATCCATTCATCTGCTCAGGGGCAACCCGGCGACCGAGATCCAGCAACTGGCCAATGAACTGAATGTTGATGTCATCGTGATGGGCACGCTTGGTCGCCATAAGGAGGGCATGCTGGTGGGGAATACGGCTGAAAACATCATGAACAGTATCTACTGCTCAATACTGGCGGTGAAGCCGGAAGGATTTATCAGCCCGCTGGCAAAAGCTGCCAGCGGCTGATCATCAAACCTGAAGGAAGAGGTCAGGGCTTAAGGCCGCTCATGTATTCAATCGCAATACTGATCTCTTCATCAGAACAATCCATACAGGTACCTTTGGCAGGCATACTGCGAATACCGTTAATGGCGTTGGACAGCAGACTGCTGAACCCGCCAGCGGTCTTCTCAGCGGCTTGCCATGCTGCGGCATCGTCCTTTTTGGGAGCACCTAAAAGGCCAGAGCCATGGCAGGCCACACAAAACTGATTGTAAACTGCATCGCCACTTCTCGGGCCACTGCTGGAGCTGACTGCTACCCCTGCTGCACTGGCACACTCCTCACCGGCGAGACAGACGAAACCCACAGGAGCAAGACGCTCGCTTATCTCACCACGACTAATTGAATCAAGGTCTGCAGTCGGCTTGGCAAACACCAGCGACGCGAATAGTCCCCCGACTAACAGAATCAAAGCACGCATATGAGTTCCCCTTGACACTCGCTTGTCCTCTTAAGGCGATTAATGGCTATCTTATTTTAGGCGTTGCCAGAGCTGATACTGCCAGAGCTGGTAAAAAGTAGCTTAAGACTCGCTGATAAGCTTTCGCCTGTGTAGCCGAATTATTCCGGGCAATGGGATTATAGAACAATTGGTACCCCTGAAACAGCGGTTTATACATCGTGGGTTTCGGTAATTACCGTGGCTTGCCATTGTGAAGCACTCGATCGGGGCTTGAACAGCCTGCTGAGCCAGCTCACGGAATGCAGATGACGGGAGCAGGTTATTAAAAGGAGACTGAGATGCTTTTGACATTGGTACCAGACAGCAGCAAAAAAATCATAGACAGCCCGAGGGCGGATCAGTATTATTGGCAACCGCTGGAGCCGCTGTCTGCTGCTCTGTAATTGCACCCGTAGCTCAGCTGGATAGAGCGCTGCCCTCCGGAGGCAGAGGCCAGAGGTTCGAATCCTCTCGGGTGCGCCATAATGGTCGCGCCTGCGTCCGTAGTAAGTACTCACATTTTTGCCTTTCCTGATTTCCAACCTACGTATAGCCTACACCTCACATAAAGATTTTCCCTTTTATTCGCGTCAAACCCTGTCCAGCGTTGTCTATACCAGTCCGGTTGTTGGTCTGATGATTCTCAATGGATTGTTCTTGCCATCCATAGAATTGGCATTTTTTGTTGCCTTAAAAGATTGATGAAGCTCGATCGTTATCGCTCTTTCTGGATATTGAGTTTCCTTCATTGCCTCTCCCCGAAAACTCGTCAAAATCGCCCTGTCACGACCGATCAAGGAGGATCATGTCATGGCTAAGCTGATTACGCGTTTTAGTAAAGTGATTCGGAATTTATATTCACTTGATTGCTGTAGAAAATCATTGCACAGACTCACGGGCAGGGACTCAAATCCCAAAATAGCTCACTATCACCAAGTCTGTTTTTGTTCAGGCAGTCTCGTCAAGTATGAGCGATGCATGCTGGCGTGGATGATACCAGGAGCAATATTAGCTACACCTGTAATAAAATTATCTCAGGTGTAGCGTGTTGAAAAATTCTTATATTAACGGCTTGCAGGAGTGAACTTGGGAAGGCTTTTTATGACATGTTATGGTAATCATTTGGATATTCATTCTGAAACTAATCTGGCATCATCAACATGTTATCCTTGGCGCAAATCCGTGCAACTGACAATGACTATCACTTCTGAATTTTACCAGAAAAATGCAATGCAATTTTATAATTCAACGGTTGGAGTTGACGCTCAGGAGCTATATAAGTTTTTCCTGCCTCTGATTCCCGATGGAGGTCATATTCTTGATGCGGGTTGTGGCTCAGGCAGAGATGCCAGGGCATTTATTGACCGGGGCTATAAAGTTACTGCATTTGATGCCAGCGGCACTCTCGCAGCAATGGCTTCTAAACTAACGGGGCTGGCAGTTGAGACTTGCCTGTTTGATGAGTTTCAGACAGAGCGCCAGTTTGATGGAGTTTGGGCTTGTGCTTCCCTGCTTCATGTTCCTTATGTAGAGCTGGCAGCAACGATTAACCACTTAGCAGGATTTTTGGTATCAAACGGCTGTTTGTATTGCTCCTTTAAATATGGTCAGGGTGAGGTATTACGGGATGGACGTCTTTTTACGTATATGGATGAGGCCCTATTACAAGACTTGTTGAAGCCAACCGATTTATGGGTCCTCACAAGCTGGACTACCCATGACTTAAGGCCAGAAAAAGCCATTGAACAATGGCTAAATGTGATTTTAGGCCTGAAGGCCTAAAAGTTCATCAATCCACGGGGTTCAGGCTTTTTCCAACTGTGCAGAAGTTGGACTTTAGCCTGATTGTAGCTGCCTTGGAGGAATGCCCTGCGTAATGCCTCTGTCTTGCCGGTTTGTTGCATTAAAGTCTCTCTGATGGGCAGATGACTGTTGATAAAATACTCATTTCTGGCATGAAGTCTGTAAAGATAGTCAATATGTGGCAGCTGGGTAAACTTGCCATTCTCCCCCCTGTTACAGCTCCGGCAGGCCAGAATAAGGTTCCAGATGCCATTAATGCCGGGTACGTGTTCCCGGATTACCCACGGGAAAAAATGGTCAACATCAGCAAGGTCAGATTTCCCTGACTCTATGGTTATATGACCAAAACAGTAAAAACATCGCCCTTTCTGATAGCCGTTCAGGCTATCTCTAGAGCTGGTAATATTTACCCGTCGTTCATTCAGGCGAGTGAATAGTTGCTTGCTATCATGGTCATGTTCTACTCTCACAAGATTCCTTGAAAGGCCCAGCTGCCAGGCACTTTCCACCAATCGCCAACGAGCATTGGTTTCGGGTTTTATGCTGTTTATGGCTTGGGATGCCATGAGAGTGTAAAAATTGTCTGTCAGCCGGATACCTTTGTTGGTTGTTTTTCTTTCATCCATAAAAAAGCGTTCCCCGACTTCACGATGATTAACATTGTGAAAGGCATCAATCACATTTTGAAAACCGAGCCTGACTGTTTGGGTACAGAGATAATCCTGATCAACTTTCCCAAGATTAAAGTCTGTGCATGTAGCCAGAAATCTACTGGATTTCGCTGTCGTCTGTTTTGGTGCGTCTTTCAGATGCTCACAGATATGGCGAGAAAATGGGACTGCCAGCTGTTCCAGAGATATAAAGTCATTGCTGGAGTTGGCTAGCTCGTAGAGAGAACAGGCGAGGGCAAATTTATAAGAGGCTACATTGTTGCCGAAAAGAATAATGCTGCGCCAGTAATTATCAAGCGAAGGTTCAACATGGTAAAATCGAGACACTGTGCCCCCAAATCGTCCATGAATGTGTGGATGGGCTTTATTTAATGTTTTTTGTAGTTATAAGTTTATATGTAATTACATTTAAATATATATGGATAATACTGCACAAGAGGCAACAAGTCCTTGAGGTGACTTTTTATTTAGATCTATATGTCTTTTGTCGTATAAAAAGCCATTAAATCGCTAAAATACTGGGCTTGATGTAAAAGCTCTTGAAATTTGCGGCGTTACGGAACCCATGGATGCGCTGCTGGATGAAGAGGGCGATGAAGTACTGCTGGAACAAGCTGCTGGGAATCTGGGGTTGACGCTGGCCCGGATGAAATTTTTGGTGATGGTTGCCGGAGCTCATTTCCGGCAACCCTGTAAAATTCACCAGGATCGGGCTTATCGTCCAACCCGTTTGCTGGATTAACTGTTGTTAATAATTGATCACCGCCGGAAAACAAACTGTTCCAATAACCGGCTGGTCTTTTGAAACTGGCTCATAAAGATAAAGGTCACAATGACGGCTTTCGAGTCATCAACCCGGTAGAGAATCCTGTAGCCATCTTTATGGTATTCGCGAAACTGCAGGCCAAAATAACGTTCGAGGTCGTAATTGACGGGGCATGATTTTGGGTTCTCTGTTACTTGCGTTTCAAAAGCCGCCTGGATTTCAGAGAGTTTATCGATATGGCCTGGCAGGTTTTCAGGATGTCTGGATGCGTTGTGTTCTATCACCAGCTCCATAGAGAGCTGATAGGACTCAAGGTAGATAACCCGCATCATTTATTATCCAGATACTTTGCCCTGATATTGTTCAGCACCTGGTCACCCGACAGTGTTTTGCCCTCTGCTTCGTCTTTGGCACCAAAAGACAATAGCTTCAACAACGCGGTGGCTTCTTGCCTGCGTTCTCTGTCTTCAAAGGATTCAATAACATAGACTGGCTTGCCATTTTGTGTCACGACAATCGGTTCTTCCAGGTCCAAGCTAGCCGCATTCTTTTTTACGAAGCTGATCGGTTCAATTCTCATCACTCTGCCTCCTGTTTATGGCCTAAATATAGTCCATATATAGATCTTTTGCCATCGGGATGTGGCCGGTCACTCTGGTCAGCTTTTACGGTTTTGACCATCGGCATTGTTCTGGTCGTGCTGTGCATTATGAGGGTGCGATGGCGCTCTGTGCTCTGAAGAACCGGTAACCTTTAATCGTGAGTCCGTGCTTCATACGAAGCAGGGTAGTCAGATTCTCCAGTGAGGGGCCATGCCCTTCAGCCAGCTCAGGAATTTTCAAATCGGAAAGGCGTTTATCGAATGACTGCTGCTTGTCATAATCGGGGAAACTGGCGTCGATCAGCCGGGACTTCCAATAGAGTGGTTGTGGATCGTAGTCGCCATAGCCGTAGTCAAAAAAATCGACAGTACGCTGGCGCAGATTGATTTTGACCCGTTCACGAAGCATGGGGATGGGCTGGGTTGCAAAACCCCCGTAGGTCATCAGGGTCAGTTTGCCGGAGCGGATATGAATTTTTACCAGATCCACTCCATCGGTTTCTGAAAAGAGCTGTGTGGCACAACCGGCATAGATTCTTAACGGGGGCGGCAGGTCATTAATAAAACCACTATGGATGATTAGTGAGTGGCTGTCGTTAAGAATACTGGCCGGTAACTGCTGATGGGCCAGTTCGCACATCTGGTCAATAAGGTTGGGTTCTGCCAGGGAAAACAGCAGTTCACGAGCTTCTGCAACCGCAGTTTTGTAATCGCCAAAGAAGGCTTTGATGTCTCTTTTCAGCGGGTCTGGCATGTGTTTGTAAATACGTTTTTTATTGAACTGCTGCAGGGCGAAATAGACTTGTAAATCCTCCGTTCTCTCTTTTGCCGCCTGATCCAATGCCTGGATATCCGCCTCACCCTTTAACAGATTAAAGGCCTGTTTGGGGGAGCCTATCTGTTCTGCCAGCAGCTTGGATTCTTCAAACTCGTCGGCGGTGGGTAACCGGCCCAGTTCAAGGCAGCGCTGCCAGTAATTTTCCAATAGCTGACGGTTTTCTTCTAATAGCCGTTTTTTGTTGGAGGTGGGCCTGCTCTTGTGAACCAGCTGTTTCCATTGTGGCCTTCGGCGTTGTTTATTGGCCAGGTAGAGCTGTTCTTCGTCTTTGTCTTTGAAAATATAAAAGATCCCCGGCGCTACCGGGATGGGTTCTTCATCCAGAATCTGTTCGATAAAAATCTGGAGTTCAGTCTGGCTGAAGTATTTTTGAAACGTATTTCTGCTGGTGAGTACACCGTCTTTAAAACGCGAAGGCCGACTTTTGACATCACATAAGGCATGACTACACCTTAACCAACCTGCCCTCTAAAACAGATTGCTTAATAGCCGGTGACAGTCATGCCTGAAGAAGAGTTTATCATTAATGTCTTTTGCCTGATTGATGATTTATT
>NZ_PJPV01000147.1 GCF_002864045.1 Endozoicomonas acroporae
TACACAAAACGGCTAGGCGTTACTATAGAGACTGCATCCATGCAGTCGTGCGGTTGCGATAAATTGGTCTAAAAATTCCTGCTTCTTCGTCAAATAGCCCCGCTATTCTCCTCAGAAGCAGAAATTTTTATCCTCAATTTCTCGCAATCCTCGCTACGGGGTCGCCTAGACGGACGCTTAAGTCCGACAGGCTCCTAGAACTGCTCTTCTTCCGTAGAGCCGGTTAATGCTGTTACTGAAGACTGACCACCCTGGATAACCGTTGTCATATCATCAAAATAACCGGTTCCAACTTCCTGTTGGTGGGCAACAAACGTGTAACCTTTTTCCGCAGCGCCAAACTCTGGCTCCTGGACCATCTCGACATAATGCTTCATACCTTCGCCCTGGGCGTAGTTATGAGCCAGTTCAAACATGTTGTACCACATGTTATGAATGCCTGCGAGGGTGATGAACTGGTACTTGTAGCCCATATCACTCAGTTCCTGCTGGAATTTGGCGATGGTTTCATCGTCCAGGTTCTTCTTCCAGTTAAAGGAGGGTGAGCAGTTATAAGCCAGCAGCTGATCCGGGTACTCAGCTTTGATCGCTTCTGCAAATTTACGGGCTTCATCCAGGTCTGGAGTGGCGGTTTCACACCACAGCAGATCCGCGTATGGCGCATAGGCAAGACCACGGGCAATTGCCTGATCAATACCGGCCTTGGTCCGGAAGAAACCTTCAGGGGTTCTTTCGCCAGTCAGGAATGCTGCATCGTAAGGATCGCAGTCAGAGGTGATCAGATCAGCAGCGTTGGCATCGGTACGGGCCAGAACAATGGTCGGTACATCGGCAACGTCAGCAGCCAGTCGGGCCGCAATCAACTTCTGTACAGCTTCCTGGGTGGGAACCAGCACCTTGCCGCCCATATGGCCACATTTTTTAACGGAAGCCAGCTGGTCTTCAAAGTGCACACCGGCAGCACCGGCTTCAATCATGCCCTTCATCAGTTCATAGGCGTTCAGTACACCACCAAAGCCTGCCTCTGCGTCCGCCACAATCGGGGCAAACATGTCAACATAGCCTTCATCACCCGCTTGTTTACCGGCTTTCCACTGAATCTGATCAGCACGACGGAAACTGTTGTTGATGCGTTTGACCACTGCCGGCACGGAGTCAACCGGGTACAGAGACTGGTCAGGGTACATGGTGCTGGCGGTATTATTATCTGCCGCAACCTGCCAGCCGGAAAGGTAGATCGCTTCAATACCTGCTTTAACCTGTTGCACGGCCTGGCCGCCAGTGAGGGCACCGAGACAGTTGACATAACCTTTTTTAGACTGGTTGCCATACACCAGGTCCCAGAGTTTCTCGGCACCCTGTCTGGCAATGGTGTTTTCGATTTTCACCGAACCTCTCAGACGAACCACGTCTTCTGCACTGTAGGTTCGTTTGACATTTTTCCAGCGCGGGTTCTCCGCCCAGTCCTTTTCAATGCGGGCAGTTTCTTCAGAGCGGTTATAGCGAGCCATGTTATTTTCCTCCCCCGGACAGCGAGGTGTAGTTATGCGACTGTTGAAATTCAAACAAATGTTTGATTAACGTCGCACATCCTAAACACCTGAGAAAGATTCTGGTAATTTATAAGAGTTATCTCGGGTATTTACAGAATGAATATTGCACGCATTGATCTGAATTTGATGGTTTACCTGGATGTTCTGCTCAGGGAGCGCAACGTAACCCGTGCCGCGGAACAGTTGGGAATTACCCAGCCCGCCATGAGCAATGGGCTGCGCAGACTGCGGGAGTTGTTTAATGATCCTCTGTTGATCCGGACCAGCGAGGGGATGACCCCAACAGAGCGTGCGCTTGAACTCCAGCCACTGATTCGTGAGGCATTACTGGCCATGGAGAAAACGATTCAGCCAAAAGAGAAGTTTGATCCTGAAACCAGTCAGCGGGTATTCCGGATCATGGCTTCTGATTATGCTGAATCAACCCTGATCCCTCTGGTGTTGAAGCAGGTTCGCTCATTGGCTCCGAATGTGACGCTGGATGTCCTGACGCCCAGTGATGTGAGCTTTCACGACGTGGAGCAAGGTTGGGTGGATATGGCCATTAACCGTTTTGACAGTCTGCCTCAGTCGTTTTACCAGTCACGGATCTGGCAGGATGATTTTTCCTGTGTGATGAGCAGGGAAAACCCGATACTGACTAATTTTACCCTGGACAGCTATCTTCAATCCCAGCATATCTGGGCCAGCAAAACCGGAATGGGGATTGGCGTAGGGGTTAATCCTGAGGATGTACAGCGACTGGGCTGGGTCGATGAAGCGCTGGCCGCTGTTGGCAAAAAACGTAAAATCAGTGTTTTTACCCGTCATTATCAGGTGGCGATGCTGTTGTCTGTCCAGAATGATCTGATCGCTACACTTCCCAGTCGGCTTGCAGATATTGAACGATTCAGTACCATGCTCGCTGTCGTCAGGCCCCCGTTTGAAATTCCATCATTTGACCTGTCCATGGCCTGGAGCCCTTTACTGCATCATGACTCTGCCCATCAGTGGCTGAGACAGATTATTAAATCCGTGGCGGAAAAGTGACCTTGTCGTTTGTTTTCACGCAGACAAACAAATAACACCATGAAATAACAGTCGCGACTGTTATTCTTTGTTTATCTGTGTTCTAATTTGCTTGCTTTCGCTGATTTGCGCGAAACAGAAGAGGAAAGTAAGACGTTATCCTCCGTTAAAGAAGTACAAAATCAGTTGGATTATTGGAGATAAAAATGGATTGGCTGAGTGACCTGGAAGCAGAGCATGCACTGTTTGATGTTGCCGAAGAGTGCAAGGAATTTATCGCCGAGTCATACTACTTGTTAATCTCTGAGCAGCAGCAGGGTGTTGTCCTGGACGACTGATTGACCAGAGCAGGCGTTATTGAAAAAGCCCTTTTCTTTTTCCCAAAAGAAAAGGGCTTTCTTTTTCCCTTCACAGAATCTGAAGCCGGACCAGACAGAACATCCGGATTTTGCACACTGGTTTCAGTTATATGTATTTAAAGACCGGGATTTTACCCGGCAGTTGATGGAAAGAGCCAGAAAGGCAGGTTGTAGCCATGGATCTACCCATCATGGGACAAAGGCATAAAGATGTAAAAAACAAGCTTTCAGCCCCTCCTCGGTTAACGGCTACATCACTGATTCAGTTCCTGAATCGCCCTGGCTGGTGTTTGAAGATGGCTTGCACATCACATCATACTTTCGGGAATATTGGCGAGACGAAAATCTCCAGCCTGGGCGCTCATAATTTGATTATTCCCGATCAATTTTCGATTTAACAGTCACCATTCACAGGATAAATAGACGTCATTGCGGGCATTAATTGGACATACCTTCTCGCTTCGATAAGATTGACGGTTGGATTGTTGTGTTTGTACATGGTTGCAGCATAATGTATACGTCAGTTGCATAATAATGATCAGGAAGTGAGGTTGAAATGACTGAACGCATCCAGAAAGGCGGCCTGCAAATCGCTCGGGTACTCCATGATTTACTGGTAAATGACATTGTTCCGGGAACCGGTGTGGACCCGGAGAAGTTCTGGCTGTCCCTCGAAGCCTTGGTTAATGACCTCGCCCCTGAAAACAAAGCGCTTCTGGCGCGTCGGGATGAACTTCAGCAGAAGATTGATGCATGGCACCAGCAAAACCGTTATACCGAAGAAACTAAGTCTGAGTACAGGTCTTTCCTTGAGGAAACAGGCTATCTGCTGCCTGAAGGGGATGACTTTGCCATCTCCACCAGCAAGGTCGACAGCGAAATAGCTCGTCAGGCAGGGCCCCAGCTGGTAGTTCCTGTTATGAATGCCCGCTTTGCCTTGAATGCAGCCAATGCCCGCTGGGGTAGCCTGTATGATGCACTGTACGGAACGGACGCTATTTCGGACAGCGAAGGAGCAGAAAAGGGCAAAGGATATAACCCCGTTCGTGGCAGAAAAGTGATTGAGTTTGGTCGTGAATTGCTGGATACAGCGACTCCACTGGCTTCCGGTAGCCATAAAGACGCCGTTCGCTATCAGGTGCTGGAGAACAGTCTGGCCATTTCACTTGAGGATGGTTCAATCACATCCCTGAAAGAGCCGGAAAAGTTCTGTGGCTATACCGGAACACCTGAAAAGCCCGACTCAATACTGTTGAAAAATAATGAGTTACACATTGATATTAAGATTGATTCTGAAGGTGTGATCGGCAGGGATGACGCTGCGGATGTACAGGATCTGATCGTTGAGGCGGCCATTACCACCATAATGGACTGCGAAGATTCCGTGGCGGCAGTGGATGCAGAAGACAAGGCCCTGGTATATCGCAACTGGCTTGGACTGATGAAAGGTGATCTGGAAGATACTTTCGTTAAAGGTGGCAAGCCGGTGACCCGAAAGCTGAGTTCTGACCGGATTTACACGGCACCAGACGGCAGTGAGCTGATCTTACCCGGCAGAAGCCTGATGTTTGTCCGAAATGTCGGCCACCTGATGACCAATGATGCCATTCTTGATGCTCAGGATAATGAAATCCCGGAGGGCATTATGGATGGTATGTTCACCGCCCTGATTGCCATTCACGACCTGAAGAAAAAAGCAGGTAACCAGCAGAACTCCCGGGAAGGCAGCATTTATATCGTCAAGCCCAAGATGCATGGTCCCGAAGAAGTCGCCTTTACCTGCAAGCTGTTTGCACGTATCGAAGCGGCGCTTGATCTACCTGCCAACACCTTGAAGGTGGGCATTATGGATGAAGAGCGCAGAACTTCCATAAACCTGAAAGCGTGTATCCGTGAGGCCAGAGATCGTATTGTCTTTATCAACACCGGTTTCCTGGACCGTACCGGGGATGAAATACACACCAGCATGGAAGCCGGACCTGTTATTCCCAAAGGAGAGATGAAACAGTCGACCTGGATCCAGGCCTATGAAGATCAGAATGTTGATATTGGTCTCCATACAGGACTGCCCGGCAAAGCCCAGATTGGTAAAGGCATGTGGGCGATGCCAGATGAGATGGCCAAAATGATGGAGCAGAAGATTGCTCACCCCCTGTCAGGGGCTAACACCGCCTGGGTGCCGTCGCCCAATGGCGCAACACTTCATGCCGTTCATTATCACAGAGTTAATGTTCTGGCCCGTCAGGAGGCGCTGTCCCGTCGTCAACAAGCCAGTGTTGATGACATTCTGCAAATTCCGATAATGACCGATCCAGGTAAATTATCCGCAGAGTTGATCCAGAAAGAGCTGGACAATAACGCCCAGGGCATTCTTGGCTATGTGGTGCGCTGGATTGATCAGGGTGTTGGCTGTTCCAAGGTTCCGGATATCAACGACATTGGTCTGATGGAAGACCGTGCCACGCTGCGAATTTCCAGTCAGCACATTGCCAACTGGCTTCGTCATGATATCTGTTCAGAAGCGCAGGTAATGGCAACCATGAAGCGTATGGCTGTGATTGTAGACCGACAGAATGCCGCTGATACCGCCTACCGGCCCATGGCACCAGACTTTGACGAGAGTATTGCCTTTGCGGCAGCCTGCGACCTGGTTTTCAGGGGTTGTGAGCAGCCTAACGGTTATACCGAGCCTGTACTTCATCAACGTCGAAAAGAGTATAAAGAGGCTCATTTTGCTTAAATGACTGACTATTCCGGTCGAATAAAAACGCTCTCAATCAACCGGTTAGCGGGTTAATTGAGAGCGTTTTCTCTATTGGGTCAACGATTCTCCCTGATCTTCTTTAACATTATTTTTAATGACTATGTGTCAGTGTTAAATAGCCAGAGCCTGCTCTACCGCATTACCAACATAGGTGGCTGGTGTCAGCGCTTTCAGCTCGGTCTTCACCTTGGCAGGAAGCTCCAGATCATCAATAAACGTTGCCAGAGTCGCTTTGGTAATGCCTTCCTGACCACGGGTCAGTGCTTTCAGCTTTTCATAAGGCTGTTCGATACCATAGCGGCGCATGACGGTTTGAATCGGTTCTGCCAGCACTTCCCAGGCGTTATCAAGGTCTTGCTGAAGACGGGCAGGGGAGGCTTCCAGCTTGCCAATACCTTTCAGGGTTGCGGCATAGGCAATCAGACTCTGGCCCAGACCAACGCCCATATTGCGCAGCACGGTGGAGTCCGTCAGGTCGCGCTGCCAGCGGGAAACCGGTAGTTTGGCAGCAAGATGCTGCATAATGGCGTTGGCGATGCCCAGGTTGCCTTCAGAGTTTTCAAAATCAATCGGGTTGACTTTGTGGGGCATGGTGGAAGAGCCTACCTCACCGGCCACCGTCTTCTGTTTGAAATACCCCAGAGAGATATAGCCCCAGACATCCCGGTCAAAGTCGATCAGAATGGTGTTGAAACGGCAGATGGCATCATAAAGCTCAGCAATGTAGTCGTGGGGTTCAATTTGGGTTGTGTAGGGGTTCCACTCCAGACCCAGGCTGGTGACAAACTGCTCGGCATGTTCAGCCCAGTCCACTTCCGGGTAGGCTGACAGATGGGCATTGTAGTTGCCGACAGCACCATTGATTTTCCCCATGGGGGCAATACTTTCGATGTGTTTCAGCTGACGCTTCAGGCGGTAAGCCACATTGGCCATCTCTTTGCCCAGGGTGGTCGGGGAGGCTGTCTGGCCATGGGTTCTGGACAGCATAGACTGGTCGGCATGGGTTCTGGCCAGCTGTTCAATGGCTGTGATGATGTTACGCATCTCAGGCAGCACGGCCTCGGTCATACCGGTTTTCAGCATCAGGCCATGGGCGAGGTTATTGATATCTTCCGATGTGCAGGCAAAATGGACAAACTCACTGATCGCTGACAGCTCATCATTGTTCTGAAAGCGCTCTTTGATCAGGTATTCCACCGCTTTCACATCGTGGTTGGTGGTGCGCTCAATCTCTTTCACCCGCTCAGCTTCGGCCATGGAGAAACCACTGACCAGACTGTTCAGCAGCTGGCTGGCTGGTTCAGACAGTGACGGAACCTCGGTAATGGCAGAATGGCTGGCCAGAGATTGCAACCAGTTAACCTCCACCGCAACCCGAAAGCGGATCAGTCCATATTCACTGAAAATGGTTCTGAGGGATTGGGTCTTATCACCATAACGTCCATCAATGGGAGAGACGGCGGTCAGTGCATTCAGCTCCATGTTTTATGCCTTAAGCTCAAGGGAAAAGGGCGCATGATAACGGATCCCTCTGTCAGATTCTAATCATTGGCCGGTTGGCCTGCAGAGAATGCTGAGCAGGAGGGAGATCACAGCCGGTTTTCCGATGCAGTGGATGGGGCGGGCACCGGGAAGTGCCCTTTGAAATTCAGCTATTAAGTCGCTTGAGGCCATCAAGTAACTTACTTCGGCTGATGAACAGGTGCCAGCGACTGCCACCACACTGACGCCAGAGGGCGGCCGAACGGATACCGGCCAGCAGGATGGCTCTGATCCGGTTGGCGTTAACCGGGTTTTGCAGGTGGCGCATATCGCCAGCCACCTGTATCCGGGTTTTAAAGGTGCTGATGGTATCCAGGTAGATGCTGGCCAGGCTGGCAATCACATTGTCATGCAGCATGCCAAAATGTTCGACCTGTTCTTTGGTTCGGTTGAGACGCTCACCGATGGTACTCAGCATCTTCCGGTTACGACTCAGCTTTTTCTCAATGTGAATCAGAGCCAGGGCATAGCGGATAACATCCCCCTGAATGGCGGAGCTGTCCCTGCTTAACACCGACTCCAGGGTTTTTCGTCCCATGGACAGACCATTGAAACCACCGTAAACCTGGGAAACATCATCCGGTGAGGTGACAAAAATACTGTGGATGGATGGGGTCAGAGCCTCTTCACTCCACTGCCCGGTCCTGGCCAGCTTGTCTACCAACTCTGCGGCCTGGAACACGCCAGATAATGCCGCCGCCTGGTCCTTTGTCGAATATCGCACCAATCTTCTTCTCTGGGATTTCCGTTGTCGTTGATAAGATTTTCAGTTTCGTGAAGGTCAAGCTGACGCTTGTATTCGTGTTTCAATAACACCGCCGCCAAGGCATACGTTCTCACCATAAAGGTCATCATAAAAGACCACCGACTGGCCCGGAGTGACTGCCCGTTGCGGCTGATCAAAGATAACCCGGTAATCACCGTTGGCTTCCTGGGTAAGCGTACAACGCTGATCCTGCTGGCGATAACGCACTTTTGCCTTGAGCTGACAGGGCATCTGTGGCGCTTTTCCTGAAACCCAGTCGATGTGCGAGCAGGTCAGGCTATCTGAGAAGAGCAGGGGGTGATCCTTGCCCTGGCCAGCGATTAGCACATTTCTTTCAAGGTCTTTATCAAGTACATACCAGGGCGCTTCATCGGCATTTTTCAGTCCGCCGATCCCCAGTCCCTGTCTCTGGCCAATGGTGTGGTACATCAAGCCCGAGTGTTCACCAATCACCTTGCCATCTTCCGTTTCAATAACGCCGGGTTGTGCTGGCAGGTACTGCTGCAAAAAGTCCTTGAATCGGCGCTCGCCGATGAAGCAGATGCCGGTGCTGTCCTTTTTGTTATGGGTAATCAGTCCGTGTTCTTCGGCAATGCGTCGAACTTCAGTTTTTTCCAGGTCACCGACCGGAAAGAGAGTGCGGGCAATCTGTTGTTCGCTTACTGCATGGAGGAAGTAGGTTTGATCTTTACTGTTATCAACCCCTTTCACCAGATAGCTATGGCCATCACGATCCACACGACGGCAGTAATGCCCCATCGCTATGTAATCGCTGCCGAGGGTGAGTGCGTAATCCAGAAAGGCTTTGAACTTGATTTCTTTATTGCACAGGATATCCGGATTCGGAGTTCTGCCGTTTTTATATTCATTGAGAAAATGTTCGAAAACATTATCCCAGTATTCAGCGGCAAAATTGGCTTTATGAAGATGGATGCCAAGTTTGTCACAGACGGCCTGGGCATCGGCCAGATCGGTCATTGCGGTGCAGTATTCAGACCCGTCATCTTCCTCCCAGTTCTTCATAAAAAGTCCTTCCACCTGGTAGCCCTGCTGTTGCAGAAGCAAAGCGGATACGGACGAGTCAACACCGCCGGACATGCCAACAATCACTTTGGTTTGGGAAGGATGCTTTATCACTGGGGTATACTGCCACCTGTCAAAAAATAGCTGGTCATTTTACCTTTCCCGCTAAATAAGCGCCATACCGCTGGAAATTTATAGTGGTAAATGCAGATGCTGGTTTCGCTTTTGTAACAAAACTTCATTTATTCCTGGCTAAGGATGGTATATGGTATACGCGTTTTTGTGCGGTCAGCTTGCCGTTGTCAGTGGTGCTTTTACCCTGCTGACACAGCTGTTGGATATGGCTGCATGCTTTAAATAACGACAAGAAGCGTTGAACCAGTCTTTGATCTGGCTAAACCGATGATTAGAGAACGGAGTTGATAATGGGATACCAAAAGATCAAGGTGCCTGCCAACGGTGACAAAATCACTGTCAACGAGGACCTCTCCCTGAATGTTCCCGATACCCCTGTCATTCCTTATATTGAAGGCGACGGTATTGGTGCTGACGTTTCACCAGCGATGCTGAAAGTTGTTGATGCTGCTGTGAAGAATGCCTACAGAGGGCAGCGCAAAATCGAGTGGATGGAAGTTTTCTGCGGTGAGAAGGCTACTCAGGTTTACGACGATAACACCTGGCTTCCGGAAGAAACACTTGAGGCTCTCAAAGAGTATGTTGTCAGCATTAAAGGCCCACTGACAACGCCGGTTGGTGGTGGTATTCGCTCGCTGAATGTGGCTCTTCGTCAGGAGTTGGATCTGTTCGCCTGCATTCGTCCTGTGCGCTGGTTCAAGGGTGTGCCAAGCCCGGTAAAAGAGCCGGAAAAAACGGATATGGTGATCTTCCGTGAAAACTCGGAAGATATCTATGCGGGTATCGAGTGGCAGGCTGGCAGTGCCGAAGCCGAAAAGCTGATCAACTTCCTGCGCAATGACATGGGCGTTACCAAAATCCGGTTTGAGCAAGATTGTGGTATTGGTGTCAAGCCTGTTTCAAAAGAGGGTACCGAACGTCTGGTGAAGCAGGCAATTCAGTTTGCCATCGATAACAACCGTAAATCGGTTACCCTGGTTCACAAGGGTAATATCATGAAGTTTACGGAAGGTGCTTTTAAGGATTGGGGCTATCAGACAGCTGTTGAATATTTCGGCGGCCAGCCTCTGGATGGTGGTCCATGGCATACTGTCAAAAACCCGAATACCGGTGAAGATATTGTCATCAAGGATGTGATTGCTGACGCTTTCCTGCAACAGATTCTACTGCGTCCGGCAGAGTATGATGTCATTGCCACCCTGAACCTGAATGGCGACTACATTTCTGATGCGCTTGCCGCCCAGGTTGGTGGTATCGGTATTGCTCCTGGTGCCAATATCGGTGCGCCAACGGCCGTCTTTGAAGCCACTCATGGTACTGCTCCAAAGTATGCAGGCCAGGATAAGGTAAACCCCGGTTCCGTCATTCTTTCTGCCGAAATGATGCTTCGTCACCTGGGTTGGAATGAGGCGGCAGATCTCATTATCAAGGGTATGGATGGTGCTATCGGTGCCAAGACCGTAACCTATGATTTTGAGCGACTGATGGAAGGCGCAACGTTAGTCAAGTGCTCTGAGTTTGCCGATGAAATAATTAACCACATGTAAGTTTTCAGTTAACTTTTCATCAGTTAAAGCCGGAAATTCATTTCCGGCTTTAATATTTTACCCCCCCTTTTTTATTGTACTTTCCACGTTTATCTCCTGTTGTTGTGAGTCGCCCGATCAATTTTCGAAAGTCGGTCATTGTGATTTGCTCCAGTATCTTTAGAATGAGAAGATAAATCCTGGCAAATTTGTCAATTTATTAGTAGGTGTGCACTAATTTATCTTCTGTCATCAAATGTCTGTAAACCGTGCCGATCAGTATTTTGTGCTCGTTGTTTTTATGATTAGCTTTTATGATTGGCAGTAGTAAATACTTGCGGTGCCATGAGTGTGCTGTTGGTTACCAGACAGTTAAGTTACAAATCGAAGGTTGGCAGTCATAAAACCATGAGTAATCTCGAACTGTTTCGTCTAAGCTTGCAAAAAGAGGGAGAGGAACAGGAAGGTGATCTGAGCGTTGCAGTCGTTCCGGAAAAAACCAGACTGGCTCCCCCTCCCATGTATCAGGTCTTGCTCCTGAATGATGATTTTACACCAATGGATTTTGTTGTTGAGGTACTGGAGAAGTTTTTCAGTATGCCAGAAGGGAAGGCGACTCAAATTATGCTGATGGTACATACCCAGGGAAAAGCCGTTTGTGGTGTATACAGCAAGGATGTCGCGGAAACCAAGGCTCAGCAGGTTAATGAATATTCCAGAGAAAACGACCATCCCCTGCTGTGCAAGACAGAAAAGGCCGATTAGCGTTTTCAAGGTTACACCATATGCTTAACAAAGACCTCGAAGCAACACTGAATAATGCATTTAAAGACGCCCGCGATAATCGTCATGAATTCATGACGGTTGAGCATCTTTTACTTGCTTTGCTTGATAATGAATCCGCAGCCAGAGTCCTGGTTTCCTGCGGAATTGATCTTCATAAACTTCGCCAGGACCTCACTGAGTTTGTCAGCTCAACGACCCCATTAATCCCCGGCGATGACCATGAGCGTGAAACGCAGCCAACACTTGGCTTTCAGCGAGTACTGCAGCGTGCTGTTTTTCATGTGCAAAGCTCCGGTAAAAAGGAAGTGACCGGTGCCAATGTACTGGTCGCTATTTTCAGTGAGCAGGAAAGTCAGGCTGTCTACTTCCTGAAGCAGCAGGATGTGGCCCGCATAGATGTTGTTAATTTTATTGCCCACGGAATATCCAAGACGCCGGGGCAGGAGCTCGAAGAGCTTGGTCACGACTTGTCCGATGATATGGAGCCGGAGAGCAGCAGTGGTGGCAGCAGCAAGAACCCCCTCAAACTGTATGCCACTGATCTGAATGATCAGGCGCGTCTTGGCAGAATTGATCCCCTGGTTGGTCGGGCTGAAGAAGTGGAGCGGGTCTGCCAGATTCTTACCCGTCGGCGGAAAAACAACCCTTTGCTGGTTGGCGAGGCCGGGGTAGGGAAAACGGCCATTGCTGAAGGCCTGGCCCGTCGGATTGTTGATGGTGACGTGCCTGAGGTTTTATCCAAGGCTGTTGTTTACTCCCTTGACTTGGGTTCGCTTCTGGCCGGGACCAAGTATCGCGGTGATTTTGAAAAGCGTTTCAAGCAGTTACTGAGTGAACTTAAGAAACTGGATCATGCGATTCTCTTTATCGATGAAATTCATACCATCATTGGTGCAGGTGCAGCTTCTGGCGGAGTGATGGATGCCTCAAACCTTCTGAAGCCAATGCTGACTTCCGGCGAGCTGCGCTGTATCGGTTCTACCACATTCCAGGAGTTTCGTGGGATCTTTGAAAAAGATCGGGCACTGGCAAGAAGATTCCAGAAAGTGGATATTGTCGAGCCCAACGTTGAAGACACCTTCCAGATACTGCTTGGACTGAAGAAGAAATTCGAAGAGCATCATGCTATCAAGTATCAGGATGAAGCCCTGAAAGCGGCGGCCGAACTGGCAGACCGCTACATCAATGATCGTCATATGCCCGATAAAGCCATTGATGTTATTGATGAAGCAGGGGCGTATCAGCGGCTTCAGCCTGAGTCCGAACGGAAAAAAGTTATTGATGTCGATGATGTGGAAAGGATTGTCGCCAAGATGGCCAGGATTCCGCCAAAGTCTGTCTCTTCCTCTGACAAGGAATTGCTTGGCAAGCTTGAGCGCAATCTGAAAATGGTGGTGTTCGGACAGGACGAGGCGATCACTTCATTATCCACGGCTATCAAGCTTTCAAGAGCAGGCCTCAAGGCACCTGAAAAACCCGTTGGCTCCTTCCTGTTTTCCGGACCAACCGGTGTCGGCAAAACAGAAGTTTGTCGCCAACTGGCAAAGGCCCTGGGTATTGAGCTCGTGCGCTTTGATATGTCTGAGTATATGGAAGCCCACACTGTCTCACGCCTTATAGGGGCACCCCCGGGTTATGTCGGGTTTGACCAGGGCGGTCTGTTAACTGAGGCCATCAATAAAACGCCGCACTGTGTGCTGTTGCTCGATGAAATAGAGAAAGGCCACTCCGATGTGTTTAATCTGTTACTGCAGGTTATGGATCATGGCACCCTGACGGACAACAATGGTCGTAAGGCTGATTTCAGAAATGTGATTCTGATCATGACCACCAATGCCGGTGCTGAAAACATGACCAGAAGCTCCATGGGCTTTCTTGAGCAGGATCATACCACTGACGGCAATGAGGCCATTAAGAAAACCTTCACGCCTGAATTCAGAAATCGTCTGGACGCCATTATTCCCTTTGCCTCACTCAATGATGAAATTATCAAGCATGTGGTTGATAAATTCCTCACTGAACTTCAGGCTCAGCTGGATGAGAAGCGCGTGCAGCTGGATGTTGATGACAAGGCTCGCAGCTGGCTGGCGGAGAAAGGTTTTGATCGCCAGATGGGTGCAAGGCCTATGGGGCGGGTTATTCAGGAACACTTGAAAAAGCCCATGGCAGAACAGATTCTGTTCGGAAAGCTTGCCGAGCATGGTGGTAATGTAAAAGTAACTGTTCGCAAGGGAGAGTTGTACCTCAAGTTTGAGGCAGCGAAAAGCCGTGCTTCCGATCTGGAGGCAATTGATGGTGGGGCAGGTTAGAAGACAGCGGGTAGGTGCTCAGGGGTGAGCACCGCTGTTAGCGAGAACGGTAAGTTATACGGCCTTTCGTCAGGTCGTATGGCGTCAGTTCTACCTTCACCCGGTCACCAGTCAGAATGCGGATGTAGTTCTTGCGCATTTTTCCGGAGATGTGCGCGGTAACAACATGGCCATTTTCCAGTTCTACACGAAACATCGTATTAGGAAGGGTGTCAATAACGACACCCTCCATTTCCAGACTCTCTTCTTTTGCCATTAAATAACTACCTCAAAGGGGTTGGTACGGCTTGGTTAAATTTGTTGGGCATTCTGCCTGAAAACAATTGGTAAAGCAAAGCACCCTTTACTGTCAGTCGTATTATTTCAATTGTCGCCATTCCTGACTGACATAAAGCTCCACGGGGTGGTATTCGATTTTGTAATTCATTTTCTGGCATTTCCGGATCCAATAGCCCAGATGGAGATAGGGTAGCCCGAGTTTTCTGGCATGATCGATAAGCCATAAAATACAATATCGACCAAGGCTGCGTTGTGAGCAATCCGGATCGTAAAAGGTGTAAATTGCGGAAAGACTGCTGCGTAAATGATCTACCACCGATACTGCAAGCAGTTGTCCGTCCAGACGGAACTCATAAAATGCGGTAAATTCGGTGCTTTCAACCAGAAAAGAGGTGAACTGTTCAATCGTTGCAGGATACATATCACCATCCTGGTGGCATTGATTGATGTACTTTTCATAGAGCAGATAATGTTCATCCTGAAAGTCTGAAGACACCTTGGCAACCCTGAGTGCAGAGTTGCGATTCCAGGTCTTTCGCTGCGTTCTTCTCATTTGAAAGGCATCTACGGGGATTCTTGCCGGTATGCAGGCCCGGCAGCGGTTACAGTGTGGGCGGTAAATATGCTGGCCACTTCGTCGAAACCCAACGTCGGCAAGGTCACTGCACAACTCTTTGTTCAGCGGAATTTCCGGATCCATAAATAGTGTGGTTGCCTGCTCCTCTGGCAGGTAACTGCATTCATGGGGTTGTGTGGCATAAAATTTGATATTTTTGTACTGGCTCATGATCGAAGGTCATTCCATTGCCATTCCTGTTTCCAGTCTGAACAGGAAGGTGCCTGTGAGCAATAGCGGTCCAAATAATCTACAAATCTGGATCTTGAAATCAATTTTGCCCCAAGAGAGTCCAAATGGTCTGAATAGACCTGACAATCAATCAGTTCAAATTGCCAGACTAAAAGTTGTTCAGAAAGGGCTGCCATGGCAATTTTGGAAGTATTGCTCTCTCGACTGAACATGGATTCAGCGAAAAAAATTCGCCCTTGAGCTACCCCATAAAGCCCTCCAACCAGTCTGTCTTCTTGCCAGACCTCAACAGAGTGTGCATGCCCGGCATTATGCAAAGCCGTGTAGGCGTCAATCATCTCATCGGTAATCCAGGTCCCTTCTGAGTCCCTGCGGATACTTGAGCAGGCCGTTATAACCGCCGCAAAGTCGTAATCAAAAGTAACCCGGTAGAGGCCTTTTCGCAGCAGCTTGCGTAATGATCGGGATAAATACAGCTCTCCCGGTTTCAACACCATTCGTGGGGAGGGTGACCACCATAAAATAGGGTCACCCTCATTAAACCAGGGAAAAATGCCTTGCTGGTAGGCCATTACCAAAGTGTCCACCGCAAGATTGCCCCCAATAGCCAAAAGCCCGTCCGGCTGTTTAAGCGCATGCTCAAGGGGAGGAAAGCCGATAACATGATCCGGCAAAAGTGTTATTGTCTCAGGCATTGTCTAACGTGTTGTTTTATCAAGCTGTTGAGTGCATTGGTGCGGTATCAGGATTACTGCTCCCATCAGAATACCCTATAACCCGGGCTTAGCCCATGAATTTGCAAGTTAGCCATGTATGGCTGCAACTTGGTAAAAAATTCCCTGAACAGGCAAAGTTATCTGTTCATTTTTCAGATAAGCCTTTCCATATGTCTTTTTATGTATTAGAATCCGCCAACTAGTCTACTGATATTCTGCTTTTAACCAGCCGCTTAATGAAGAATAACTCATATCTTCTTAATATTTCTCTCGCTTCAGTGCGTAACTCTCGCGCTGGTGGAAGCTTTTTATTAATTCCTATCTTATAAAACTCCCCGGAGGTAATCGAATCTATGGGTACCCTGAGCATGGGCGGAAGCATTGATACAAGCAGTGAAATGGATATCATTGAACAGCAACGCCTGGCAGCTCTTATTGAAATTACAGAGCAACACAACCGGGAAGTAAGCCAGCTCAAATCGCGCTTGGAAACTGCCGAGAAGAAAGCTGAAAAAGCTGCTGCCCAGCTGAAAAACATGGAAAATGAACTGAAAGATCTGAGAGCCAGCAATCCTGATCGAATGAAGAAGCAGATCAAGCGTCTTCAGGAACAGAATCGCACGCTTACTGGTGAAAACAGTGGTCTGAAAACCAAACAAAAGCAGCTTACCCAGCAGCTGAATACCGCAACTCAGGAGCTTGAGCAGCTGAAGTCTGAAGAGGCTGAAACAGAAACTGAGAAGGCGTAATTCCTAACCAGGATTACTGGTGACTCCTGGCAGTTCAGTAGGCATCCGGCAACCGCTCACCCCATGCTTTGGGTTGTTGCCGGTAAGTGCTTCGCAAGTTTCTTGTAGATATAGACTGCCTCGCAGGGTCTGTGTATTTTCTCCATAGCATGACCAGACAATTTACTTACCGGCATTTCTGGTGCCATCCCCTTATATTTGAATTAGACTGAATTTCGGTTTTTATTCAATAACAGGAGTGCACGTATGAATGACTGGGTTTCCTGTCAGTATGACAGCATTGATCATATTGAAAAATCCTTCGACTTTAAAAAATACTCTCGAGCTTTGGCATTCTGTAACGCCATTGCCTGTCTGGCTGAAGCTCATGTTCACCATCCGCGAATTGTTATTGAGTGGGGCAAGGTAGCTATTGCCTGGGGAACCCATCAATCCGATGAGGGTAGTGGCGTGCTGGCTATTGATCGGGCATTGGCACAGCGTTGCGATACTTTATATGAACAGATGAATGCCCCCGTTTCCTGATCCCCCGATACTCTGGGTATTTCGCCCAGAGTGAGCTCCCTTTGCGTGCGTATGAATCAGTGCCTGGGTCCTCATGCTTTGATTTTGAGAGTGGTTCATCCTGCTTCAAATCACACGCCCAAATGGCGAATGTGAGCCGTGAGCTATTGATTTCTTTGAATTTCTCTTAATATTATAAAATGATCTTAATCTTCAATGGACGTATTTTGATTCTGAATCATACTTACGATGCTGGTTTGATCGACTTCCCCCTACGATCAAATCAGCCTAGGTCAGTAATGACCTTGGTACTTGGATTGTGTACCTATGTTTCACTCCTAATGGTCTTAGCCCGTGTCTTCTTCCCCCAGAAGCGCGGGTTTCTTTTTGGCTGCCTTTTATGTTTCAGGCCTTGATCCACGAGGCTCTTAAAGATTTTTAGTTGGTCAGGCGAAGAACAAGTTGGCATTGTCTGCTTTTGTCTGCATGCACGGCATTTCGTTTGTTATGCATCAAAAACCCGGAAAATGATTAAATGGTATCATGCGCCTGGAGTGATCAGTGAGTTGAAGAAAAAGAGCCGCTCTCACCGCTGTTTTTCTTATCAGGAGAGAGGGGAGCCGCATCACTCAAAACCTCATGATCCACAGTGCTTTCTTTCTGTAGCTGCTCAATTTGCTGGGAAGACATATAAAAATCCGCTTCTCGACCCTCCAGCACCCGCTGACCATGCCAGGGCAATAGTCGATAATCTGCGTGATGACTGTAATCGAGAAATGGATACTTGATAATCTGAAAGTAGGGGGAGTAATCAAAGTCACGGGGCGTGCAAAGTTTCGGATTTCGTTGAAAGAGTTGTACGCCAGCATCGCCATCGTGTTTAACCAGGGGCAGGATGGGAAAGTGGATAAAACTAAAAGCTTCAGCAATCATGGTTGAGCAGACGGTTTTTGTTTCCTGGCCCGGAGAATGCTGAAATAATGAGGAGCCAAGTCTTCTGGGCAGGAAAGAGTAGGGGAAGAAGAACCGGGCAAGATCAAGAATCTGCCTGACATTGTAATCCATACCCAGGCGGCTGGTTGCGTAGTGTATGACTTTCTGGCTGTCACTGTAGCTCAGACCTTTAGGTCGGCATATCCGCAAATGCTCACCTTCATAGTTTTTCAGGGGCTGGATAGCGGTACCGATTCCCAGTTCACTCTCAATAATCAGTTGTTCATCAGGGGAGCCGCCATAGGATTCACTGACAATCTGGCGAATTCTGTCATCCTCAATATCGTGTAGTCGGCCAAGGTAAAGAATGGCATGGGACCAGGGGCTTTGAGTGGTTTGCTTGATAACCCGGCTGACTCTGGATCTTCCTTCAACCAACAGAACATCGCAGGGTTTAATTTCATGCCTGACACGTTCAAAATCACACAGAGGGCTTGTTCTTTCCTGAACGTTGTGGCTTAGCCAGTCTGTAAGGCATCCCGCAACCATTTTGAAGAGTTCCATACTCCAGTCCTGAGCCAATCTTTATTTCTTTATGTTAGCATTGGTTATTCTTTACATTATGAATTGATATAAATTTGACATTTTTTCATGAGTTCATCTGCTTGATGGCAAGCACCCTGAAAAACATCAAAAAGCTGTTATTACCAAATAAGGCATAATAATGGGCTGAATAGCCAGCAAGCATGGGAGTATGCTTTGTGAACAATGGATCAAAGCCGGAAAATATTGTGGCAAATCTGCAGTTTTTGAATAAGAAAAAAGGATTGCCTCCGGTACACAGCTGGAACCCTCCTTTCTGTGGTGATATTGATATGCGCATCAGTCGGGATGGCCGTTGGCACTACAATGGCTCCCCCATTGGCAGGGAATCAATGGTGAAGCTGTTTGCTTCAGTTCTCAGGCATGATGATGATGGCCATTACTACCTGGTTACTCCGGTAGAAAAAGTAAGAATTCAGGTGGATGATGCGCCATTTGTCGCGGTTTCTGCTGAGGTTCGGGATGGTGCGAATGGACCCGAATACCTGTTTACCACCAATGTTGGTGATGAGGTAGTGCTTAGCAATGAACACGGTTTGAAAATGATCAAAAGTATGAAAACCGGAGAATTCGTGCCTTATATCCGGGTTAGAGATCGACTGGATGCATTGGTAAATCGCAATGTGTTTTACCAGTTAGTGGCAGAGGCCGTTGAAACCCGGGTGGCTGAGGGGATAGAGTTAAGCATTCGCAGTCAGGGGCAAAACTATTCCCTGGGAGTTGTTGAGGGTGGCTGAACCACCCTCATCGCAGGAAAGGTCACATGTTTGGATAATTCGGGCCGCCAGCACCTTCCGGGGCAATCCAGGTGATATTCTGAGCGGGATCCTTGATGTCACAGGTCTTACAGTGAACGCAGTTCTGGCTGTTGATCTGAAACCGGTTTTCTCCGCTATTCTCGTCCACCACAATCTCATAAACCCCAGCGGGGCAGTACCTTTGTGCTGGCTCATTATAAGCCGGAAGGTTTTGCTTAAGCGGAATGGTTGCGTCTTTAAGCTTCAGGTGACAAGGCTGATCCTCCTCGTGATTAGTATTCGAGAGGAACACTGAACTCAACCGGTCAAAGGTGATCACACCATCAGGTTTTGGGTAGTTGATGGGGCTGGACTCTGCCGCAGGCTTAAGCTGGGCGTAATCCGCAGTGGTATCGTGCAGGGTGAATGGCAATTTGCCATTGAAAATATTGAGGTCTGCAAAGGCAAAGGCGGCACCAAAGAGGTTACCAAATTTATGCATGGCCGGACCGAAGTTCCGTTGCTGATGTAGTTCTTTATAGAGCCAGGACGCTTTGAATGCCTCATCAAAGGATTCCAGTTTATTGCCGCCCTCAGAGCCTGCACTCACCGACTTGAATACTTCTTCTGCCGCAATCATGCCGGACTTCATGGCGGTATGGGAGCCTTTTATTTTGGCGCCATTCATGGTTCCGGCGTCACAACCAATCAGGAGTCCGCCCGGAAAAGTCATCTCAGGTAATGATTGCGGCCCACCTTTGGCCAGTGCTCTTGCGCCATAGGAAACCCGTTTTCCACCTTCCAGGTATTGTTTGATAACCGGACTCTTTTTGAATCTCTGGAACTCTTCAAAAGGGCTAAGATGCGGATTTGAATAGCTCAAATCGGTAATAAGGCCCAGTACTACCTGATTATTCTCCAGATGGTAGAGGAATCCGCCACCGGTAGACCCGCTTTCAGCCAGTGGCCAGCCAGCAGTATGAACCACCAGGCCCTGTTGATGCTTCTCGGGTGCGATATCCCACAGCTCTTTAATGCCGATGCCATAATGTTGAGGATCACGCCCTTCATCCAGCTTAAAATGGCTGATAAGTTGCTTGCCCAAATGCCCGCGACATCCTTCGGAAAAGAGCGTGTATTTGGCGTGCAGCTCCATACCTGGCATAAAGCTGTCTTTCTCGTCACCGGAGGCTGAAATCCCCATATCTCCGGTGGCAATGCCCCTGACACTGCCATCGTCTTTAAACAGCACTTCCTGGGCGGCGAATCCCGGGAAAATTTCCACCCCAAGTGACTCGGCCTGCTCCGCCAGCCAGCGGGTGAGATTGCCGAGACTGATGATGTAATTGCCTTCATTGTGCATGGTTTTAGGCACAAACAGGTTGGGTACTTTTATGGATTTTTCTTCAGAACGAAGTACATAAATATCATCGGATGACACTGGAGTATTTAACGGCGCACCCAGCTCTTGCCAATTGGGAAACAACTCATTAAGCGCCGTTGGTTCAAAAACTGCCCCTGAGATGATATGAGCGCCAACTTCGGAGCCTTTCTCGACAACGCAGACACTAAGTTCTTTATCCTGCTCCTGAGACAATTGCATCAGCCGACAGGCGGCTGACAAGCCGGAAGGGCCTGCACCCACGATAACGACATCAAATGCCATGGATTCGCGTTCCATGATGAGCTTCCTCCCTGTCGGAGTGTTATTTTCAGAACGGTATTCAAACAACTGTTTGAAATTGCTTGGCATTATACTCAGTGTTTCCCCGAATGGACAACACGTCATTAGTTATTAATACCTATGCCCAGAAATGTTCCGGCTGCTGAACAGCTGCTATCTTGTCCCCCACAGCTATTCTGCAATCAGCAGAATCAGGTGTATTTCCGGTAATGCATAGTAACAGACACCTGTCTTAAATAAGAATATCTGAGTGAACTGATTGAAACATACGTTTGAACCCTTATTGACGTACTGGTAGACTGCGCTCAAGCAGATGTGTGAACACAGGTTGCTGAATGATAATAAAATTTGTCTGTCCGGTTGTTCGTTATCTGCTCGACAATTCAAGACCTGGCCAATAACGAGAAGGGAAGGCTGCGAACTCATGAAAATATTAGTAGCCGTCAAAAGAGTCATTGACTATAACGTCAAGGTTCGAGTGAAGGCGGATAACACTGACGTCGATCTCACCAACGTCAAAATGGCAATCAACCCTTTCTGTGAAATTGCTGTTGAAGAAGCAGTAAGACTCAAAGAGAAAGGTGTCGCTACAGAAATCGTTGCCGTATCCCTTGGTGCCAAAGAGTGCCAGGAGCAGATACGAACAGCGCTGGCTCTTGGTGCAGACCGAGGCATTCAGGTTCAGACTGATCAGCCGCTGGGTTCCCTGGCAGTTGCCAAACTGCTTAAGGCCATTGTGGATGAAGAAAAGCCTGACCTTGTTCTTCTGGGTAAACAATCCATCGACAGTGACAATGGCCAGACCGGTCAGATGCTTGCGGCACTTGCCGGTATGTCTCAGGCAACCTACGCCTCAGAAGTCAATGTTGACGGTGATAACGTTAATGTTACCCGTGAAGTGGACGGCGGTTTACAGACGTTAAGCCTGAAGCTGCCCGCAGTGATTACCACGGATTTGCGTCTGAATGAGCCGCGTTACGCATCACTGCCCAATATTATGAAAGCCAAGCGTAAGCCTCTGGATGTCAAATCACCAGAAGACCTCGGCGTAGCAGTGTCGTCTACTTTAACGACGATCAAAGTAGAACCACCGGCTGAACGACAGGCGGGTATCAAGGTGGCCAGCGTGGATGAGCTGGTAGAAAAATTAAAAAATGAGGCGAAGGTGATCTAATGGCCATACTAGTCGTTGCTGATCATGATAACAGCTCGCTCGGAGCGGGAACTCTGAACACGGTCGCAGCTGCTACCGCAATCGGGGGAGAGATTCACCTGCTGGTTGCAGGGTCCGGGTGTAGCGGAGTTGCAGAGCAGGCCTCTGCCGTAGCGGGTGTATCAAAAGTCTTGCTGGCCGAGAATGCTGCACTGGAAAACCGACTGGCAGAAAATGTCAGTCTGCTGGTTGCCGAACTGGGCAAGGATTACTCTCACCTACTGGCATCCACCTCAACCGATGCCAGAAATATGATGCCAAGGGTGGCAGCTTTACTGGATGTTGATCAGATATCCGACATCATCCGTGTGCAAAGCGAAGATACCTTTGCTCGTCCGATCTACGCCGGTAATGCCATTGCCACGGTTCAGTCCAGTGCATCTATCAAGGTTATTACCGTTCGTAACACAGGTTTTGACCCGGTTTCTGCGGAAGGTGGATCTGCCAGTGTAGAAACCGTCGCCAGCAGTCATGATGCAGGGGTATCGAGCTTTGTCAGTGAAGAGCTGGCTCAGTCTGACCGTCCTGAGCTGGCGGCTGCGGACATCATTGTGTCCGGTGGTCGTGGCATGGGTAATGGAGAGAACTTCGAGTTACTTTACAAAGTAGCGGACAAGCTTGGCGCTGCAGTCGGTGCTTCCCGTGCTGCCGTGGATGCAGGCTATGTACCCAATGACATGCAGGTCGGACAAACCGGTAAGATTGTTGCTCCCAAGCTGTACGTCGCCGTTGGTATTTCCGGAGCTATTCAGCATCTGGCTGGAATGAAGGACAGTAAAGTCATTGTTGCTATCAACAAAGATGAAGAAGCGCCCATATTTCAGGTTGCAGACTATAGTCTGGTAGCAGACCTGTTTGAAGCTATTCCGGAACTTGAAGGCAAGCTCTGATCAATAGACAACTTCCTTTTATAAAAAGTACCACTTTCGTTGAAAGTGGTACTTTTCTACTGGTTTTATGCCTTTTTTTTCTCCCGGGGTTTTAAGCTCCATCAACTCTGTGCATAATCTTTCACAATAAAGCGATAAGAAACATACCGGAGTAGATTTTGATACGAGTTCTGGTTGCGGATGATCATGATTTGGTGAGAGCTGGAATTTCTCGCATGTTAGCTGATGTTGAGGGTATTGCAATTGTTGCCCAGGCTGTCAGTGGTGAAGATGCTATCAGCCTTTATCGGGAATTTGCTCCGGATGTTACGTTAATGGATGTCAGAATGCCCGGCATTGGCGGGCTGGAAGCTACCCGGAAAATCTGCCAGATCAACCCTCATGCAAAAATTATTGCCGTAACCGTCTGTATGGATGACCCATTTCCCACCAGGCTGCTTGAAGCCGGCGCGTCAGGTTACGTCACCAAAAGTTCAAATATTACCGAAATGGTTACGGCCATTCGCACTGTATTTACCGGAAAGAAATACATTTCCCCGGAAATTGCCCAGCAAATGGCTTTAAAAGCTATAGAGCCAGACAGTGCGTCACCCTTCAATCAGCTCTCTCATCGCGAAATGCAGATAGCTCTTATGATTGTTAATTGCGAGAAAGTACAGACCATATCTGATAAGTTATGCCTGAGTCCCAAAACGGTGAATAGCTATCGCTACCGGATGTTTGAAAAGCTGAATATCACCAGTGATGTAGAGCTGACACACTTGGCTATTCGCCATGACCTGGTAGATACCATAGAGTGAACGCTGCCTTACAGGCTCTGATGAACCTCTTGTTGAGTTCCTTCCGCTACTCCCGGTGCTGATGCCCGAAAATACTGTTACCTGTACTGAAAAATGCAGGCTTATTCGTTTCTACCGCGCTGTGAAGATATAATGAGCAGTTGATTTGATAACCGTTGTCTGGTGGTTCATGACAGGTAGTGAAGAAAGCAAAAAGTTTGATCACAAATCATTTCTGGAAAAGGTGTCCAGCCGTCCGGGTGTCTATGATATGCGTGATCACCGTGGCAAAACACTCTATATCGGTAAAGCGAAAAATCTTAAAAATCGTCTCTCAAGCTACTTCCGGGCAACGGGTCTTACCACCAAAACCATGGCTTTGGTAAGCAAGATTGCTGATATTCAACTGACGATTACCCACACTGAAACTGAGGCGCTGCTGCTTGAGCAAAACCTGATAAAAGACAGAAAGCCACCCTACAACATTTTGCTGAGGGACGATAAGTCATACCCCTATATCTATATCTCCGGTGATGATGATTTCCCCAGGATGGACTCCTGTCGTGGACGTAAACGACAAAAAGGCCAGTATTTTGGGCCGTACCCCAGTAGCGGAGCGGTTCGGGAAAGCCTGCACCTGCTGCAGAAGATTTTTAAGATACGTCAGTGTACTGACATCTATTTCAACAATAGAACCCGGCCCTGCCTGCAATATCAAATCAACCGTTGCAAGGCCCCCTGTGTTGGCCTGGTCTCAAAAGAAGAGTACCAGCAGGATCTTGAGGATACCCGGCAATTCCTGGATGGCAAAAACCAGCAGTTAATCCGTTCGCTGATAAAGCGCATGGAAGATGCTGCGGAATCCCTGGATTTTGAAGAGGCGGCGGCAACCCGGGATAAAATCAACCACCTCCGGGCTGTTCAGGAACAGCAGACGGTGACCAAGTCGGCCGGTGATATTGATGTGATCGGGTTTGCCCAAATGGGTGGCAATACCTGTTTTGATGTGCTTTTTGTTCGTTCTGGCAGGTTGCTTGGTCATAAATATTACTTTCCTGATTTTAAGCTGGAAGCTGAACGGTCTGATTACCTGGAAGATTTTATGGCCCAGTTCTATGTAAGGCTGTTTGCCAGTCGTGATTTTCCCGAGGAGATCGTGGTTCCGTTTGGGCTGGCCGGTGCAGATACTATTGAAGACGCGATCCAGGCGGTTTCTGGCAAGAAAATCAAGATCAAGGACAAAGTACGTTCTGAACGGCACGATTGGTTAGGTTTGGCTAATAAAAATGCGCAGCAGAATCTTGAAAGTCACCTGGCGAGCAAGAGCCATTTAAACCAGCGATACGCACAACTTAAGGGTTTGCTGGACATTGAGCAACCCATCCTGCGTATGGAGTGTTTCGACATCAGCCATACCATGGGGGAGGCAACCGTTGCGTCCTGTGTGGTATTTGGTCCGGAAGGGCCGGTGTTCAGTGAATACCGTCGTTACAATATCACTGGTATAGAGCCCGGGGATGATTATGCCGCCATGGCGATGGCTCTTGATAAGCGTTATCAGAAACTGGCGGAGGCAGATGCAGGGGAGGGGGCCAGGCCGGATCTTATCATTATTGATGGGGGTAAGGGGCAGTTAGGAAAGGCGTCGGAGGTGATGACCAGGCTGCAATTGCCAATTCCCCTGCTTGGGGTTGCCAAGGGGGTAACCCGAAAGCCCGGACTTGAAACATTGATTTACCAGGATCAGGAGCTCAACCCCGAAGGTGCTGACGCAGCATTGCTGTTGATACAACAGATCCGGGATGAAGCACACCGCTTTGCCATCACCGGGCATCGACAGCGCAGGCAAAAGGCCAGAAACCGTTCCGTGCTGGAAGATATTCCGGGTATTGGCAGCAAAAGGCGATCAGCTCTATTGAAGTTTTTTGGTGGTCGTGAAGGCGTGAGTGGTGCAACCATCGAAGAATTGAAGAAAGTTGAGGGCATCAGTCTGAAGCTGGCGCAGCAGATACATGAATATTTTCATAATGACTAGCACCGAAGAGCAGGACTGTGTACCGTATGCCCTGCTTTGATTTCTGGGATCATCCCGAAAGAGCAAGGCGCTATGTCAAACCGTCCCAATACCGTCCCAAGGCTGCCAGCTGCATGCTTCATAGCCTTACAGCACAAGGGCTTAATTAAGTAGTTATGAACGTCCCGAATTTTCTAACACTAACACGAATTGTTCTGGTCCCATTTCTCGTCGTTATTTTTTATCTCCCATTTGAGTGGAGTTACCTTGCCTGTGCTGGAATATTTGCTTTCGCTGCCGCAACGGACTGGTTTGATGGGTATCTTGCCCGTCGGCTCAACCAGACAACCCCTTTCGGCGCATTCTTTGACCCGGTTGCTGATAAAATAATGGTTGCCACGGCGCTGTGCCTGCTGATTGATGAGTTTCGTGCCTTCTGGATGACGGTGCCGGCTCTGATCATTATTGGTCGGGAGATCGTCATCTCGGCCCTGAGAGAGTGGATGGCTGAACTGGGTAAGCGGACCAGTGTTGCCGTGAGCATGATCGGTAAGGCGAAAACCATGGCTCAAATGGCGGCCATTACCTTACTGCTATTATCGCCAGTGCCTGTTGATTCCTGGATTGGTTTACTTGGTATTGTTTTGCTGTACCTTTCGGCAATTCTGACACTATGGTCCATGTATATTTATCTGAAGGCTGCCTGGCCAGATCTTTCTCCGTTCAATAAGCCTGACTGATGTGACGGAAAGCGGTTGACATCAAAGCAAAAAAACCTAAAATACGCTTCGTGTTCGGGCGCTGACAGGCAGTTAGCCAAAGTCGTCTAGCTTTGGTTCTTGATTATCGATTGCCGATTTTCAAAAAAGCGTGCGGGAATAGCTCAGTTGGTAGAGCGCAACCTTGCCAAGGTTGAGGTCGCGAGTTCGAACCTCGTTTCCCGCTCCAATTATTCAGTTTATGTTATTTAATTGCATAAATACGAGCACGATACATTGAAGCTTTCAATGTTCAGGTTTGTCTCTTACATCAAGAACAGACCAGGCTCCAGATTTTGGCGAGTTAGCAAAGCGGTTATGCAGTGGACTGCAACTCCATTTAGACCGGTTCGACTCCGGTACTCGCCTCCAGAATAAAATTACAGGCTGAGTCTGTTTTTTTATACTTTTACTCTGTACTATTCAAGTACTGCCCGAGTGGTGAAATTGGTAGACACAAGGGACTTAAAATCCCTCGATCGCAAGATCGTGCCGGTTCGAGTCCGGCCTCGGGCACCAAACATCTTTCTTCTTTTCAGAAGGGCGAGTTAGCAAAGCGGTTATGCAGTGGACTGCAACTCCATTTAGACCGGTTCGACTCCGGTACTCGCCTCCATTTCTTTTCCTTCCTTTAAAAAAAGAAAGAACTCCAGCGGCCGGGGAATTTCTGTTTATCCCTGATAAATTCCAGTAGTGTGCTCAGCGGCATATGCTTCAATGATTCTCTGGCCTCCCGAAATCCATCGCCATAAATTGGGTCGGCACTCAGCTCTATCTGCTTTTTTCGAAATTCAGCATCTTTGGTGTTAAGGTTTGTTAACCAGATATACTCCATTAAAACGCACATTCCTTCCTCTACCTTCAGCGGCAGATTTTCATAATAATTGTAAAAAAACCAGGCATGGGTGAGCTCATGAATCATTACGGTTCGGAAATGTTCTTCCGGCAGATTGATCTGGATTAAAATGCAGTCAAAATTTCTGGCTAATATCTGTCCTTTCCGGTGAGTTGTCGTGGTTCGGGTAACTCCCAGAATGGGGTGATTATCATGAAAGTCATGATGGCTGGCGTCATTTAGTTCATCACGGCCACAGAGTTTCACAGGTGTTTGTGTCGAGTTAAGACTAAGTCCAACCGATGCCAGGGCTGAGCGCATTTCAATAGCAATGCGGTCCGCGCGCTCCTGGGTAGAAACGCCATTGAGACTGCATTTGTTGCAGATAACAACCCCGTCGGGATACTGCATACCGCCATTGGTGAGATTTTCACAAACAAGCCGACTGCAGCTGGAACACTCCGGATGCCCATCATGGTTATTGCAAAAAGCATTGCCCCAAAAGTCCACAAAGTAGTTTCTGGTGAGAGGGTTCCGACAGACAGAGCAGAGTGGGGCGGTCTGCTTTTGTGCGCAAATCGGGTGCCAGGCCATTTTATCAAGTTCCACATAGTTTCCCTTGACGGGCTTTCTGCAACTCGGACACCTCAGGCAGTCAGGATGAAAGGCCCGGTTCCTGAATACGACAAAAGCCTTTCCTGCGAATGGCTTCCTGCAGCCACTGCACCTGAAACACCCCGGGTGCCAGCGCATACCCATTGCCTTAACGCATTGGCCTTTGAGTGGTTTTTTACAGCCCTGGCAATAGTTCATGACCTTCCCTGATGTATGAGTAATCAGTCCCCAGACCATTTACGGAAGAATTCCTCCTTTATCACTGGTAAAAACAATTCTTCATGGTGATATGGTCTTCTTTTCAGCGTAATCAGATATGATGATCGGCAGCCATCTTTTTCAGTCTACTTGCTTCTGCATGGTAATACTGGCTTGTGGTATTGATTGAATCATGACCTGCAAATATAGCAAGGTCTTCGATATCCATTTTTCGAGCCAGGTGTGTCAGCGCCGTATGGCGCAGGGTGTGAAATGGCAGCCCCTGTAATCTGTGCCTGATATCCGGTGAGGCCTTGCTCTGGCAATTTTCCATAAAGGATCGCCACCAGAATCGAAGCCCCCGGGCTGAAAGCGGGGTGATCAGCCCCCCGGTTTTGCGTGTTTTTGGTGCCAGGGGAAAAGGGTCTCCGTACAGGCCTGAGAATCCATTCATGCGCCTGTATTCAATGATTTGCTGTTGAAGCACTTTATTCAGGGGAACCTGCCTTCTTTTTCTGCCCTTACCCAAAACACTGAGATAAAAACCGTTGTCATTATCGGGGTGTATATCTGAACAGGTATGCCCGGTCAGCTCAGATTCCCGTAAAGCCAGCCCATAACTTAAAGAGAGGATAAGGCGGGTTCGGGCTGATTCCATCCGTTCTCTTTCGGTGCCTATTGGCAGGCTTGCCAGGCACTCTTTAATAAATTGCCACTCATTATCATAAAAATATCGGATGATGGTGTTGCCCCGGGCCACCTTTTCACCCGACCGAATAAGTGATGCGGCTGGATTGCCAGCGGTATAACGATTTTTCTCCAGAAAAGAGAAAAAAGAGGACAGCACATCAATAACCTGATCGGTGCTTTTTCCCGGCTTGATGGGTGACCTGAACATAATCCTCTCCGGCTGACCGGGAAGGATACCAGGCATTAGCCAGCGCGGTGGTAAGTTCTGGATAAAGCTGACATAGGCTTGCAGGTGTTTAAGGCGCACATCTTTATACCCAATTCGCAATTCAAAGTATAAAAACGCTGTCAGTCTGGTTATTTCTCGCTCATAACGGCGCAGGGTCTCTTCTGAGCGGGCCCCGGACTTGTTCAGGAAAAGCACCATTGCTTCACCATCATTGCCTGCTCCCATCATGTTGTCATTTGCACCATGATGAGCGGGCAGGGCGGGGAGGGCATTCAAAAAAACAGAAGGGTGAATCGGCTGGCTCACTGCGCTACCTCAGGAGTATCGGTTTTTTGAGACAGTGCTTTTTCAAAAGCCTCGGCAATACCACGGGCTCTTTCAAGTTCAAGTCGAAGAGTGCTGATTTCATCAAGTCGCTCTTCTGTTTCCAGCAGCCGACTCTCCAGCTTTTCTTTATCTGAAATTGCGGTCCTGTATTGCTCTTGCATCATATTGGATTCCCTGGCTCCCACCAGAAGGTTGCGCACTGCGCCTAATAGATTGCCCTGATCACTGTCCAGCAGCACCATTAGCTGATTAGCAAGCTGAACCGTGGCTTCTGTCTTGCTTTTCTCTGAAGACAGGCTGTTTCTTTCTTCGCAGACCTGAATATATGCCTTCGACTTGCTGTCCAATCGGCTTTGCAGCTCCAGATTGTGTTTTTTTAACTCCTGCTGTTCCTGGAGCTGGTTGCTTATCTTCTTTTCCAATCCCTGCTTTAACCTTCTCTCATCATCGACCACGCCAATCCAGTGATTCAGTTGCTCCTGGCTCCGTTGATCCATCTGTTTCTCCAGGTTACTGACGGCCTGAAGATGAAGGGCTTTTTGCTCAGCAGCCGCAGATTGCAGTTGTTCAGTTTGTCTCTGTTCTGATTTCAGCAGTGATTCCAGTTCTTTCAGGTCCTGATTTCTCTGCTGCAAACTGAGTCTGGTAGCATCGAGCTCTGCACCGATCTGCTGAACCTGAACCTGAAGTTCAGAGTTGCTGCGGGACAGTTGACTATTCTTTTCCAGCAGTTGATTCAGGCTTTCCTTTAGCTCATCGATCTCCTGGTTAGCGGCCTCTGTAAAATCCCGCTGCTCTTCGGATAACTGATGCTTCCATTGGGCAATTCCTCTTTTCAGGCCTCTGACCAGATCCTCCGGCAATTCAAGCTCTTCGGCTTCGCCCAGAGCGCCTAAATATCGCCATTCATTGTAATAAGGCAGCACAGTCTGCTTCCCCATTTTTCCGATGCGGGCGACTTTGTCGGCGTTAATTCTCTCACCTTTTTCTTTCAAATCATCAAGGATGCTGAAAATGTGCTGCCTTCTGACTTTGTCCTGCTCTGAGTTCTTCATATTCGCTGTAGTATCCCAAAATATAGAACCAATAATACCGGTATTGTAATACCAGTATTATCAGTCTCACAATATAAAACTTTACTGCCGGTAACTGAACTTACCGGCAGTAATTTGTATTTGATAGCGAATATGGGTAGCAATAGACAGAGGGCAGAGCCTGTTGACGTTTTATTGGGTAATTCGACGTGTCGTTGCGTCCCTAAGACGAGACCGGGTTGCTTTAGGAATAAGTGAGGAAGATCCGGATTTCTCGACAGCCCTAAAATGCCGAAGAAAAATGAGCGGTGGAAATAGTGAGGATAAGAATAGAGGAGAGAAGGGTTAGGGCCCTAAAGAGTAACTTCTACAATACTCCCACAACCGTGTAGAGCCCTGGTGATACTGGCTTGTTCATTTCAGATATCGAGCTTTCTGCTTGATTTTTTCCACCAGTTTTTTGCCTTTGGCCGTCAGCGTCAACTTGAAATAGCGACCATCATCTTCGTGCTGAACCTTTTTGATCAGCCCCAGGCCAGGCCTGTCGTGCCGTCCTTCACCCAGACGTTTCACGCTGACCGCGATATCACTTGGGGTGCCACAGGTGAGCTTTTCAGCATTGACAAGATCTGTAATGGTTTCCCCGGGGTTTTCTGCAACCACGAGGAGAATTTGCCATTGGATAACCGTCAGTGGTTGTTCCTGCATCAACTGGGTTAATTTGATAAGACCTTTTAAAGTCATTGGCAGTTACCTTTCTCTAGTTAGTTATGAGGTTTGTTGTGGACTAGTAGCGTCGTTTACTTTCCATGCTATTAGGCTTAAGCCTAGTCTGTACAACTGTTACGGCGACTGCTATACCAGAGTAAATGTTAGACAGTTTTCTACTGTTATAGCAAGTTTCCGTTCACAGTCGTTAAACATTTCGGCAATGAGTAACAAAACTGTTACGTTAGGAAACAAACGCTCAGAGGGCGATCCTTTCAGTCATGGAGCATCCGGATCGTCATTCAACCCGCCAATTATTACGACTGAAGGCGGATAGAGCACGATGACGTCTAATGAGCAGTGTCTCCTTAATATTGGTAAAGTGTTAGACAACGATTTTTGGAAAAAATTCTCTAAAAAAATACATTACGTATATTTTGTCGTGAATAAAGCCCATGACAGGTGTTATTTTTTCTGAGAGACAGTGTTTGTGTCGATGATATTAATATTCGCATAATATATATTATGTTAAATTAGTAATATTGGTTACACCCTCTCGATGGCAACACCCAGACAACTCTGAAACTGCCCTAAGGTTATGATAAAACGATGAAAATAGTCAGTTTTAATGTAAATGGTGTGAGGGCGCGCTTGCATCAACTCTCCCGGGTAATTGATGACCATAGTCCTGATCTGATAGGCCTTCAGGAGATTAAAGTATCTGATCAAGACTTCCCGGTGAAAGCCATTGAGGATCTGGGCTACAGCGTCTTGTATCATGGCCAGAAAACCCATTACGGCGTTGCATTACTCAGTAAGACGCCTGCAGTGAGTGTTCAAAAAGGATTCCCTACGGACCTGCCTGACGCCCAGCGTCGCGTTATTATTGGCGACTATGAGTTGAACGGGCAAATGTTGAGAGTCATTAATGGCTATTTCCCCCAGGGAGAAAATCGCAGCCACGAGACCAAATTTGCCGATAAAACCAGGTTTTACAATGATTTACAGGCTTATCTGCAAAACTCCTGTTCCCCCTCCTCCAATATTTTAGTGATTGGTGACTTTAATATCTCTCATACAGACCTGGACATTGGCATTGGTCCCGCTAATGCCAGACGATGGCTAAGAACCGGCAAATGCAGCTTTTTGCCAGAAGAACGGGAATGGTTTGACCGACTTCTTGAGTGGGGGCTAACTGATTGTTTCAGGGAGCTATATCCTGATGAAGACAATCTCTTCAGCTGGTTTGATTACCGTAGCCGTGGGTTTGACAGTGAGCCAAAGCGTGGCTTGAGAATAGATTCTATTCTTGCAACCAACTCTTTAATGCAGATATGCCAATCCATTTTTATGGATTATAAAATCAGAGCCATGGAAAAGCCCTCTGATCATGCACCCGTCATCGCTGAATTTTCTGAGTTAATATAAATTATTTTTTATAAGATATTGAGAATCTTTATTCTGTTTGCCATGTGATAATCATTCGTATTTGCATCTTGGCAAAGCCTGACTATTCTAACCCCATTCAATAACAAATGATTGGGATATAAATATGAACGCTTTGCAAAAAGGCAGAATGCTTTTTATCATTCTCTTTGTTTCTCTTCCCGGGTATTGTCTGGCAGGACTGGATGACGGTGTAAAAAAGCATGAAATATCATTAAATTACCTGGGTAAGGGGACATTTAAAGGTCATATTTGTGTGCAATGCTCTGACCAAAATAATGCTTGTGAATCTGTCCTGGAATTTGAACAGGATGGTGATTTTCCATACCTGCCCTCTTTAGCAGAAATGAAGTTTCAGGGGCACTTTCAAAGAGATTTAAGTGACTTATCAGAGCTTGGTTCCATCACCGTACAAAAAGACAGCAGGGAAACCAAAATTCCGTTAGGTATTGATTATGATGAACTGTCGCTTGGTGATAAAGACAATCCGACCACCAGGACTGTGATTGCGCATCTACACCCGTCCTTAATCCATCATGCCAAAAAAGAATTAGACAACATTACCGAGGCAGCGGACTACCTGACGGGTACAACCAGGAACTCCCAAACCCTGCACTTATTTAAGCCGGAACCACACAACCTTTCATTTAAAGATTCAGAGAAGCTGGCAAGCTCTGTCCATGGCGATTTTATGGTGTTGGATATTGGTGAAAGTTACTCGATGGTCCTTATATTCAACCAGGAAAATATTCCGGAATGTATCTACGTACTTGATCGCTGGAAACTGTACAGAGATCCAATATTCAAAACCATCATCGGCTATGGTGATCTGGTTGGCCTGGTGTTGCACGGCATGGACTTTATCAAATACAGCGGCTCATTGCTGGGCATAACAAGCCATGGTCATCATCATTCACACTTTGCCTTTATGAAAAATCTTGCCGGCTCTGTTGGCATTGGACCCACGGCGTATCATACCTTGACCAGTCTGATAAGTTCCGGTTTCCATATTGCCGAGATAATTGACCATAGCCATGGTGTCAGTGAATTTATCAGTGGTGGTCAGAAGCACTACCATGATCACCATCATGGTGCATGGGAAAACCTCTTTGGTCACATGCATTTAGCGCATACGGTTGTGGAAATGATTGCCGAGCCTTCTCTTGCCCATGGGCTTCAAACGGTTTTAACCTTTGCCAGCTTTGGCTATCACCATGTGCCACATCATTATTATGAACACCCAATGTCGGATGTTCTTCGTCCGGTATTATACTCCCTGGGGCAATCTACTCCTGATGCTAAAACTGTGAACTAACGCATTCCATTCACTCAGAACTCTGATCACTTCAGAAATGGTGGTCAGATTCTCCCCTTTCCTTTCATCACCCGGTTGAACTATAAGAAACTGGTCGCATTTCTTATGGGATATTGCGAGAATTCCGGATCTTATGGATACTAATACGCGTCCGGCGTTGTACTTTTTATAAATGATCCTTATCAGTGCTTCGGTAACTCGCCGGATAGACGATGAAATACGTCAGGGCAATGACTGCCAGCTCAGAATAAAAATATGATACTGGGGTAAACAAGAGTGCAAAAGTTAGTCAATGTGAACGGCTCATGGTTAGCCGCCAGTGTTATAGCGGTTGGCATTGGTATCTACCTGCTGACTGCGGATGTTGTTAATATTAACGACGCTGAAAAAGTCAGCCCTCCTTCCCGGGATAGTCTGGAAAATGCGGTTATTCCCGTCGTCCAGGCCTCTCACTTTGAGCAATCACCGGTCAATCGCACACTGACACTTTATGGCACCACGGAAACTGACCGGACCGTCACAGTCAGTGCTGAACTGGCAGCCCGGGTTATTAATATCAGTGCTGAACGTGGTCAGCTGATGGCGGCGGGCGACGAAATCATCCGGCTACGTGAAGGCAGTCTGAAGGCTCAACTGAAGTCTGCTGAAGCTCGTGTCAGACAAGCTGAGCAGGATTACCAGTCAGCCCTTATGCTGCAAAAGAAAAAACACATTGCTGATAATCAGATTACTCAGCTAGAGGCTTCCCTGGCTGAGGCGCTGTCGCAAAAAGAGCAGCTCCAGACGCATTGGGACAATACCCTGATTAAGGCCCCCGTTTCCGGCATTCTTAACAAGCGCTATGTGGAAGTTGGTGACTTTATTGATAAAGGAAAACCGGTGGCTGAAATTCTCGACCTTGACCCACTGGTGGTCCATGTCGATGTTCCCCAGAATCACATTAATTATTTTACCTCCGGCCAGAAAGCGGTTGTCCGGTTTCTCGGTGGAGCAACCAGCGAAGCCACTATCCGGTTTATTGATCGACAGGCTGATCCATCAACCCGGACATTTTCTGTCGAGCTAACCATCCCGAACCCTGATATGAAAGTTCCCGCAGGCCTCAGCGTTGAAGCCGACCTGTTGATGGAAGCAGTTATGGCACTGGAAATAAGTCCTGCATGGCTTGCGTTGAGTGAGGAAGGCGAACCGGGGATTAAATGGGTGACAATGGACAATCGGGTCGAGTTCACCCCCGTAGATGTCGTCAAGTCGGAAAGTGACCGCCTCTGGGTGACAGGCATTCCCGAACAGGCCAGGGTCATTACCCGTGGTCAGGGCTTTGTTCGGTCCGGTGATCAGGTTGATGTCATCAACCCTGATGTTTCTCTGGTTGCCGGGGAGTAATGGCCAATGCAAAGTCTGATTGCTGCATCACTCATGCGGACCCGTACGGTCATGATGCTGCTGGCGTTAATCCTGATGACCGGGCTGGCCAGCTATCTTACCATTCCCAGGGAGTCGAACCCTGATATTACGATTCCGGTCATTTATATCTCCGTATCACACGAAGGCATCTCGCCGGAAGATGCCGAACGGCTGCTGGTACTGCCCCTGGAGAATGAACTCAGGGCGATAGAAGGTGTAAAGGAACTCAAGGCCACCGCATCCCAGTCCCATGCCTCCATTACTCTGGAGTTTATCGCCGGACTGGATACGGATGAGGTCCTTGCAGACGTCAGGGATAAGGTTAACCTTGCTAAAAGTAAGCTGCCACAGGATACCGATGAGCCCATTATCAACCAGATTTCCTTTGCCAGTATGCAACCGGTGATTACGGCGGTACTGTCTGGCAATTTGCCCGAGCGCGCACTGGTGAGAATCGCCCGGGAACTTAAGGATGTACTGGAATCCAGAAAGCAGATTCTGGAGGTGGATATCGCCGGAGACCGAGAGGAAGTGGTTGACGTTATTATTGATCCTCTCAAGCTGGAAAGTTACGGGCTGGTGCCTGCGGATGTGATCAATCTGGTCTCCCGGAACAACCAGCTGGTTGCTGCCGGCAACCTGGACAATGGTAAGGGACGGTTCTCGGTCAAGGTCCCTGCTGTCTACAAAACCGTGGCTGATATCCTCTCCCAACCCGTCAAGGCGGACGGTGATCGGGTCATTACTTTTGGTGATATTGCCAGCGTTCTCAGTACCTTCAAGGACGGTGGCGGTTACGCCAGAATGAACGGCAACAACAGTATCGCCCTGGAAATCAAAAAGCGCCCCGGGGAAAACATTATTGAAACCGTGATGCTGGCCAAAGCCATTATTGCTGAAGGCCAGAAACTGGCACCGAAAACCCTGAAGGTTGACTATGTGGGTGATCAGTCAGTGGATGTGGTGGATATGGTCAACGACCTGCAGAACAGTGTTCTGGCGGCCATCACTCTGGTGGTAACGGTGATTGTCGGGGCGCTGGGCCTGCGCAGCGCCGTGTTGGCAGCCATCGCCATTCCCGGCTCTTTTCTGACCGGTATTCTGATCATCGCCATGATGGGCTTAACCATTAATATGGTGGTCCTGATCTCGCTGATGATCGCCGTTGGTATGCTGGTTGATGGTGCCATTGTGGTCACCGAATATGCCGACCGGAAAATGAGTGAGGGGGTTGCCCGCAGGCAGGCCTATCAGGAAGCCTCGTTACGCATGGCATGGCCAATCATCGCGTCCACAGCCACTACACTTGCGGCCTTTTTCCCGCTGATGTTCTGGCCGGGCATTATGGGTGAGATGATGAAGTACCTGCCATTAACCCTGATTGCCACCCTCTCTGCATCTCTGGTGATGGCGCTGATTTTTATCCCAACCATCGGTTCCCTGATAGGTAAGCCCAGAAAACTCAGTGAGCTGGAAAAAAAGTCCATCACCGAAGCGGAAACCGGAGATTTAAACAATGTTCCAGGTTGGGCCGGTGTATATATACGCACGTTGTCCAAAGCGATCCAGCACCCTTTAAAAATACTGTTCTCTGGTATGGCGATGGTGGTAGCCATTTACTTTGCCTTTATCAGTTTTGGCAAAGGCATTGAGTTCTTTCCTGATGTTGACACCAATAACATCATCATCAAGGTGCGCGTGAACTCCAGCAACCTGTCCATAGATGAAAAGGATGAGATTCTGCGACGTGTGGAAGCAATCCTGCTGCAACAGCCAGAATTAAAAACATTGTATGCACGAACCGGTGATAACCAGGAAGTGGGGACCATCCGCCTGAATATGGTGGACTGGAAATATCGCCGGAAAGCAGCCCTGGTGGCAGAAGAGATTAATGAGAAGCTTGCCCATTTCGCAGGTCTTGATATCACCGTTGAACGAAGAAAAGATGGCCCTCCCCAGGGTAAACCCCTGGAATTGGTGGTCAGTGCCAAAGACCTTGATGTCCTCCACGAGACCGTGGGCAAAGTCAGAACGGTTCTGACCGGCATTGATGGCTTTACCAATCTGGAAGACGACGGCCCTACTTCCGGCTATGAGTGGCGCATCGATGTAGACCGTGCCGGAGCTGCCCGCTATGGTGCCGATGTCAGCAGTGCCGGTGGTCTGGTACGGATGGTGACCTCGGGTTTAACGGTGGGCGGTTACCGTCCGGATGACAGCAGTGATGAAGTGGACATTCGTATTCGTTTTCCTGAGTCAGACCGCCACCTGGAGAGCATTGATCAGCTCCGGCTGATGACCCCGGCGGGCCTGGTCCCCATCAACAACTTCACGACCCGGGAAATTGCCCCCAAGGTTGACAGTATCAAGCATCTGGATGGTAAAAGAACCGTTACGGTCAGTGCCAACCTGGCCGAAGGCATTCTGCTCAATGACCTGCTGCCCGAGTTGCAGGCCAAGCTTGATGCATTGGAGGTGCCACAGGAAGTCAGCTTTACCATCAAAGGACAGAATGAAGATCAGCAGGAAAGTAGTCAGTTCCTGATCAAGGCATTCGCGGTTGCCCTGTTTGTGATGGCCATGATTCTGGTGACTCAGTTCAACAGCTTCTATCAGGCATTCCTGATTATGTCAGCGGTGGTACTGTCTACCGGAGGTGTATTATTTGGCTTGCTTCTGGCAGGAAAACCCTTTGGCATTGTGATGTGCGGTATTGGGGTCATTTCCCTGGCGGGTATCGTGGTCAACAACAATATCGTGCTGATTGATACCTACAATGTGTTGCGCAAACAGGGCATGAAGGCCGAAGAAGCGATTCTCCGAACCGGTGCCCAGCGTCTGCGACCGGTGATGTTGACCACCGTCACTACTATTCTGGGCCTGATGCCAATGGTGCTCTCCACCAATATTGATCTGTTCAACCATCGACTTGAGATTGGTGGCCCAACTGCCCAGTGGTGGAATCAACTATCAACATCCATTGCCGGGGGATTGGCCTTTGCCACTCTGCTGACACTGGTTCTGACGCCCTGCCTTCTGGTGATCGCAGGTCGCAGGCAAGATAGAAAGATGGCACAGAAATGATCTTCAAGAGTGAAAGGTATATACATTTGTTGACACTTTTCTGACTGCTATCTAGTATCTACATAGATAGATACTAAAAAGGTTTTACATGGAAACTGAAATCAAGCGATGGGGTAATAGCGCGGCTGTGCGATTACCCGCTAAAGTTCTCGCTAAAGCTGGCCTTGAGGTAAATAGCAGTATCACGATTGAAGCAATTGATGGTGAGATCGTTATCAAACCTGCCAGCTCCCATAAAGAGTACACAATGGACGAACTGCTATCAGCCAGTCCTGCCAGTGCCTTCATTCTGGATGAAGAAGATCGGGAATGGCTCAATGATGCACCAAAGGGAGAGGAGCTTCTGTAATGGCGTATATTCCCGAGCGTGGCGATGTGATCTGGGTTGACTTTGATCCAACGCGAGGCGTGGAAATACAGAAGGCTCGGCCTGCACTGGTTTTATCTCCAAAAGCATTTAACCAGAGGACAAAGCTGGTTCTGGTAGCACCTGTCACCTCCACTGCCCGTGGTCATGCCTTTGAAGTTTCAATAGCGGGCAATCAGGTTTCCGGGGTTGTAGTGTGCCAGCAGGTTCGAACGGTAGATTACCAGGCAAGACACATAAAAAAGGTGGAAAGGGCTTCAAAATCGGTCGTTGATGAGGCTTTGGCAAAGGTCAGGGCTATTGTGGCCTGACGAAAAAAGACATCAGGCAATAGCATCTGCTATTACCTGAATAACTCAATATTCCAGAATCGAAACTTTATCGCCTATCCGGATAATGCCTTCCCGATCCGGAGTAAGGTTCTGGCCAAAGATAACCCCCATTTTCGTTCGACGATATTGCGCCAGCGTAAATAGTGGTTCCCTCCCCTCTTTCTGTCCGGTTTCAGGGTTGACAGTGGTCATTACACACCGTGAACAGGGTTTGGCTACCCGAAATGTGATCTCTCCTACCCTGATCACTGACCAGGTGTCTTCTTCATAGGGCTGTTGACCACTGATAACAATATTGGGACGGAAGCGGGACATCGGCACTGCATCAGTCAGGCGTTGATTCAAATCAGCCAGAGATGCTTCATTGGTGAGCAGGAAAGGGAAACCATCGGCAAAGCTGGTGTGATCCTCTGGCCGGGAGTATCTGGTATCGGTTGGTCTTATTGATCGTTCCGGCTGATAAAACAGCCTGCATTGTATAGCCAGGAAATCACTGAACCACTGGGCAGCAGCATCCCCGGCATCCAGTGCCTGACAATCGTCTTTCCAAACCGTTACTGTGTAAGAGCAAGCGCCCTCCTCCGGTATCGCTACATAGAGGTTCTCGACCGCTGGCCGGGTAATCAGTAATCCCCCATCAACAATGGATGTGACCACGGTTGCCAGCTCTGGATATTGCCGTTGAGTGATAAACTTGCCATGTTCATCCGTCAACAGCCAGCGGCGATCATGCTCAAAACCTCTTCGGGTGACATGGGCGCTTTCCAGGGGTATTCCCCTGGTTGATTTGATTGGGTAGATCGCCAGCCCGGTGACTTGCATCCGCCATTGCTCCTGTAAATTTTTTAGCCTGAAAATATTAGCGCCTAAGGATACGGCTATTGCCTGTTGATGAGAACCTTGTTTATAAGCAGAATCAACAGCAAAATATCCGGCAAACATACGGGTTATAACAGGATTCTCAATGACACAGCAGCTGGTGGATATAGGCGTTAACCTCAGTGATAAGGCTTTTGACCAGGATCGTGATGAAGTTGTCAGTCGTGCGGTTGAGCACGGTGTTACCACCATGATCCTCACCGGTACTTCTTTGACAGAGTCACAGAAGGTACTGGGGCTGGCCAGAAAATATTCAAAACACTGCTTTTGTACCGCCGGTATCCATCCGCATGGAGCCAAAGATGCCAATACCCAGACCTTTAAAGAGCTGAAAGCCTTATACAGTGAACCAGAGGTGGTGGCCGTTGGCGAAACCGGTTTGGATTTTAACCGTGACTTTTCCCCACGGCCTGTTCAGGAGAAAGTATTTGAGCGTCAGTTGGAGCTGGCTATTGAGTCTGGCCTGCCACTGTTTTGCCATGAGCGGGATGCTTCAGAACGTTTTGCAGATATCATTAAAAATTACCGGGATCAGGTCAGCAAACTGGTTGTACACTGCTTCACAGCCGATAAGAAAGCCCTGTATCGATATCTGGACCTGGACTGCCATATTGGCATTACCGGTTGGATCTGTGATGAACGACGGGGAACCCATCTTCTCCCGCTGATGAAAGATATTCCTGCAAACCGATTGATGGTGGAAACCGATTCACCATGGTTGCTGCCAAGAACATTGGCGAAAAAGCCGAAAAACCGGAGAAATGAACCAGCCTTTCTCTTTGAGGTTGTGCAAATGATCGCCACGCACACCGGGCAATCCCCGGAACAGGTTGTCCGGCAAGCCAGGGCAACATCACTGGAATTCTTTAATCTCCAGGAGGCTGACCGAGAATAGCGCCCGTCTAGGCGACCCCGTAGCGAGGATGGCAGAAAATTGAGGATAAAAAGTCGGAAATTTTTAGTGAATAGTGGTTCTATTTACTAAAAATTTCCGACTTTTTAGACCAATTTGCTGCCACCGCAGTAGGGCAGTCTATTCTCGGTCAGCCTCCTAGTGATCATGCCCTTCCGGGTCAAGATGGACAATAACATCCGCTTCGGGCAGGTAGTCAAGCACTGCCCGCTTGGCCTGAACGCCGAGATCGTGGGCATAGATCAGCGGCGTATGTGGCTCAAGATCCAGATGCATCTGAATAAACGGGGTTGAGCCGGACATCCGGGTTTTAACGTCATGAATACCCAGAACACCGTCAACCGAGAGGGCCCGTTTCTCAATTTCCTGAAGTTCTTCCTCAGGCAGTGCCTTGTCCATCAACTGCTCGATGGAATCCCAGGCAAGACTCCTGACACTGAACAACATATAACCGCCAATCAGCAGGGCAAGAACATTATCTACCTGGTGATAGCCATAGCTGGTGCCAATCAGCGCAGCCAGCACCGCAATATTGGTCAGAAGATCCACCTGATAATGCAGTGAGTCCGATTTTATAGCCGCTGAGTTGGTTTTTCGGATGACATAGCGCTGTATGGATAACAGGATCAGTGTGGCAATGATGGAAAAGACCATCACCACAATACCGGCGCTTTCATTTTCCAGCATCACGTCCTCACCGGTTATCCGGTCAAGCGAGTTAAGCACCAGAACAATGGCCGAACCACCAATAAATGCTGACTGAGCCAGAACGGCAAGCTGCTCAGCCTTGCCATGGCCAAAGTGATGGTCTTCATCCGCTGGCGCAATGGCAATCCTGACGGCAAATAATGTGATCAGGGAGGCCAGAATATCCATGGTGGAATCCAGCAAGGTAGCCAGCAGGCTCATGGAGCCGGTCATAAACCAGGCAATAAGTTTGGCAATGATCAGCAGGCTTGCCGTTGCCACTGAGGCATAGGTTGCCAGTTTGAGGAGGCGGTTTTTGTCGTCAGACACGTTCTTTCCAGTGTTACTGTCATTAAGCCCGGACGATGCCATCCTGGCACGCGATTCTCGTCTTTGAGCCAGAGCGTAGTTAATCATGCGATCCCTGCCAATTAACAACCGTCGATGTTGCTATCCTATCCTGAAACGGGGGTTATCAGCCACTGATTCAACGCCTCAAGGGTAAATGGCCAGCCAAGTTCCCTGCCCTCTGCTGACGCGATGACCGGAATCCGGACACCATAACGATCAACCAGACGATCATCCTCACTGATCTCGACAGCTACCCATCGGCAAACCTGCTGCTTTTGCAGAAAATTGAGCATTTGTTCAGCTTGTTCACACAGGTGACATCCGGAAGTGGTATATAAAGTCAGTTGAATCATAAACTATTCCCTAAAAAGGGTGTCTATCATAGCGATAATATAACCGTAGAGTTAGTAAAGATTACGTAGATATAACTACAGTATGATGTTTTTGCTTATACTCTCTCTGGGCATTAATAAATTCAGCTGGCGATCCCATGGACTTTACATTTTTCAATCAACTCATGCTTATTCTGGCTCTGTCAGCCGTCACTATTGCCTTTTTCAAGCGATTCCAACTGCCGGAAAGCCTGGGTTATTTATTTGTCGGCATCATTCTTGGGCCAACAACTTCCGGACTGATACAGCAGGACTTTGATATTGCCCTGCTGGCCGAGATCGGGGTGGTTTTCCTGCTGTTTACCTTAGGCCTGGAATTCTCCATGAAAACCATTATGGCCATGAAAAAAGAGGTATTTGGCCTGGGTGGGTTGCAGGTACTCCTGACAGGCGTCGGCATTTTTGGGGTTCTGATCGCTTTTGATTTTGCCGTACTCACATCCTTTGTCTGTGCATCGGCACTGGCGCTCTCCTCCACCGCAATTGTCTCCAAGGAACTCACCCAGAGTAACGAAATACGTTCCCGCCAGGGGCAACTGGCCATCGGTGTCCTGCTATTTCAGGATATTGCCGCCGTTGTCTTTCTGATTATGATTCCTGCCCTGATCGGTGGAGGCAGTGACTCCATCGCCTCTTCCCTCGGGTTTGCCTTTGCCGAAGGGGTTGTGTTTGTGGTGATCATGCTGGCCATTGGCAAATGGGTTCTACCCCTTATTTTTCACGAAGTTGCCAAGGCCAGGTCTGAAGAACTGTTTGTTCTTATGGCATTGGTTATTGCCCTGATGGCCGCCTGGCTCTCTCACGCAATGGATTTATCCATGGCGCTGGGCGGTTTTGTGGCAGGCATGATGATGGGTGAGAGCCACTACAAGCATCAGGTTGAAGCCGATATCAAACCCTTTCGGGATGTGCTCCTCGGGCTGTTTTTCGTATCCGTTGGCTTAATGCTGGATATGGATGTGCTGGTCACTTTCTGGAAAGAGATTCTTCTGGGTACGGTAGCATTGATCGTCTTTAAGTTTCTGGTGATCTACACCCTGACCAGAACCTTTGCCGAGAGCAAAAATATCTCCCTCAGAACCAGCCTGTCACTGGCCCAGGGTGGCGAGTTCTGTTTCGCCCTGGTTGCCCTGGCATCGCAATATGGTGAGAGTGGCGGCAACCTGACTTCTGTTGTACTCGCGATTACCATCTTATCGATGATCATTGCGCCGCTTCTGATCAGAAACAGCAATGCCATCGTTAAACTGGTCAAGTTCGATAAATCCGAACAGAGTATTCATCGGATAAAAGAAGAGGAAGTCCGCAAGCAAACTGCCCATATACACCACCATACCCTGATCTGTGGTTATGGCCGTGTCGGGCAAACCATTGCCCGCTTTTTGACCCAGGAAAACAAAGCCTATGTTGCCATTGATGATGACCCTATTCATGTACATGAAGCGGGTCTTGCCGGTGATCCGGTCTTCTTTGGGGACTGCAGGAAGTTAGAACTGCTGATGGCGGTTGGACTGGAGCGGGCAAGTCAGGTGGTTATCTGTATCGACCGCCCCGAAAATGCGCTTAAAATCCTACAGGCTGTTCGACAGCAATCGCCCGAGGTTCCCGTTCTTGTCCGCACGCGGGATGACAGTCAGTCCGACGCATTGAAAAAGGCCGGGGCAACGGTGGTTATTCCAGAGGTTCTGGAGTCCAGCCTGGTCATTGTCAAGCATGCCCTGTTGATGCTGGGTATGAACCCTATTCGTGTTCGTCAAAGAGTCCATGAAGCCAGAACCAAAGGGTATGAAATCCTCAACGGCTTTTATCCGGGCATCAGTGATTACCTGCTGGAGAATGATACGAAAACTTATCGCCACGCCGTTACCCTGGGCAAAAAATGTGCGGCAGATCAGAAAACCATCGAGTCTCTTGATTTTAAAGGTACAGACGTTTCAATTGTCGAGGTCCGTCGAGATAACATGGTGCTGCAACCACAAGTCGGAATGATTTTAAATGCCGGTGATATTGTGGTTTTGACTGGAAGCAATAGCGATATTTCTCACATTGAGAAACTTTTTCACTAATTTATTGCCTAATAATAAGCAAACAACAATTATAATCGTCAGATTATTTCAGGCCCCTGGCCTGAAATAGTTAACCTTAGATTGAAATGGCAATGGAATGCCTCCCATTCAGGATGGTAGGTATGCCAAGAATAATTGTGTCCAATGACCCCTTCCAGAGTTTCCAGACCCTTCGATTTGCCGGGTTGATATCCTTGATTGTCTTATTGTGCAACTTCTCACTGGCTTGTGCTTCTCATCAAGATGAAGTTTACCTTTTATCACCAGACAGTAATTCTGATTTAGAAATAGTAGCTTCAGAACAGCAGGAAATCACAATTGCCATTGATACCAAAGATCTTGAGAAAGATCTTCAGGGTAAAATTCCTGTACAAATTATTTTGGAAAATGAGAGCCTGTTATTTGAAAATGGTGAGCAACAGATATTTTGGCACGATCAAATCAATGCACTGAAAAAAGAAAATAATAATAGAGTTAACCACAATGAGCTGATTTATTTAACGCTCACGCCAGAAGCAAGCCACCTCAACAAGATTATAAAAATCAGAATAAGAAAAGAGAAAGATCTTTCCAGGTTATCAGCCCTTGCTGCATTTTTCCCTCAAATGATTCCTGTTATCTTCATGGATGAAGTTACATTCGGTCCAAAGCCCGTTATTTTCTACGAAGCACTCATGAGATGGAATTATAAGCTATTGGGAGGTGATCTTGTTAAATCGATTCGAAACCTTGTTCTGAGCCAAACGTTTGGTAACCACAAATCCTTGGCAACGCAATGTTCAGCAGATTTTATTGAAGGGTTCCTGCTTTTTGAAGCTGCCAATTATGGAGAAACTTCGGCATCGTCCAGAACCAAAAGCCAAACCATCCGGGCTTATGTTATGAGTGCCCCCTTCAAAAGGCTGATGGACTGTATCTCAAACACAGTGGCATCAGCACTGTTTGATATCCAGAAAAATCACATTGGTGACGAGTGGCAATATTTGCAAGGACTGAACAAAGAGTCGATCAATGGCCTGGCAAAAATCATGGTCGGCTATGGCTTTAATACCTTTGCTTTTGAGGCGGGAGACTTCTTTAAGTTACTGAAGCAAACCATTGGTTTTTCTAATGCAATTGAGGATCTTGCATTGCAGAATGAACTGGACCGGTCAATCGTTAAAGCCACTCAGTATACTCTTCATGCAGGGTATGAAGATTTCTTTAAGGGCCAACTCAAATCTCATAATGTTAATGAGCGCTACGCTCTGCCAATGGCCACAGGTGCAGGGGTTATTGAAATCCTGCTGAGGCTGTATGCCCAACAGGGGATGTCAGGCCGGGACCAGACTCATCAGGTGCATTCATTGACCAAGCGGGCCGAAGCAATAGGAGTATCGTTCAATAAATCCCTGGCACTGCCGGAATTATCTGAACTTCAACTACTGACACTGGGTGTCGCAATACCTGCTGTTATTTATGGTGCATTTAAATTAACCACTGGATCTGATGTTTCATCTCCGTTGTTTAAACTATTTGACGCCACTTATGAAGGAATGGTGCTTGGTGCTGCCACGCATTTATTGTCCCCTGTTCTTCAGAGATATGGTATTTGGGCAGCGCACACTGTACAAAAGCCAATTCTTCAATTTATGGAGGCAGAGCCTGGAAGCTGGTCAGAATATTTTCTGGCAGATACGATTCGTTACCGTATAGATGTGGTTGCTGAAAATCAGCAGTCAAAAAACTGATTTTGATAATAGATGTAAATCTTTATCAATCCATTTATGGGAGTGCAAAGGGAATAAAAACAAATTTTGTATCCCAATTCATTATGATAAAAAAATATTAAATTCGTTTAAAATATTTGAAAATTTTTCTCTACAACAGAGATAACAACTTTAAACAATGTTATTCCAGATTTTTCTGTGGCAAAGGAGAGCCTGTCTACTTAGGTGCTAAATAATGGCTTTTCTATCATCCTTCAAATCCAGAAAAAAACCTGAAACATTTAAATCAGATACGACTGCTTATTATCCCCTCCCCCTGCTGCCCCTCGTATCTGAGTTGTTTAACAGTAAAATTTTTCTGATATTTTTTATCTTCTCAGTTTTTCCTGTTAATTCTTTTGCTGTTAATATTTCGAAGCTATCTCCCGGCAATAACAATTCTGTGGAGATTACAGTAAAAGACAACACACCACTTCAGCTGGAAATTGATACCGAGATATTAAAAGAACAAATTTACGGAAAAATACCCATACGACTTCAATCAGAACATGATCAGGCTTTTTTCAGTTCAGGAAACGCAGAGTCAAATAAAATGTATTGGCATGACAAGGAATCTTCTGTTGTTGATAATGGGAAAATTCAGCGTGCAAATAATGATCGGTTCATTAATCTGACACTGAACACCACGGATGAAATGGTGGGTAAAAAAGTAAAAATCATACTTGAGAAAGAGGAGAACCTGTCCAGGGTAGCAGCTGTGGGAGCTTTTGTTCCTCAGGTGGTCCCCATTATTGCCATGAACATGGTAACCTGGCAGCCACACTCATTCTGGCAAAATCTTTTACGCTGGAATTATTTACTTCTGGGTATTGATGTTATTCATTCAATCCGGAACCTTGTCCAGAATCAGGTGTTTACGGATACTGACTCTCTCTTTGCCCAATGCGCTGCGGATTTTGTTGAAGGCTTTACCGCATATTCATTACTGGCGAATCATGGCGGAAAGGTGCCCGGCGATCTGCACAGACCATCAGCGGCGGAGGTAAACACCGGGAAAATTGAAAAAAACGTAATTGAGATGAGCAAGACAGAAACGTTCAGACTATTCATGAGGACAACACCCACCAATCGAATGCTTAACTGCATGTCTTCCGTTGTTGGCAGTTCACTGAAGACGCTACATAACGAAGGTCGCTTGCATCAGGTCTTTGGGAAATGGCCCATGCTCCATAGCCTGAATGATGAAACCATTGACGGTATTGCCATGCTGATGGTCGGGTATGGCCTGAATATGATTGGCAACGTTCCCGGAGGTGCGCTGTCTTTAATTCGAAATGACCTGGGCTTTGACCATTTGCCTGACCTTGCCGGTGATTTTAACAACTCGATAAAGACCAGTATTCAATACACCATTCACAATGGCTATATGACGTACTTTAAAGGCAGGGGGTGGGATGCAACGTCAGCTTATGCTCTTGCCTCAGGAGCCGGGTTGCTGGAAATCGGGTATCGTTTTTACCAGTTAAATGAAATGATACCGGCAGGCCAGGATGAACGCCTGAGCCTTTCAGATTCAGACGACACAAGCCTGATCACCAACCTGCAGCATCAGATAACCTCTATTGGTGAGCGGGCGGAGGCGATAACTTCATCAGGATATCAACTGATCCCTCTGCCCGAAAACATCAGAGGCTATGTAGTTCCTGTAGCAGCAGCAACCATTCTTCCGATAGCAACCTATTACGCCATGAATGGGCTATTGAATTATTACACTACCGGTGGCTTGAATATTGCCTTGCAAAGGGCAGTGACATCCGCAACCAATGGCCTGGTTCTCGGTGCAATGGCTTATGTGTTACTGCCCTATGTCAAGGATCTGGGGGCCAGAGGTACCCAAATGCTGGCTGATCAACTGGTATCATGGACAGATGCTGATAACGATAGCTGGATCGGCTACTTTGCAGCCAGAGATACCCAATACAGGATCAGGGTTATCGTCCTCAATTAGTCTTAAGTAGTTGGCCAAATGGAATCGTATTTTCTGGCTAAGTGGGCAGTTACTATGCAAGGCACAACGTAGGGAGCATAGCCGTAGCTATGTGACCGTAGTTGTAACGCCGCAGAGTGACTGTCCACTTAGTCAGAAAATACGATTTCATTTGGTTAACTACTTACCTGTTTGCCAACTGAAATAACAAGATCATAATATGTTAACAGTTAATAAAGAGAGTTGGCTGATGTCAGAAAGAAAAGGAACAGGCATTAAATCAGGTGGTGTTGAGTGCGCTGGACTGAATAGCCAGTACATAAAGATGCCCAGGCAGTTGGCGACGATATCCCAGAACGATGCGTGAAAAA